>NZ_JAHBRX010000001.1:3632857-3938571 GCF_018398335.1 Chelatococcus sp. HY11
GCGATATCGACCTGGAAGCGGGCAAGCCGGGCATCGGCCTCATGACCGAGCTCGCTGTCGTCCAGTTCAGCCTTCATCAGGGCGTTTCCGTCGGGATAGGCATCCGCCGTGATCCGGCCTTCCGACAGCCACTCGGCCCGCACCTGCTTGCGGATGTTCAAGGTCCAGTTGAACGACGGCGAATTGTTGTAGGCGAGTTTGGCGCCCGGCGCCGCCTTGCGGATCTCGCTGACGATCGATGCGATTTCGGTGACATTCGGCGTGTCGGTCTCGATCCAGAGCAGGTCCGCGCCGCCGTCATTGATGAACGCGATGCAGTCCTCGATGACACGCGCCCGTCCCGAGCCTTCGCGGAACTGGAAGAGGCCGTTCGCCAGCCGCTCCGGCCGGACCAGCTGGCCTCCCTGCCACAGCGCGACCTCGCCCTCGCGCAGGGGCTTTTCCTCGGTCACGGGCTCCGTCCTGAGCCATTTCGTATATTCGGCAGCGAGATCGCCGGGCCGCTGGCTGACCGGTATCTTCTGGGTCAGCCCCGCGCCCAGGCTATCCGTGCGGGCGACGACAATGCCGTCGGTCACGCCGAGTTCCTCGAAGGCGAGGCGGCAGGCCCGCAGCTTCTCGATGAAATCCTCGCGCGGGACCGTGACCTTCCCGTCCTGGTGGCCGCATTGCTTGGCGTCCGAGACCTGGTTCTCGATCTGCAGGCAACAGGCCCCGGCCTTGATGAGCTCCTTGGCGAGCAGATAGGTCGCATGCTCATTGCCGAAGCCCGCGTCGATATCGGCGATGATCGGCACGACGTGGGTCTCGAAGCCGTCGATCGCCGCGATCGCCTCGGCCTCGGCCTCCGCGTCGCCGGCGGCGCGCGCCGCCTTGAGCGCACGAAACAGGTCGTTCAGAGCCACTTCGTCAGCCTGGCGCAACGAGACGTAGATCTCCTCGATCAGGTCGGCGACGGCCGTCTTTTCATGCATGGACTGATCGGGCAGGTGGCCGAAGCGATTGCGCAGCCCCGCGACCATCCATCCCGACAAATAGACATAGGCGCCACGCGCGGTGCCGCGCAGCCGCTTGACCGATTTGATCATCTGCTGCGCATGAAACCCGGACCAGCAGCCGAGCGACTGGGTGAACTGCGCGCTGTCCGCGTCGTACAGCGCCATGTCGCGGCGGACGACAGTGGCCATGGCGCGCGCGATGTCGAGATGGGTATCGAAGGTGTTCTGCAAGCGAAGCTGCACGATGTCATCGACCGTGATGCCACCGGGGCCGACGCCCGAGGGATAGCGGGAGAGAGCCTCGGCCCTCAGGTCGGAATAGCGCTTCAGCGGGTGGTCGCCGGTCTTGGCGGCGACCACCGTCTCAAGGCGCCCGGCGGACGCGAAACGGGGACGATCTTGACGAATTTGGTCCAACACGGCTGTCTCCTCATTCCTGTCGGAGCTGGATTTGTACATAGATTGACAGGATGCCGCCGAGAGGCAAGAACTTATTGTAAATCAACATGTTAAGTTGAAAATTGATGTCAATCGCGATGGCGGGATGTGTCAATTTTGTAAAGATCCGCGCGTCCTTACAGCGCCATCCAGCCTGTCATCCGGGGCAGTCTGAACGGGATCGTTATCGGCGATTTCCAGCTATTTTCGCAGGGGCGTCCCGCGTCGAGGAACCCATGATGCGGGGCGCTGGAGAAAGGCTCCCGCAGGCGCTAGTGTCGACGACGGCCACACGTCTCACGGGCGCAAGACAGTCGACCAGGTGCAATGATTTTTCACGCCGACCTGCATATCCATTCCAAATATTCCCGCGCCACCAGTCGGGACCTTGATCTGGAGCATCTGTTCTGGTGGGCGGCGCGCAAAGGCATAAGGGTCGTCGGCACCGGGGACTGCGTGCATCCGGCTTGGCTTGCGGAGATCAAGGACAAGCTCCAGCCGGAAGGCAACGGGCTTTTCCGGCTGAAGCCCGAGATCGAGGCCGCCCTTTACGAGACCTTGCCGCCCGTTTGCCGGCAGCCGGTCTCGTTCATGCTCTGCACCGAAATCTCGACCATCTACAAGAAGGGCGAGAAGACGCGGAAGGTCCATCACCTCATTTATGCCGCCGATCTCGATTCGGCGGACAGACTGGCGGCGCGCCTCGCCCGCATCGGCAATATCGCCTCGGATGGGCGGCCGATCCTCGGCCTCGATTCGCGGGACCTCCTGGAGGTCACGTTGGAATCGGGGCCGGATTCCTACCTGGTCCCCGCGCATATCTGGACGCCCTGGTTCGCCGCGATGGGCTCGCAATCCGGCTTTGACTCGATTGACGAATGCTACCGCGATCTCAGCCAGCACATTTTCGCGGTCGAGACCGGGCTGTCCTCCGATCCCGCGATGAACTGGCGCATCTCCTCGCTCGACCGGTTCCGCCTGACCTCCAATTCGGACGCGCATTCTCCCGGCAAGCTCGGCCGCGAAGCGACGCGCTTCGCCTGTGCACCGGATTACTTCGCCATACGCGGCGCCCTGGAGACCGGCGAGGGCTATGTCGGCACGGTCGAGTTCTTTCCGGAGGAAGGCAAATACCACATGGACGGCCACCGTGCCTGCGGCGTGCGGCTCGACCCCAAGGAGACGATCGGGCTCGGCGGTCGTTGCCCCGTCTGCGGCCGTCCCGTGACGGTGGGTGTCGCGCATCGCGTCGAGGCACTGGCCGATCGCGAGGAGGGCGCCGTGACCCCGGCCACGGCGGGCAAGGCGTCGAGCCTTGTCCCGCTGCCGGAAATCCTGTCGGAGATCGTCGGCAGCGGCGTTGCCTCCAAGAAGGTAGTGGGAGCCTATGACGGTGTCATCGCGGCGTTGGGCGCGGAATTGTCGGTGCTGGATGAACTGCCCGCCGAGGACGTCGCAAGGGTCCATCCGCTTCTGGGCGAGGCGGTGACCCGGCTACGCGCGGGCAAGGTCATCCGCAACGCCGGCTATGACGGTGAATACGGCGTCATCAAACTTTTCGAAGAGGGTGAGATCGACACGATCGCGGGCAACCGGGCCCTCTTCGACGATGCCCCTTTGCAACGCAGGAACCGCCCCCGGAAAGCATCGGCGGCAACACCGCCGGCCGCCGGGAGTACCGCGCCCGACCTGCCGATCCCGGAGGCGGCGTCCACCGCGGGCTCCGGTGAGGCGGGTGTTCTGGCCGGGCTCGACCCCGACCAGACATGCGCGGCCCGGGCCATTTCGGGGCTCTTGATCGTCCTTGCCGGTCCGGGCTCCGGCAAGACGCGCATGCTGACCCGCCGCCTCGCGCATCTCGTTCTGGAACGCGACGTGCCCGCCGTATCCTGCCTCGCGATCACCTTCACGCGGAAGGCGACGGAGGAACTGCGGGCACGCCTCGCCGCGCTTCTGGCGGAGGCATCGCGCGCCATTGCCGTGCACAGCTTCCATTCGCTGGGACTGGCAATCCTGCGTGCCCATGCCGATAGGGCAGGCTTCAGCGCGGACCTTCGCGTCGCCACCGACAAGGAATGGCAGGAGGCTCTGGCGGGCGCCATGGGCATCAGCGATGCGAAAGCGACGCGTCTGCGCAAGCTTGTCTCGGTGCGCAAGCGCGGCGAGGCGGCGGATCCGCGCGCTGACGCCTCAGGCCAGGGTGAGGAAGCGCAGGCGCGGGCCGTGCTCGAGCGGATAGGACGCGAACGCGACTGGGTCGATTTCGATGATCTCGTCGCCCTGTCGGCTGATCTTCTGGAACGGCATGATGATATCGCAAGCCAGTGGCGCGCGCGTTATCGGCATATCGTCGCCGACGAGTTCCAGGACGCCGACGCGCAGCAATATCGCCTGTTGCGATTGATCGCGGGCGAGAACGGCAATCTCTGCGTGATCGGCGACCCCGATCAGGCGATCTACAGTTTCCGTGGGGCGGATGCCGGCTGTTTCGCGCGTTTCCTGTACGATTTTCCATCGGCGCGCACGTTGCGGCTTGGCCGCAATTACCGCTCCAGCGGAACGATCGTGAAGGCCGCGACCGGCTTCATCGGGGCGCCGGACGCCAGCATCATGCGCCCGGCCGGGACAAAGATCACGGTCCATGTGGCGCCCGACGAAACGGCAGAGGCCGAATTCGTCGCGGCGACGATCGAGGCGCTGATGGGCGGGCATGACATGCTGGCGGCCAACCGCAACGGCGGTGGGGGCGCTGCCGGCAGCAACGCCCTCGGCTTCGGCGATTGCGCGGTGCTGTATCGCACGGATGCCCAGTCGGCCGCCTTGAGGCTGGCCTTCGACCGGGCCGGCATCCCGTTCGCCAAGAGCTCGCCGGCACCGATCGCCGGCCACCCCGGCGTACAGGCGATCCTTGCGGCGCTGGATGGCGTGGAAGGCGACATGCCGCAGCGCGTCGCTGACGCGGCCGAGATCGTGCGCCGCGAGGGAACGGTCGATGCGGCCACCCTCGCCGAGGCGAAAGGCTGGCTCGCCACGCTCGCTCCGTCCGATGCCGTCGTGGACGAGACGGCGCGGTTCGCCGAGGCGGTTGCCTTGTCGACCGAAGCCGATTTTCATGATGCGCGGGCTGGCCGCGTTTCCCTGCTCACCATGCATGCGGCGAAGGGGCTGGAATTTTCGGTGGTCTTCATCGTTGGCCTTGAGGCGGGCCTAGTGCCGTTTTCCTGGGGCACATCCTCTGTCGAGGACGAGCCCGCCACGGCTGAGGAGCGGCGCCTGTTCTATGTCGCCATGACACGCGCCAAGGACCAGCTGTTTCTCAGCCGGGCAACCGAGCGCTTCTGGCGCGGCGCGGTCCGCTCGCTGCCGTCCTCGCCTTTCCTGAACGAAATTGCCCCGGACTTGATGACCAGGGCCGGAAAAGGCGGAAAAAAGCGGCAGACCGCGCGGCAGCTTAGCCTGTTCTAGGGGCCATCGATATTCAGCATTCTCAGCTGTCATGGCCGGGCTTGTCCCGGCCATCCCGATGGATCGATGCGCCTTTCGGGTCGGGATCACCGGGGCTGGCCCGGTGATGACGGTGGTATCTCTTAGGCAATACTTGAATGTCGATTGCCCCCAGGGCGTATGGTCACTCGCCGCGATAAAGCCGCGGGAAACCATGACCGCGACCTTCGGCAAGGCCGACGCGACCACCTGTGTCTAACTCCGAGGGAGGCGTATTGTCCAAACAGCGGATTACAGCCCCACGACCTTCTGCGGCCATGGATTCACGCCATCCCTGAGCCAGAGCAGCGTATCGGTCCAGAAGTCGCCGGCGTGGCTGTCATGGAACAGCCTGAAGTGGCCGATGGCCTCCCGTCCATAGTCGGCGGGCGTCAGCGACACCATCGTTCGTGATGCACCGGTGTAGTAGCCAAGCGTGCGGCGCACGGCGGCGGGGGTCCCGAGTTCGTCATCGGTGACCGAGACGGCGAGGATCGGCGCTTTCACGGCGGCCATCCGGGCGAGCACGGACTTCCGCTCACCGCGTGGATGGCTGCGTTCGAACCGCGGCCCGCGAAAGCTCCATTCGTTCGCGACGCCGGCGGGCAGGTCCTCCAGCCAGCCGAGCCTGCGGCCGGGGAAATAGCCATGGAGCGCCGTGGCGGCGGGCATGGCGACATGCCACTTGAGGAAAAGGCCAAGCCGCCGGCGCGCGGCATAGTCTCCCCACCAGGCGTATTGAGCGCCGACGGTGAGCATTCGGTCGATCATCGATGCGCTGTCCGCGAGGCCGGGCAGGAAGCCACCGATGCTATGGCCCACCACACGGATCGGCGCGCCGTTCGCGTGCTCCAGCATGAAGCGCAAGGCGGCGTCGCAGTCTCGTTCGCCCCAGTCACGCCAACGATATCCACTGCCGCGCAGCCGGCCGGGACGTGATGCGCCGATGCCGCGATAGTCATAGGTGAGGACGTCGAAGCCGCGGCTTGCCAGGAATGCCGCATAGCGGTGGTAGTAACGCGCCAGTACTCCCGTCGCCGGATTGATGACGACACCGGCCAGGGGGCCGGTCGACGCCGGCCAGAGATGGCCACCGAGCCGCACGCCATCGCGGCAAGTGATGGTAACGGCCCCTCCGTTTGGGATGGGGGTGGACAGCGCGGCGTTGGCTGATGCTGTCGAAGGCAATGCGGTGTCGTCCAACGCGGTCTCGTTCAACGTGGTGTCGTTTTCGCGAGAGGCGATAGATCCGGGACATTGACAATGCACCCCGGTGTTCGCCCACCGTATCGATGGCAGTTCGCACGGACATGCAGGCCTTGCGCGGCCATCACGGGGCTGTGGCCGTGATCCCGCGCAGCATGGCTATGAAATTGCTCGTGCGGAGGGCCTTGTTTCTGTCCCCGCGCGCGACGACCTGCACGACGACGAGGTGTTTCGACGGCACGATGGCGATAAACTGGCCGCCAAAGCCGGAAGCGAGCGCCGCGCCTGGTCCGAAAACATCGGCCCGGAGCGTCCACCAGAGATAACCATACCCACGGCTGCCCCGATCCGTTTGAGAGTAGGCTGTCGTTGATTCCCGCACCCAGTCGGCGGGGATGACCTGCCGGCCGTTCCACTGGCCGCCGTCCACGAACAACTGGCCGAATCGGGCCGCGTCCCGCGCGGAGAGCGCGAAGGGATAGGCGGGATGAATGGACGGGGGCTCTGTGACGTAACGACCGTCCCCGATCGCGAAATCCTCCATGCCGATGGGCGCGGCGATGCGTTGCGCGAAGCTCTTGAAAAGGTCTTCGCCAGTCCTCTGCCTGTAGATCGTGGCGAGGGCATTGAAGTCCCAGTTGTTGTAGAACCAGAATGTGCCTGGCGCATGGCTGCCCCTACTGGGCCGCTTGCGTCTCATCTCCGCGGTCTCATGGGCGGCCTCGTGATAGACGCCGGAACGGGCCATCAGCAGATCACGGACAGTTGCCCGTTTTTCCGCGGCAGTGAGGGGTGGCGCCTTATCGTCCATGCCAAGATCGGCGAGGGAGGAGGTGAGGCTGATGTGGCCGTCGGCAACCGCGATCCCATAGAGGGCGCCAAGGAGGCTCTTGCGGACGGACGCAACCTCCACCTTGCGCGAAATATCCCCCCATCTCATGATGATTTTGCCATTTTGCACGATCATGAAGGCGGTCGGGCCGAGGCGGGCGACGTAGTCTTCCGCTGCTTCTATCTTCTCCTGTGACCATCCGGCCGACGCCGGGTGCGCCGCCTGCCATGGCTGGGCGGCAGCAGGCTCTGGCGACATCGTGATCAGAGTGCAGGTCAGGATGGCGGTTGCCGCCACGCGAAGCCGGATCAGGTGCCACGATATCGGCGAGCTTGAGATGTTAGCCCGGTCCAATTGCGGCTCCGTCGCGGCTTGCAGGTGAGAAGACGACAATAATCTCTGTCGAGCTTGAGTCGGTTCGACTATGGACTAATGCGTGCAGGCACGACACAGTGAATCGGGGGATATGTGATTTTTTGAGACGCCGGGAATCGGGCTTCACAAAACCAACTAGGATATAGCGACCATTATGGTGGGTAGAATTCAGCTTGATGAGAAGACCAAGAAGGCGCGCCAGCAAGGGGGAGTGTGGTTGCGGCGCCTGCGCGAGGAAGCAGGCTTGTCGCAGCGCGATTTGGCCAAGCTCATCGATATCGATTTTTATACGTTCGTTTCCCAGGTTGAAATCGGCAAGGGGCGCATTCCTCCGGAGAAGTATTTAGTCTGGAGCAAGGCCCTTAAGGTCGATCCGCATGAGTTCGCCATCAATATAATAAAATACTATAATCCGTTTCTCCACGATCTGCTTTTCCCGACCGCGGGCGCACGCGCGAAGGCCGGCGCATCGGCGAAATCACCGCTCCTCGATATCCATGGGCTGCAAGAGGAGATCCGCGAGCTTCAACGCCTGTTGGGGGAAAAAACGCTTGAGATAGCCCGGCTTCAGGTGCGCCTGAAGCAAAGCGAAGCGGACGCGCGGCCCGCCGCGGAAGAGCCGCCCGCCGATCCCGGCAAGAGCGCGCGATCGCGCGGGCGTAAGAAGGGATAATGTCGCGGGCTGGCTAGCTCGCCCTGGGCTTCCGCGCCATCTTCCTGGCTGCGGTCAGTGTTCCCTGAAGGCGCCGGTCATGGCGTCTGTGAGGGGTCTCATGAGGTAGCTCATGACGGTTCTTTCGCCGGTGTTGAAGATGATTTCGGCGGGCATTCCGGGTCTGAGGCGTCCCTTGAGCTCGGCGGGGACATCGGTGTCGGCGACGGAGATGAGGGCGAGGTAGTAGGGCTCGCGGGTCTGCTCGTCGACGAGGCGGTCGCGGGAGACGTTGCGCAGGGTGCCGAGGATGAGCGGCGTGGTGCGCGAGTGGAAGGCGGGGAAGCGGACTTCCGTCGAGGTCTCGGTCCTGAGGTTGTCGATGTCGGTGACCTGGACGCGGGCCTCGATGACGAGCTCGTCGTCCTGGGGGACGATCTCGACGAGGGTGTCGCCGGGGCGCACGACGGCGCCGACGGTGAAGACGCGCTGATTGATGTTCTGGGCCTCGCCGCCGCGCGGCGCGCGGATTTCGGTGCGGCGCAGGACGTCCTCGGTGACATTGAGCTTCTCGCGCATGTCGCCGAGCTTCTGGCGGATGTCGAGGAGCTGGGCGCCGACCTCCTCGATGAATTTCTGGCGGGTCTGGGTCGCCTGCAGGTTCATCTCGCCGATATTGTTCTGGGCCTTGGCGGCATCGGCGAGATTGCGGCCGACGACGCCGTCGAGGCGGGCCTTCTCGCGCTCCAGCGCCGACTGGCGGGACTTCGGGACGAGGCCCTTGAGGGCGAGGTCGCGGATGCCGACGAGCTCGTCGTTGATGAAGTAGAGCTGCTGCTCGGCGGACTTGCGCTCGCGGTCGAGACCGTCGATCTCGGCCTTGAGCTGGTCGACGCGGCCGTTGATGATGTTGATCTGGCCGGTGATGGAGGCGCGGCGGTCGTTGAACTGGGCGGTCTCGTCGCCGATGACGCGCTTGACCACCGGGTCGTCGGGATGATCGACGAGGAGGGCGGGGAAGGTGATCCTCGGGGCGTCGTCGCGCTCGGCGACGAGGCGGGCCTCGAGCGCCAGGGCCGCATAGACCTGGTTGCGGACGGCGTCGCGGTTGGCGAGCGCGGTGGTGTCCTCGAGGCGGAACAGGAGATCGCCGACCTCGACCTTCTGGCCTTCGCGGACCTTGATCTCCTTGATGATGCCGCCTTCCAGGTGCTGCACGACCTGGCGCTTGCTCTCCACGGAGATGAGGCCCGGCGCCACGACGCCGGCGTCGATATTGGCGAGCGCCGCCCAGCCGCCCATGATGCCGAAGGTGAAGACGATGATGGCATAGCCGGTCAGGGCGATGCGGCGGAAGTCACTGTCGGGCTTGCCCGGGGAACCGGTGCCGTCGTTGCCCGGAGCGCCGTCGCCGTTCGTGGTGCCGCGCTTGCTCTTGCCCAGGCTGAGGGCGGCATCGATGGCCTTTTCGAGAAAGGGCAGCTTGCGCCCGGCCTTGTCCGGCTGGGCGTTGGCGAGCGCGCCGGCGCCGCCGTGCCCGGGGTTGCCTTGCCCAAAATTGCCTTGCCCAAAATTGCCTTGCCCAGGATTACCTTGGCCAGGATTACCTTGGATGGCCTCATGCGCCGGCACCTTCACCGGCGTGATGGCGGCGAAGGGCACCGGGCCGCTGGCGCCGGGGCCATTTGTCTCGGAACCCGTTGTCTCCGGACCCCTGGCCAGCCCCCCTTCCGACGCGGCGGCTGCCGCCAGGCTGGCGGCGGGTTGCGCCGTGCCGGCCGCCAGGGGAGGGGCCGGCCGGCTCATGCCGGGCTGGTTCATGCCGGGCTGGCTCATGCCGGGCTGGCTCATGGCGGACTGGCCTGTCGCGGGCTGGCTTGAAAAAGCGGGCTGGTTTGCAAAAGCAGGCTGGTTTGCAGGAGCAGGCTGGTTTGGCGGAATGGGCTTGCCGAAGGTCAGCGGCCGTGGAAAGCGGGCGCCCTCGCTGTCGGCGCCGGCCGGGACGCCGCCGGGGGCGGGCGCCGCCAGGGGCCGCGAAGGTTGACCTGCGGCGGGTTGACCTGCGCTGGGCTGATTCTGAGCCTGCCCCGTCTGGGCATTGACCGGCTGGGCATTCACCGGGGGGATCTTCTGCTCGGACATCAACCACGCTCCAGCGTCACACACAGGCTCCGGCCGGCAGACAGCGCCGGAGAAACCACAGGAACCACAGCTGTACGGACCACGATGGCGGCCGGGACAGCGATCACATAGACACCGGCGCCGCCGCTTGCCAGAGGAAGCCCGCCGGCGCCGATCACATCGATGTTAGTCGCGGGCATCCGCGGCCGGCTTTCGGCCTCGGCGCGGTATCGCCGCTCTGTCGTCTCAGCAGACCTTGGCCAGGCCTTGGCTCAGCAGGCCTTGGCTCAACCTGGCGCGGCCGCCGCGGCGATGCCGGGCTGGCCCGGGGTGGCCGTCACCGATCCCGCCGTCACCGATCCCGCCCCCTGGCCAGCGCCCTGCGGCCCGACGATGCGCGGCCCGAGCACCTTGGCCAGCACCTCGTCGCGCGGCCCGAAGGCCTGCACGCCACCTTCCGCCAGCACCAGGATGGAATCGCACAAGGCCAGTGAATTGGTCTTGTGGCTGATCAGGATGACCGTGCGTCCGGCCGCCTTCAGCTGGCGGATCGCCGTCATCAGCGCCTGTTCGCCGGCCGCGTCCAGGCTCGCGTTCGGCTCGTCCAGCACCAGGATCGGCGGCGACCCGTAAAGCGCCCGCGCCAGGCCGACCCGCTGGCGCTGGCCGCCCGACAGCGCCTGCCCGCCTTCGCCGATCTGCGTGTTGTAGCCGTCCGGCAGCCGCTGGATCATCTCATGCACGCCCGCCAGCTGCGCCGCCCCCACGATCCCCGCCTCGTCCATGTCGCCGAAGCGCGCGATGTTCTCGGCGATCGAGCCGGAAAACAGCTCGACGTCCTGTGGCAGATAGCCGAGGAAACGCCCGAGCTGTTCGGGATCCCAATGGCTCAGGTCCGACCCGTCGAGCCGCACGCAGCCCGCCGCCGCCGGCCACACCCCGACAAGCGCTCGCGCCAGGCTCGACTTGCCCGCAGCGCTCGGCCCGATCACACCCAGCACCGTGCCGGCATTGACCGCGAAGGAGATGCCCTTCAGCACCGGCATGTCCCGCGTCGGCACCCGCACGATCAGGTTTTCGACCGAGATGTCGCCCTTCGGGTCGGGCAGGCGCATGCGCGCCCCCGGCGCCGGCAGCGCCCGCAAAAGGCCCTGCACGCGCTCATAGGCCGAGCGCATGTTGATCAGCGACTTCCAGTTGCTGATCGCCATCTCGATCGGCTGCACGCAGCGCCCCACGATGATCGACGCCGCGATCATCATGCCCGGCGAGATCTCCCGCTTGATCGCCAGATAGGCCCCGACCCCCAGGATCAGGCTCTGCATGAAGGCGCGGTTGAACTTGATGCCGGCCATCAGCCCGCCGGCGCGGTCCGAGGCCTGCGCCTGGTGGCCGAGCGCGTCGTAGTGGTGCTTCACCCACTTCTCGCGCAGCCGCCCCACCATCCCCATCGCCTGCAGCACCTCCGCGTTGCGGAAGGTGGTCAGCGCCTGGTTCTGCGCCGTGATGTTGGCCTTCGTCGCCTGGTCCAGCACCGGCCGTGTCGCCCGGTCGTTGGCGAAGGCCAGCGCCGCCGAGATCAGGGCCGTGATGATCGCCAGGACCCCGTACCAGGGATGCAGCAGCGTCGCCGCGATGATGTAGATCGGCACCCACGGCACGTCGCAGAAGGTGATCAGCCCCTGGCCCGTGAAAAACTCCCGGATGCTGTCGACGTCGCGCAGGGCCTGGACATGGCCAGGCCCGGGCTGGCGCAGCGAGGCGCGCTGCACCGCGTTGAACGCATCCGCGTTCACCTCCTCGTCAAACCGCACCCCGGCCCGCACCAGAAGCCGCGTCCGCAGGCTCTCCAGCGACGCCGAGACAAGATACAAAATCGCGATCAGGATCGTCAGAACAACTAGCGTCGTCAGGTTCCGGCTCGACAGGACGCGGTCATAGACCTGCATCATGTACAACGAACCCGTCAGTCCCAGAAGATTGATGAAAAACGAAAAAATGATCGCCGTCACAAAGGCCGGACGCGTCGCGCGGATCGCCGCGTTCAAGGCCGTCGGCGCCTTCTTCCCCCCAACCATCATCCCCGCCTGTGACATCAATCTACGCTCCAATCCCAGGAGCTGCACTTTCCGGCGCAGCTTTATACCGCGTGAGATCACCCGCGTTATTCAAACGCCTCGCCCCCTCGCGGTGCCCCTCGGTCAATAGGAAAGCGCAACGACTCCATGCACCAGCAAGGCATTGCCATCTGGCGCGGAAGTCGCTGGCTGGCCAATTCACATCCCGCATGACGCTTGTGTAAAATTCCTGCCTCTACCGAAGATGTGCCGAGATTCTACAGCTTCAAAACGATATCCTTATTCTTGGCCAGTTCCAGCTTTCTAAGAAGTTCCACGATCGGGCAGGTGCGGTACAGGGACCCCGGAAGACCGCCATCGCGCAGGAAGAGATGCGTCCAAATGCAGCATTCACCCTTTGATAGACTGACGACTCCACCTTCGATGGTCACTGATATAGAACATTTTTTGCAGGGTACTGTCTCAACGACGCCATCAAGTGTGGCAATGTCGGATGATCTGCCCATTTGCCTAGCTTCGGATGTCGGAGATGCAGATAGCGCGACCACCATGGCGCGCGCATGACGGACCTTCATTCACACGAGCTTCTGCCAGGCAATTCATTGCGCCAGCCTTGCATGCAAGGGTGTATTATTTTTACATACCATTGGCAAGTGTCGACTATTCGTTTGCCGGCAAGATGCTGTAGCTTATGCCGTGGTGGACAGGGGCAAGGTGTCACGTGATCTGTCGAGGGGAACCAAGCCGGGAAGCTTGGCATCGGGAGGAGCGCTGGCAAGCTTTAAAAAAGCAACCGGATGCAGGAGAATGCGGGCCGCTGGCCAACCGGTTCTATCGGGAAGCGCAACCCATAAAACTTCGCTGAAGAAAGGCGTATTGCGCCAAGGGGCGGCCGCGCATCTGTGGGGCCGCCGGCTTGAGCGCGACGCAAATGGAGCGATCTACGCCCGAGCGTTGATGCCGTTCTCTTCAAGTGCATTTTTCAAGAGAGGGCGAAGGCGGGGACCGCTGCTTGCGGCCCGCAACGGAGATGACGCAACGAGTGCGACGCCATCAATCCAGGCGATATGGACAATAGTCTCAGCGTATTCCGCATCGATAACGGCAACCCATTCGCTTCCATCTTCACTGACTGAGGAAGATATCTCGAATCGAGGTCCGACTTTATTCAACACCTTTTCAAGCCAAAGTAGATCCGTAAGATCCTGCTTGCCCGCAGACTTCAAGTGAAGATAGTTCATACTCCCCTCAATCATGAATCTACGCGACGCATACCGAATTTTCCAAGTTTACGCGCGATACCAAGATCTTGGCATCGGCAGCTGGCGTGATGCATCCCACTATTCGGAAAATTCCGACTTTACATAATGCGTTACGTTCAGGTGGAATTTCAGGCGCCCTATCTGTGATGAGCAGGGATAGAGATGGTATTACCTATTTATCTCAGAATTCTAATGGCAACCATTTGGACCAACGAGGCGCGGCTTGCGCGGTGAAGCTGTAAGGTCCTCTCAGAATGCTGGACGTAACGAGAAAAAGCCTCGATTCGCGATGGCATAATTGGTTGTTAACGGATTGCACTCCCCGATCGTGGCGGGTGCGATTGCACTTGGCTTGCGACACGTCCCCGAATCACTGCGATGCTTCCAAAAACGTCACCTCCGTCGCCGACACTTTCGTCAGCAGGCACCGGGATGCTGACGGTTTGGGAGCAGCAACAATTAGCCCAGCCGGGCAAAATGGTGCGGAGCGCCGCATGATTGAGCCTTCAGTCCAACTTCGCTAAACCCGCTGATCTCACGTAAATGTTTCATATCCATGTCGGCGTAAGCTTGGGCTGTGCCTTTGCTGGCAGTATTTCATTTTCTTCGCTTCCTCTCCGCCCTCTTCTGGCAGCTCCGGTTAAGGTGAAACGAAATTATGAGACAGATCTTTCGATGGCGCCGATGTCGAGCCTTGAATTGGACCAAAGAAGAAAAACGAAGAGCAGCGGGATCGCTTAAGAGGCGAGCCAGAGCTCTGTGCTCAGGAAGCCGATCAACGTGATGTGAGACCCATCTTCTGCCGCCAGAGTCGTAAGAACAAAGGTCTTTCCTGTGCCTGAGGAATCGTTGAGATCGGAAGTGGAGTATACGACATCGCCCCCGCCCTGGCCGAATGCGCCTTTTCCGTCCGCGTCCCGGATATGAATGTTGCGATTGTTGTCCATGAAGTTTTCGACCAGGCTGATCGCACGTGCGTTGGAAACGACAGGATCGGCTGGCGGATTGTGCTGGCCAGACGTGGGAGGTTGCGGAAGCAAGGTCGGGGGCGGCGACGGATCGTTAATCGGGAGGGAATCGGCCATCCGGTCCGGTACCGATGGAGAAGGATCCTGAGGGAGCGTGGGCGATGCGATGGGAAAGCGGATTTTTGCTTCGGACGTATCGTTATCGAGGCTCGCAGCACCCAAACGCGCGGTGCTCGTTACCCATCCGTCCCCGTCAAAGTCCGAGGTGCGATCATCCGCAACCGAATACTCTGGCAAATGGTCGTTCGCGACGAACAGGCTGGCAAACTGCACTCTCGGCTCGGCTTCGGGTGCGCCGTTACTTCCACGTCCACCGGCGAGCATCTGATCGATCGCCTGCTTTATCGCGTCGCTGATATCTTCGGTACTGGCGTGAGCCTCAGCTACAGAATCAGCCGTTGCCGCCAAGCTCGCCTCGCCAGCCGCCAAGACCTTGTTGACCAGCTTGCCAACATTGGCCGTAGCCACCATTAACGCCCTGTCGTCAACGCTCCCGGCGTCATCGGCTGCTTCAAGCGCACCAGAAGACGTCGCATGCGGGGGAACGACGTGCCGCGCTCTGCCGTCCGGACTGGCATCTATGTCCGCCATGCCTGTCCCCGTGCCCGGGGCGACAT
Organism: Chelatococcus sp. HY11; assembly: GCF_018398335.1. Classification (NCBI taxonomy): domain Bacteria; kingdom Pseudomonadati; phylum Pseudomonadota; class Alphaproteobacteria; order Hyphomicrobiales; family Chelatococcaceae; genus Chelatococcus; species Chelatococcus sp. HY11. Next base: position 3,647,948 of record NZ_JAHBRX010000001.1, read on the forward strand.
GGGACGGGTCTGCCATCGCAATGTCCATGGCTATCGATGATGGATCATGGGCATCCGTGGATTCGACCGCATGCGGGGAAGGGTTCGATCCGTCGACGACCCCACGCTGGTGGATGGCAGCGGCGAGCGCGGCCAGAAGCACTGCCGCCGCAGGGAAGGAACCCTGATCCTTCAATCGCGAGGCAGCCGTCGCAACCCAGGCGTGCTTGCTGGTGGCAGGGATCGGAACGCCGGTACTGTAGGAATTATTGAGATTCTCGCTAAGGTTGTTGACAAACAGCGGCGCGACGACGCTTGGCAGCAGCGCGGCCGGATGCGCAATGACATTGGATGTCTGGTCTGGAGGCTGCGCGACTGGCAGGCGAGATACATGCCGCGTCAGGAAGCTCTCAACGACTTTTCCAAGGGCCCGATCCTGCAGGGCCTCGCCAAAGCCACTCGCGATGACAAAGACCCCGTCGATATAGGCGATATGAATAATCGGATCTTCTGTGTCGACGCTTGTGAAGATGAACCACGGGTCTCCTTCATCCGAGCACCCATGCTCCGACTCGATATTGAGACCGCAGCGCCGCAGCGCGGCTTCGAGGCGCGCAAGGTCGGCCAAGTCCTGGGGAGTCCAGTCCTTGGATTTGCGCCTGAAGAAGTAAAGATTCGTTATGAGATTGCTTGCCATGGCCAGCCCAGCCAAGCGCGGGTCGGTAGGCGGCTAAGCGCCTTCGCCCTCGAAGAGGATATCATAGGTGACGGGGTCGTAGAACTTGAGCATGGTCTGCACAAAAAGCTTCAAGTCTATCTTGAGCGCTTTCGACCAAGCGCGGTACCGGTCAGGAGGGATACGACCACGACCGAGCTCAAGCTGGGATATGAAAGTATAATACTGTGTGCCGACGAGGGCCGCCAGCTCACGCTGGGATAGGCCTACGGCCTCACGTCGCTCCTTGAGCCACCGTCCGGCGTCGCGTCTGAGCGACTGAACGTCCGAATCATCTAGTCTTTGTGGGTTTCCATACATCACGCGCCTCGACATGCGACGTTTCCAGCCTTCGGCAAAGGTACTGCACTTGCCCCCGGGGTGCAATATTTGCTGTACGCCGATCGTAGTGATTTTTCTTATAATTCCGGACGAAGTGTTGCATTCTTGCGGTTAACAATATCTATCATATTGATTTAAATGGCATTTTATATTTCTAGAAGCGGCCTTCCTGGAGCATGGGGATATAAAAAACGCTTACTATGCGCTTGTAAGGGTATGAAGAACGCTGTATACCCCCGGCTACGGCAGATGCCTCGGCTTGCAGCCTGGCCTGCCCCTTGTGTCTCGAGAGGATCCGTCCATGGCTCTTGATCCCGCAGTCGTTGCTGCAAACTACAAAGCAATCCTTCGCGTTACGCCGACCCAATCCCAAGTGAATGCCCTTGCCGGTACTTACGATACTGTGCAGGAGCTTCAGGATATTCTGATCACCGCCGCTCGCGGCAGCGTTAACCCTGTCGTCCAGCTTTACCAGGCTGTCTTCGGTCGCGTGCCGGACAGCGCCGGTCTTGACTTCTGGGTCCAGAGCTACACGCAGGCCAATGTCGGCGGTAAGCTGACGCTCGGCAATCTGTCGACTGCTTTCGCGGTCAGCCAGGAGTTCCAGGACCAGTACGACTCGCTTCCCGACGCAGCTGTCGTCGCGAAGATGTATGTCAACGTGCTCGGCCGCGAGGGTGAGCCGGCTGGCGTTCAGTTCTGGACCGCGGCTCTCGGCCAGTGGACCCAGGAAGTCGGCCGTGAGGAAGCTCTCGCCCGCCTCGTCCTGTCGTTCTCGCAGTCGCCGGAGTTCACCTCCGCGTCGCAGGAATACATCGCCGGCTTCCTCGAAGCCGCCGCCGATGGCCAGCCTGTTTACACCGGCACGCTGTTCAACCCGGACTTCCTGCCGCCTGAGCCGCAGCCTGAGCCGGAAGTCATCGCGCTGACCTCGGGCGTCGACATCCTCAACATCCATGACGGCGACGTCGTTCGTGGTGGCACGGGCACGCTGACCGCCGGCGACATCATCACCGGCCATTCCGGCACGGTCGAGCTCGAGTTCACGTCGGGTGGCTATGATGGCCAGACGATCACGAATGTCGATCTCATCAAGGTTGGCACCAGCGATGCCGCCGGCACGGGCCCCGTCACGGTCGACACCCGCCGCTGGACCGACATCGACGCGATCGCGCTTGACACGCTGCGTGTCGACACCGCGCTCAACAACCTGCAGAGCTCGGACACCGTCTACAGCATCGACGACGATGTCACCTCGAATGGCACGCTGACCACCACGCTCGACTTCGACAAGCAGGCTGTCGGCGCCGACAAGACGGTGAAGCTCGGCCTCAAGGAAGTCACCGGCAACGTCAAGCTGACGGCTGACGTCGGCGCCGTGATCGGCACGGTCGCCCTCACGATCAACGACACCGCCGGCTTCGAGTCCAACCTGGCCTCGCTGCACAGCCAGGGCACCACCAAGCTGACCATCGACGGTGGCACGGCTGGCCTCAACTTCGGCATCAAGGGCGCTCTCGACGCTGGCCTCACCAGCATCGACGCTTCGGCTGCCAAGTCGAACCTGTCGCTGAACATCTCCGACTCGACCACTGACATCAATGTCAAGCTCGGCTCGGGCAACGACAAGCTGTACACCGGCGACACGCTCTCCAACGGCGACGTGTTCGATGGCAACGGCGGCAACGACACGCTCTATGCGACCTTCACCACGGGTGGCACGCGCGCGCCGACGAGCACCGAGATCGAGACCTTCGACCTCACCTTCAAGGCCAATGCGACCCTGAACTTCGCCAAGGTCGATGACGTCAAGACCGTGAACGTCAACGAGAGCGACAACCGCATCTCGCTGATCAACATGGACTCGACCGTCGCGAACCTGAACGTGTTCGGCACGCAGGCCGATGCCTACCACAACATCGAGTACGCTCCCGGTGTCTCCGACAGCAACCTGAAGGTCACCTGGACCAACAACAAGGCCAATGACGAGGCGGGTGCTCTCGGCGTGAAGCGCGCTGGCGAGTTCCACTTCGAGTCGAAGGGCCAGTTCGACACCTACTTCACCAACAAGGGTCCGGATCTCTCCGGCGATGCCTGGCAGTTCGATATCTCGGATGCCTCGCACCCGGTGACCCGCGTTCTCGAAGTGGTGAACAGCGGCAAGGGCGATCTCGTTCTTGGCAACAAGGGTGCTTACCCGTCGTTCAATTATAGCGGCGACTACTACTACTATATGGGCGGCTTCAACGATATCGGCGGCACCAATGCGGTCACCGACATGTCCTTCCAGACCAAGGACACCGGCGACATCCTGCTGCGCGATATCCGCAACGTCGACGCGCTGGAGCGTTTCGACGCCCATGCGACGGCGAGCGGCGACATCTTCATCAACTCGGTCGGCCTCGGCCTTGCTCTGGGCTTCAACAACCCGGCGCCGTTCGACGCAGCCCGTTACCTCGATGAAGTCCACCTGTCGTCGGCGCAGGGCTCCACCACCAATGTCAATATCATCAACGCCCTTGGTGATCTGACGAGCCCGGTTCTCTCGAACGGCGCCACGATCTCCGAGATCACCCTGGACGCCCAGAACGACTCCGAGACCAACCTCTGGTACCTCGGTGCCGGCGATGTCGAGAAGACCACGATCACGGTCGCCAACGGCGCCTCGGTCGGCGTCAACACCTGGATCCTCGCCAACAACATCTCGCAGGGCTCCAGCCTCGGCACGCTGACCGCGTCCGGCGCCGGCGTCCTCGAGGAAGGCGATTTCCAGAGCAGCTACCAAGGCGGCGGTGGTCACTGGTTCACGTTTGCCAACCAGGCGATCAAGACCCAGAACTACTCCGGCCTGACCTATGACACCGTCCATGTCGACTTCGAGAACGACACGGTAGGCGTGAACTTTACCGGCACGAATAATGATCTCACCGAGTACAGCCAGAACGTAGACAAGAGCTTTGTGAGCTACGGCGATGTCGGCAATAACGGTGGTCAGAACAATTTCTACAACCTGAACAACGAGAATCAGTCTGGCTTCGGTGCTAACGACGGCTTCGTAGGCAAGGTGACCGGTGACTGGATCAAGGCTGGTGACGGCAACGACGTCATCAAGGCTCTTGGCGGTAACGACTTCATCTACGGCGGCATCGGCAAGAACACCATCGATGCCGGCACGGGTAACGACGTCGTGGTGACCGCCACGAAGGGCTCGAACACCATCACGCTCGGCGGGGGTGACGACTATGTCATCTTCAACAATGCCGGTCAGTCGAATGTCGGTGGCAAGACGGTGTCCAATAACATCGTTACCGACTTCAACTACGACGGTAACGACAAGATCGTCATCGACATCAGCGGCATCAACAGCCAGCTGTCCGGCGGTGGTGAGCTCGTCAACACCCGTGGCTTCGACATCGTGGCGGCAAATGAGTCCTACCTCCAGGCCGACTTCCTGACGCTGGACAATGTGCTCAGCAACCTCGGCAGCCTCGTGTCCACGCCTTCCTTCATCGATGTGACCGGCACCTTCGCCAATCACAACGCGGTTGCGTCGGCTCTGAACATCGGCAGCATGCAGGCGATCATCGCCGGTACGGGTGCGGATGTGAATGATGCCTTCCTGATCGGCTGGCGCGACACGGATGGTGACTTCCACGTCTCCTTGGCCAAGATTGCCACTGAGTCGGCAGGCCCCGTTCAGGCCTTCAACTTCAACATCGTTGATGTTGTCGAACTGACCGGCGTCTCGGGCATCTCCCAGGACGACCTGCTCTTCACGGCGTAATTTCCAGCCAAGTCGTCCAAGGACCCTTGGATGACCGCTTTTCGGGACCCGGTGCACGCGCCGGGTCCTATTTTTCATTACCATGCATGCCGACTTTCCGATCTGAGGCCGCATCGGTCGCCGCTGGCGACCCCCGCACCGGAGGAAGTCATGAAAGCGCAGCCGATCACGCTGTCTGAAGCCGCCCGCCTGGAACTCGAAGACTGGATGCAGACCGCCACGCCTGACGAGCAGGTGAGGGCGCAGTGCATTCTCCTCGCGGCCGACGGCGCCCGTAACAATGCCATCAGCGAAGCCGTCAATCTCTCCCAGCAGGCCGTTGGGAAGTGGCGCAAGCGCTATGCGGACATGGGACTTGAGGGGATAAAGGAACCTCGCCGCGGCCGCCCGCCGAAGTTCGACGCGGACACGGTGGAGCAGGTTGTCAATTTACGCTTCGCGCATCGCGGCCCCGACGAGCCCGCGACGAGCTGGTCCATCCGGAAGCTGGCGCGCAACTCCGGCATGTCCTTCCGGACAGTGCAGAAGATCGTCAAGGCGGCCGCCCCTCAGCGCCCGAATTCGTGACCTTATCCGAAATGACGGCCAAGGTTCCGGTTGCGCCGCTGCGCTACACGCCTGATGACGCGCGACTATCGACGTGTGGCGATCTGCCGGGCCATGTCGGCCAGATAGGCATATTCACCCGCCGTCTCCGATTCCCACCACATGGCACAGAGGTGATGGCCCGCAACGGGCGGGTCCGCCTCCAGTACCCTGAGATCCAGCCCTTCTCCTGAGAAGCCGAGAATCTCGCGCGGCAGCAGCGCCGCGCCCGTGCCGGCGTTTGCCAGCCGCGCGATCACCGTGAGCGGATTGCATGTGTTGAGCCTCAAGGGCTTCAGGCCACGGGTGCCGAACCACATCTGAATGGTCGTGAACAGGCCGGAAGGCGGGCTGTTGGTGAAGATGGGGAGGCCGACGAGCTTCTCAGGCGTGGCCACGCCGCCGTCGAAAGGGAGGTTGCGCCCGATAACCCAGACAAGATCGATCTGCCACAGCGGCGTAATCACGATCTTCTCGTGGGCGCGCGGCTGCGACAGGAAGGCGATGTCGATGGCCCGGTCGAGCAGCAACTGCTCCAGCCGGGTGCTGAAATCGACCGTGACGTCCACCTGCAGGCTTGGGTGCCTGGCGGCAAGTGCGGCCAGGAGATCCGGCAGGATGCGCGCGGCGAAGGAATCGGCCGCGCCGATGCGCAGGAGCCCGTGGCCCGGCATGTCCTCACGCGAGCGGCGCTGCACCAGCTCGGCGTGGGCGAGCATGCGCTCCACGTCGCCGTAGATGCTCGCGCCGAGCGAAGTCGGCACTGGGCGATACAGGGAGCGGTCAAAAAGGTCGCCGCCAAGTATGCGCTCGAGCTCCTTCACGCGCAGGCTGACCGTCGGCTGGGAGAGGTTGAGATGCGCGGCCGCAGCCCGGAAACCGCCGAGACGGGCGACCCAGTAGAAGGCTTCGGCCTGACCGAAGGTGTAGCGCATGGGAGTGGCGGCGATCCGTTGCGCCGAGCTCTCTCGGCATGCGAGATGATAGCAAAAATCAATCAAGTGACCAAGGCTTCTTATTTTAATTCAATGGTGCCTCGGTGCTACGCTTGCCTGATCCGCCGCGCCTTCGGGCCCCGCGCGGCCAACGTTCAAAAATGAGGGGGACTTCGATGGATCGTTTTCAGACAGACCGTCGCCGCTTGCTCGCCGGTGGTGCGGCTGGCGCTTTGGCATCCTTCCTTCCGGCCAGTCTGCTCCATGCGCAGCCCAACGAGGGCAAGACGCTGACGATCGTGCTGCCGAGCAATCCGATCACCATGGATCCGATCAACCAGCTCAATCATGACGCGATGGTTCTCGGCCAGACCGTGTTCGAGAACCTCGTCGAATATGACGTCGATGGGGTTTTGAAGCCGCAGCTCGCGAAGGCCCTGCCGACGATTTCCGCGGACAAGAAGACCTATGTCTTTGAACTGCGCGATGACGTCATGTTCCAGAACGGCAAGAAGATGACCGCCGAGGACGTGAAATACAGCTTCGACTATCTGCTCGATCCCGAGAACAAGGCGGCGCGGCGCTCCCTCTTCACGCGTATCGCAAAGGTGACCGCGCTTGCGCCGGACAAGGTGCAGTTCGATCTCAGCGAGCCGTATGGACCTTGGCTCTACTTCCTGACGAAGTATATGGGCATCTTCCCGGCCGGGTCGCGCAAGGAACATGGCGACGACTACTTCAAATCCAGGCCCGCGGGCGTCGGGACGGGGTTCGGCATCTTCGAGGAGTGGAAGCCGAACGACTACATCAGCTTCAAGAAAAACCCGAATTACTGGCGCAAGGGCTTGCCACATTGGGACAGGCTCGTCGTCAAGATGATCCCGGAGGACGCGACGCGTGTCGCCTACCTGCTCACGGGGCAGGTGGATATCATCAGCGCGCCACCGCCACGGGAGTTCAACAAACTCAAGGACATGCCGGGCGTCACGGGCGCCTCGCGACCCACGCTGGGCGGTGCCCTCCTGATGTTCACGAACAACCTCAAGCCCCCGCTGGACGATGTGAATTTCCGCAAGGCGATCTCAGCGGCTCTGGATCGCAAGGTCATCGGCGACAAGGTCTACTATGGGCTCCTTGATCCGACCTCCGTGCCGGCGCCGCCGCGCGGCTGGTGGTACAACGCGGAAGCGGACAAGGAACTCGGCTTCAACCTCGACCGCGCCAAGGAATTCCTCGCGAAGTCAAAGTATCCGACCGGCGCCGAGGTCGACCTCAGCATCCAGGCCGAGCCTTACCTGCTCGACACGAAGGATGCGGCGATCTTCGTGCAGTCGCAGCTCGCCAAGATCGGCATCAAGGTCAACCTCAAGGTCTATGAATTCTCGGTGCTCATCCAGCAGATCGCGCGTGGTGAACATCAGATGGCGCTGCAGGTCTTCATGTCGCCGGGCGAGGCGAGCTATATCGTGCAGGTGACCCTGACGCCCGGGCAAGTGCTGTCGAAGAGCACAGGCTACGACAATCCGGAGCTGACCGGCTTGCTGTCGGCGGCATTCGCCGAGACCGATCAGGCCAAGCTGAAGGATATCTATGGGAAGATCCAGTCTATCGTCGCGCGCGACGCGCCAATCGGCGTGCTCGGCTACGTGCACGCCTCGAACCTCTGGCGCGACCGCGTGAAAGACTTCAAGGTCAACCAGGGTTTGACGATGTATGTCGGCGAGACCAAGGTATAGACGCGGTCTGGATCGATGTTTCGCCTCATCGCCGGCCGGATCGTCTCTTCCATTGGCACGTTGCTGTTCGTTGGGCTGGCGTTGTTTCTCCTGACGCGATCCGGACCGGGTTCGCCCGCCCGGGTCGTGCTGGGGACTGACGCCACGGCGCAGCAAATAGCCGAGTTCGAGCAGAGCCATGGCCTTGATAGGCCGGTCCTCGTTCAGTATGGCGACTGGCTTGCCGATGTCGTCACGCGTGGAGACTTCGGAAAATCATTCGTAACGGGGCGGGATGTGGCCGGGGAAATCATGGCGTCTCTCCCTGTGACCTTATCAATTGTTCTGTTTGCCTTCTTCATCGCAATGGTCTTCGGCCTTGCCATTGGCATCGCGGCCGCCTTGAGACCGGGGGGCGTGTTCGACAGGCTGGCGCGGCTGGGGGCCGTCGTCGGCCTGTCGATACCGGCCTTCTGGCTGGGGATCATCCTCATCCGCTTTATCGCGGTGGATCTGCGCCTGCTGCCTCCCGGTGGCTATGCGCCGCCCTCGGCAGGTCTCGTGGCGCACCTCAAGACCATCCTGATGCCCGCCGTCTCGCTGGCAGTCTATTATATCGCTGTTCTCGCGCGCATGACGCAGGCGAGCCTGCAGGAGGCGCTGCGGGGAGACTATGTGCGCACGGCGCGCGCCATGGGCCTGCCATCCTGGAAGGTCGTCGCCTATGCGCTGGTCAATGCGCTGCCGCCGGTCATCAATCTGGCGGCCCTTTCCTTCGGCTACATGTTCGGCTGGGCTTTGATCATCGAACAGGTGTTCAACATCCCGGGCCTGTCGCGGGCGCTGCTGAACGCGATCTCGCAGCGGGATTTCCTGCTGCTGCAGGGCATCGTCTTTCTCTTTACGGTCATTTTCGTCATGGCGAATCTCGCGGCTGATCTCGTCAACCGTACGTTGGATCCACGCCAGAGGAGCGCGGCATGAACCGCTGGTCGGGCGCCCTGCGCAGCGTGGATTGGACCGGCTGGCTCGGCGCGGCCTTCGTGGCGCTGATGCTGGGCAGCGCGTTGCTCGCGCCCGTCATCGCTCCATTCGATCCGCTCGAAGTCAGTCTGGAAGACAGGCTCATGCCCCCGGATGCCGTGCATTGGCTCGGTACGGACCAGGCGGGCCGGGATGTGCTCAGCCGCATTATCTACGGGGCGCGCGCCTCGCTCACCGTGGGGATCGGCGCCGTCCTCATCGGTGCCCTCATCGGCGTGTCCGCCGGCCTTTTCGCGGCCTACAAGGGCGGCCTTGGCGATCAGCTCGTGATGCGCATCATCGATGGCATCGCGGCTATCCCCTTGCTCGTCTGGGCCATCGCCATCGTCGGCATCCTGGGGGTGGGGCCCTTGCATCTTGGGCCTTTCGCCTTGCCGAACGAGGCGAAGATCGTGCTGCTGGTGGGTGTCTTGTTCTCGCCCGTGTTCGGCCGCGTCACCTATGCCGTCGCGCAGCGTGTGGTGCGTGCGGATTTCGTCAAGGCGCGCCTGCTCCAGGGCGCGAGCCACAGGGCGATCGTGCTGGGCGACATTCTGCCCAATTGCCTGTCGCCGATCATCGTCCAGGCGACGCTGCTCGTCGCGATCGGCATCGTCATCGAGGCCTCCGTCAGCTTCGTGGGGCTGGGCGTGCAGCCGCCAAGCCCGAGCTGGGGCACCATGCTGTCAGATGCCCGCAGCGCCATTTACTCCGGAGAGTGGTGGCTGCCGGTGTTCCCGGGGCTCGCGATCTCGATCACGGTCGTCGGTTTCAATCTGCTGGGCGATGCGGTGCGCGATCTGTTCGATCCGCGCAGTGAAGCAAGGACACTGGTCGCATGAGTGGGAACGCTCCGTTGCTCGCCATGGAAGGCCTGCGGGTCGGCTTCCGCGCCACGGGTGGTGGCATGATCGAAGCCGTGCGCGGTGTGGACCTCACCGTGGCGCCAGGCGAGGCCGTCGGCATCGTCGGCGAGTCCGGCTCCGGCAAAAGCCTCAGCATGCTGGCCGCCATGCGCCTGCTCGGCAGCACGGCCCGCATCACCGGCGGGCGCATCATGTTCGACGGGCGGGACCTGACGGCGGCGAGCGAGGCGGAGATGCGCAGCCTGCGGGGTCGCGACATGGCGATGGTGTTCCAGGATCCGCAAAGTTCGCTCAATCCGGCGCTCACCATCGGCCGGCAGATCACGGATGTGGTCCGCGCCCATCGCGGCGTCGGCCAGACCGAAGCGCGGCGGGTGGCGGCCGACGCCCTGGAGCGGGTCGGCATCCGCGATGCGGGGAGGCGCCTCGATGCCTATCCCCACGAATTCTCGGGGGGCATGCGCCAGCGCGCGCTGATTGCCATGGCGATCGCCTGCCGTCCCCGCCTGCTGATCGCGGACGAGCCGACCACGGCGCTCGACGTGACGGTGCAGGCCCAGATCGTCGACCTGATCGCGGAACTGCGCCGGGATCTCGGTCTTGCGGTCGTCTTCATTTCCCACAACCTGCAACTCGTGGCGGAGGTCGTTGACCGCGTCGTCGTCATGTACGGCGGCAAGGTCGTCGAGGACGGGCCGGTCGAAACCATCGAGCTCGCCGCGCGCCATCCCTACACCAGGCTGCTGCGCTCCTGCGTGCCGCGGCTTGACGGGCCGGTCGGGCCGCTCGCGACCATCGAGGGCGCCCCGCCGCGTCTCGGTCGCATGCCGGCCGGGTGTCCGTTCCAGCCGCGCTGTCCGAGCAGCGAGGCCGTCTGCGCGTCGGACATGCCACCGCTGGTGGCCGATGTGGCGCATCGGCTGGCCTGCTGGAGGCCGCAATGAGCCCGGCCCTCCTCTCCCTACGGGACGTGACCAAGTCCTATCCGCGTGGCGGCCTCATCGACAGGGTCCTCAAGGGCACCAAGCCTTTCGTCGCGCTCGACAACGTATCGCTCGATATTCATCGCGGCGACGTGGTGGGCATTGTCGGCGAAAGCGGATCGGGCAAATCAACCTTGGCGAGCCTCGCGGTCGGGCTGATCGCGCCAACGGTGGGCGATATCCTGCTCGACGGCGAGAACCTCGCAGAACTGATGCGCGACCACGCCGGGCCATGGCGTCGGCGCGTACAGATGGCGTTCCAGGATTCGAGCAGCGCGCTCAATCCGCGCAAGACGGTCGAGCTGTGCCTCACCGAGACCCTGGCGCTGCGTGGAGTGGCGCGCGAAGGGCGGCGACAGGAGGCCCATGAACTGCTCGCCCTCGTCGGGCTGGGCGCCGAGCTCGCGCCACGCTTGCCGCACGAGCTGTCCGGCGGCCAACGCCAGCGCGTCGGGCTCGCCCGGGCGCTCGCCATGCGGCCGGATATCCTCTTTGCCGACGAGCCGGTGTCGGCGCTCGATGTGTCCTTGCAGGCGCAGGTCGTCAATCTCCTGGCACGCCTCACGCGGGAGCTTGGCCTGACGCTCGTGTTCATCAGCCATGATCTCGCGCTCGTCCGCACGTTATGTAGCCGACTTATCGTTATGCGCAACGGCGCCGTCGTGGAACAGGGCGCTTGTCGGGACGTATTGGACAATCCGCAGCACGATTACACCCGGCTTCTGATTGCCGCCGTGCCCAAGGGGCTCACGGGACGCCGTGTCGGGCCTCCGGCTTCAAGCGCTGGCGCGAGTATTCTCGAGCGAAAGTCGCCGGATCCAAAGAAATCTATCTTCGCCAGTCGTCGATTGGCTGAACGTATCTGAATACATATCAATGGAATGTCGAGACGACATCAATGTCCCAACATAGTTACCGGATAGGCGTCGACATCGGCGGAACATTCACCGATGTGGTTGTTGCGCGCAACGATGGCCTTGTTGAAACGCGCAAGGTGCCCTCGACACCTGACGACTACAGCCGCGGCATCGCCATGGCGATCAAGGCGCTGGTCGAGGAGTTTCAGACCACGCCCGATCGCATTACCGGCATCGTCCACGCGACGACGGTCGCGACCAATGCGATCCTGGAATACAAGGGCGCCTGCACGGGCCTGTTGACGACGGCCGGCTTCCGCGACGTGCTGGAGATGCGCCGGCTGCGCATCCCCGTGCTCTATGACCTTCAGTATGACAAGCCGAAACCGCTCGTGGCGCGGCGGCTCAGGCTTGAGGTGCGCGAGCGGCTGAGCGCCGACGGCGGCGTCAGGCTGCCGTTGTCGGAGGACGATGTCGTTGCCGCCGCGCGACACTTCCGCGAAGCCGACGCGGAGGCCGTCGCCATCAGCTTCCTGCATGCCTATGCGAATCCGGCCCATGAAATCGCGGCGGAGGCCATCCTGCGGCGCGAGCTGGGCTCGCATGTCTATATCTGCCGGGGCTCCGAGATCCTTCCCGAGATCCGCGAATACGAGCGCACCAGCACGGTGGTCGTGAATGCTTATATCGGTCCGGTGGTGCGCAACTACGCCAGCGCCCTGACCGCGCGGCTTGCCTCGATCGGCGTGACCTGCGCGGTGGACATGATGCATTCCGGCGGCGGCATCATGCGGCTGGAATCGGCGGTGCGCCGCGCCGCGTCCCTCGTGGAGTCGGGGCCGGCCGCTGGCGTGATTGCCTGCGCGCGGCTGTTCCCAGGGCACGCCGAACCCAGCATCATCAGTTTCGACATGGGAGGCACCACGGCGAAGGCTGCTTTGGTGGAGGACGGCGAGCCCGCGCGGACCACGGAATATGAGGTGGGCGCCGGCATCAATCTGTCGAGCAAGCTGGTCAAGGGGGGCGGCTATCCCATCAAGATGCCGTTCATCGATGTCTCCGAGATCGGTGCCGGCGGGGGCAGCATCATCGCCATCGATCGCATGAACCAGGTCTCCGTCGGTCCGCAGAGCGCCGGCGCCTATCCCGGTCCCGTCTGCTACGGTTTGGGCGGCACGCAGGCCACGCTGACCGATGCCTTTCTCACGCTCGGCTACATCAACAATGAGGCGCTTGCCGGCGGCACGTTTCCGCTGCAGGCGGAGGCTGGGCGCGCGGCGCTGAACGATCAGGTGGCGCGGCCGCTCGGGCTTGAACTGTCGCGCACGGCGCGCGGCGTGCTGACCCTTGCGGTCACCACCATGACGCGGGCCGTCAAGGCTGTGTCCACCTACCGTGGCCGGGATCCGCGTCAGTCGACCCTCGTCGCGTTCGGAGGCAACGGGCCGGTTGTGGCGGCGGAGGTGGCCATGGCGCTCGGTATCCGGCGTGTCATCATTCCGCGCGCGGCAGGCGTTTTCAGCGCGCTCGGGCTGCTGCGCTCCGATGTGGAGCAGGAATTCGTGCGGCCATCGCGGCATCGGCCGGGGGAGCTGGACGATGGCGGGCTCGCCGGCCTGTTCGACGAACTCGCGGCCGATGCCCGCCGCATCATGACGCTGGAGGGTTATGACCAGTCAGCCGCTACGTTCCATCGCGCGGCGGACCTACGCTATGTCGGGCAGGCCTATGAGCTCACGGTGCCGGCTGAACGGCTCTCACTGGATGAGCTGACGGAGCTGTTCCATCGCGAGCATGAGCGCACCTATGGGCATCGCTCCGCAGGTGACGCGGTGCATCTCGTCAATGCGCGCCTCACCGTGCGTTTGCCGCTCGTCGCGCCGCCCCCGCATTTCCATCCGGACAAGCCGCTGCGGCGCGCCGACCGAAGCGTCATTTTCGCCGCTGATCGTGAGCCGGCTACCGTCGCGGTCATCGGCCGGGGCGAGCTGGACGCCACGCCACGGCGCGGGCCCTTCGTGATCGAGGACTATGACAGCACCTGTATCATCGGGCCTGGGCAGGCCGCGAGCCTCGATGAGGCCGGCAACATAGCCATCATGCTCAGTGGAGAAGCGTCATGAGCCAGACTGACATGAGCGTCTCCGGGGAGGGCGTCGCCCCGGCGATCGACCCCATAACCCTAGAGGTCATCCGCAACGCACTTGCTTCCACCGCCGACGAGATGGCGCTGATCATCATGCGCAGCGCCTATTCGCCGGTCGTGCGCGACATCATGGATTATTCGACCGGCCTCTGCGACGCGAAAGGCCGGGTCATCGCGCAGGGCCTGACGCTGCCGATCCAGCTCTGTTCCTTCCCGCGCATCATGCAGTTCGTGCGGGAGCGCTTCGGCGCCTCGCTCAGCGAAGGCGATATCCTCATCGCCAACGACCCCTACGGGTCGGGCGGGCAACATCTCCCGGACGTCTATATTCTCAAGCCGATCTTCGCCGACGGCGTGCTGGCCGGCTTCGCGGCGACCGTCGCCCACCACACCGATCTTGGCGGCATCGCACCCGGGAGTGTCGCCATCTACGCGACCGAGATTCAGCAGGAAGGGTTGAGGCTGCCCCTGCTCAAGCTTTATGAAGCCGGCAAACCAAATGAGGCCGTCTTCGGCATTCTAGAGGCGAACACGCGCTCGCCGGTCGAGGTGCTGGGCGATATCCGCGCGCAGATCGCGGCCTGCAATGTGGCCGAGGAGGGGCTGAAGGCGCTTGTTGCCCGCTACGGGCAGGCCTGCCTCGACAGCTATATCGGGGCCCTGCATGACCACGCCGAGGCGATGATGCGCGAGACGATCCGCGACCTGCCGAACGGCGTCTACCGCGCCACGGACTATATCGACGGCGTGGGCGAGAACCCGGCACCCCTTGCCATCGTGGCGACCGTCACCGTCAACGACGACACCATCGACATCGACTTCGCCGGCACGGCCGGCCAGGTGGCGGCGAGCATCAACTGCCCGATCTCGCTGCCGGAATCGGCCGCCTTCAGCGCCATCCGCTGCCTGTCGCAGCGGGATATCCCCAATTGCGAGGGCTACCTCAGGCCCATCACGGTTCGCGCGCCGGAGGGCTGCCTGGTCAATCCGCGTTACCCCGCCGCCTGCGGGGCTCGCGGCGTCGTCGGCTACCGCGTCTTCGACGCGATCATGCAGGCGCTGGCGCAGGTGGTGCCGGAGCGCGCCATCGGCGGCTCCGAAGGCGGACCCTATCTCCTGGCATCGGGCGGCATGCATCAGGGGCGGCCCTTCGTGCTCAACGAGATGGTCGTCGGCACCTGGGGGGCGCGCGCCACGAAGGACGGCATCGAAGGTATTTCGAACCCGGCCGCCAACCTGTCCAACCAGCCGATCGAAATGATCGAGACGGATATGCCCATCGAGGTGCTTGATTACGGCCTGGTGCCGGATTCCGGTGGGCCGGGGGAGTTCCGGGGCGGCCTCGCCTTCGTGCGCAGCTTCAGATTTCTCACCGATGCCCGCTTCACCTTGCGCGGGGACCGGCGCGCTCACCCGCCCTATGGCGTCGAGGGCGGCGGCGCGGGTTCCTCGTCCGAGCATCTCCTGATCCGGCTGGATGGTGGCGCACATGTTCTGCCGACCATGCCGATGGAGAGCTTCACGGCTAGGGCGGGCGATGTCTTCCGCCTTACCGGCGCTGGCGGTGGCGGCTACGGCAATCCGCTCCTGCGAGAGACCTCGCGGGTTCTGGATGATATCCGCGAAGGCAAGGTGACACGCGAGGGGGCATTGCGCGACTATGGCGTCGTCGTGGACGATGATCTGAGTGTGGACCCGGCTGCAACACTGCGTCTGCGCCGGGAGCGTGGACTGGAGCGACAATCGTGATGAACACTGTCGGTGCCGCGGCGCTGAACGCGCCGAAGATCGGGATTGTGGCTGGCCGCGCACATCTTGAGACCCCGGCGGCCGTGCTCGACCTGCCGATCTTTGAGCGCAACCTTGCCACCCTGGCGGAGACATGCCGGCGGGCGGGTGTCGGCATGCGGCCCCATGCAAAGTCGCACAAGTCAGCGGAGATCGCGCGGCGGCAGCTCGCGGCAGGCGCGCTCGGCATCTGCTGCGCCAAGCCGGGAGAGCTCCTGGCCTTGTTCGAGGCGGGCATCACGGATCTGATGCTGACGGCGCCCGTTGCGAGCGCCGCCAAGATCGACGCGTTGGCGCGGGCGGCATCTGCGGGAGCGCGCCTGATGGTGGTGGCTGATCGGGTGGACCTTATCGCCGCCTATGGCGATGCAGCCCGGCGTCACGACACACGCATCGATCTCGTGGTCGATCTCGATGTCGGTCTTCTGCGCAGCGGCGTGACCGAGCCTGAGCAGGCCGTAGCCTTGGCGCGGGCCGCAGCCGACCATTCCTATCTGCGCTTTGCCGGTGTGCAGGCTTACCAGGGTCGTGTCCAACATATCGATGATTTCGACCAGCGGCGCGCGGCCAATGATGAGGTCGCCCGACGTCTGGTGCCGATGCTCGACGCGCTTGCCGTTGCCTCGCTCGCGCCCGCCATCATCTCCGGCGGTGGCACAGGCAGCCACGTGCTGGATGCCGAGCGCCGCTTGTTCACCGAGGTTCAGCCCGGTTCCTATGTCTTCATGGATGAGGCCTACAACTCGGTCGATATCGCGGGAGGCGGCGAGCTCGTCTTCGGCCCAGCCCTGCGCATCGCGGTCACCGTCATCGGCCACTCCTCGGCCGGCTTCGCTATCACGGATGGCGGCAGCAAGAGCTTTGCGTGGGATGGGCCGGCGCCGCGCGTGCTGCTCCCCGGCCCGTCAGGCGACAGGCTGGTCGGCACGATCGAATGGTGTGGCGATGAGTTCGGCCGCATTCTTCCGGCCGCCGGCTGTGCCACCCTGCCCATCGGTACGGTCGTTGAATGCACCGTTCCCCATTGCGACCCGACCATCAACATGCACGACGTCCTGCATGTGATGTCCGGCGACCGGCTGGTGGCGCAATGGGCCGTGGAAGGGCGAGGCCGCGCGGATTGAAATCCACGCAGTCCCGCGCTCAGCTCAATCCCGCAGCAGCTCGTTGATCGCGGTCTTGGAGCGGGTCTGGGCGTCGACGCGCTTGACGATGACCGCGCAGTAGAGCGAGGGGCCAGGCGTTCCGTCCGGGAGAGGCTTGCCCGGCAGGTTGCCCGGCACCACGACCGAATAGGGCGGCACACGGCCATAGAACACTTCACCGGTGGCGCGATCCACGATCTTGGTGGACGACGAGATGAAAACGCCCATCGACAGCACGGCGCCCTCGCCGACGACCACGCCCTCGACCACCTCCGAGCGGGCGCCGATGAAGCAGTTGTCCTCGATGATCACCGGGCCGGCCTGCAGCGGCTCGAGCACGCCGCCGATGCCGACGCCGCCTGAGAGATGCACGTTCTTGCCGATCTGCGCGCAGGAGCCGACGGTCGCCCAGGTGTCGACCATCGTGCCCTCATCCACATAGGCGCCGAGATTGACGAAGGAGGGCATCAGCACGACGTTCGGAGCGATATAGGCGCCACGGCGCACCGTGCAGTTGGGCACGGCACGGACACCGGCTGCCTTGAACTCACCCGCGCCCCAACCGTCGAACTTGGAGGGCACCTTGTCCCACCACACCGCCTCGCCCGGGCCGCCGGGAATGACGGCCATGTCGTTAAGGCGGAAGGAGAGGAGGACGGCTTTCTTCAGCCACTGGTTGACGCGCCAGCCCGTGGCTTCCGCCGCGTCCTTCTCGGCAATGCGCTTCTTGCCGCTGTCGAGGAGGAGGAGTGATTCATTCACCGCGTCGCGAACTTCGCCCTGTGTTGCCGCGCTGATCTCGGCACGTGCCTCCCAGGCGGTCTCGATGACGGAAGCGAGTTGTTCGGTGCTCATAAATCGACATCCTTGGCAGCAGTGGACGGCACGGGCGATATCCGGCGGGCGGCACCGGGGTGGAAGGCGTTGTCGGCATTGGCTGGGCCTGAGTCAAGGTCGAACTCGCGCGATAGGCCTGCCACGCGCTGATCGCGGGCGCATGTGAAACCCATCGTCGAAGTTCTTGCTGCGGCCTCTTTCAATTTACCGATCCGATAGCAACTTATTGACCGCATCACCCAATGGGATTTGAAGTTGCGGGGGCTGGATGCGATCAAGGCGGCGGAACCCCCGGCCACTGCCGCTGAACACCGGTTTTGTCTTATGGAACGCAATCCGATCCGATATGTCTGGGCTCGCAGCCGGGGCGTTCATTGTCTGGCCTTTCTCATCATCGCCGCGCTGTTGCCGGTGGTTTGGCTGCTGTTGCTGGTGCCACGCGAACTTGTCGACATGGTATTCCTCGGCGATGCGGGCGCTGATGGACAGGTCAACGCTTTCCTGCGGCTCGCCATACCCTTGTCCTGGCATTTCGGTGGCGAGCGGGTGCTTTTCTCCGGCTTTCCGTTGAGCCGGGACCAGGCGTTCACGGTGGGGCTGATGGTTGTTGCCCTCCTTGTCCTGCTGAGGGCCGTGCTCAGGGTGTCCATCCGGCTGATCAGCGCGCGCCTCGGGCCTAGTCTCGCCGATGATCTCAGGCTCCTTCTCTTCCGGCATCTGGTGGCGGAACGTACCACCAGCGACGCCGTGGAGAACGCGATCACCTCGCTCGGCCATCGGGTCGCGGCGGTTACGCCTTTCCTCGGCCGGGCCTTGGCGGCGCCTGCGCTGTTTCTCGCCGAGGGCGTCATCGTCGTCCTGTTCGTCTTCACGCTGAATCTGTGGCTTGGCCTTGCCTTGATGGTGGCGGCCATGCTCGACGCGATGCTTGTTCCGGCCCGCGAGGCGGAAAGGGACACGATGTTGAGGCGGACGACGGCGGGTGAAACCGAGGCGATCCAGATGGGGCGCCATGCGGTTGAGCGCCTTCCGGCCATCCGGGTGCATGGCACGGCCGACGGCGAGGCCAGCCATTTCGCCGAGCGCCTGGCCAATGTCGCTAACAAGAACCGCCCGCCGCTCGGCCAGCTCACCGTGCTCGGCATCGCCCTGCGCATGGTGCGCGACGGCATGCCGGTGCTGATGCTTATCGTCGGCGGTTGGCTGATGATGCAGGGCAAGCTGACGCCGGGCGGCCTGCTGGCCGCCGTGAGCGCGGCTTTCCTGCTCATCCGCCCCGTCGAGGCCATGGCGCTCTGGACGCGCGAGCGGCATGCGGCGACGCAGCTCTTCGACGAGATCGCGCGTTCGATCGGCGATCTCAAGGCCCGCGCCCGGCGTTTCTCCGACACGGATCTGCCGGAACACTGGAGCCAGCTCCGTATTGAGCGGGCATCGATCTTCGATCCGGTGACCAGCCATCGGCTCTCTGCGGTCGACATCGACATTCCCCTGCCGACGCGCACGGCGCTGGTGACCGATGACGAGGGCGGCGGACATATCATCGCGGCGGCGCTCGGTGGCGCGCTCGAGCCGTCCTCGGGCGAGATCAAGCTGGACGGCATCAATCTTCTGAATGTGCCGGCGGCTCGCCGCGCCCGGCGCGTCGCGCTGGCAGGCCATACGCCCATCATTCTCGACGGCACCTTGCGCCAGAATATTCTCTATGGAGCCTCCGATCCTGCCGGAGGGGACATCGACGCGGTCCTCTGCGATGTCATGCGCACGGCCGGCATCGATGACGAAGCCTATGCGCTCGGCCTCTCCACGAGCGTCAGCAGCCAGACGGCGCCCCGTCTGGCGGAACAGGTGGTGGATGTCCGCCGGGCCATTCGGGCGGAGCTCAGCGCCAACGGGCTCGGCGAGTTGGTCGATCCCTTCGAGCCCAATCGCTACAACCGCTACGGAACCGTTGCCGAGAACATTCTGAATGGCGTCCCTGTCGGGGATACGTTCCGGGAGGCGCATCTCGCCTCCAATCCCTTCCTGCGGGCCGTGTTCGAAGCCGAGGACCTGACGCGGCCGCTCGCGGAGATGGGGTTCGCCATTGCCTCCAGTCTCGTCGAGATCTTCGACGGCGTGCCGGATGGGCATCCACTTTTCCAGCGTTTCGCCTTCTTCAGCGCCGCCGAGCGTGGCCTCTGCGCAGACATGGTGGCGCGCCGGTCGGAGCGCCGGCGGTCCGCCGAGACCGGGCGCGACCGCGACCGACAGATCGCGCTGGCGCTTCGCTATTGCGAGACGCGGCATCGTCTCGGCGTTCTCGATGAGGCGATGGAAAAACGCCTCGTTGCAGCACGCCATACATTTGCGCGGTTGCTCCCGCCGAGCCTGAGGCCAGCGATCTCCTTTTACGAAGCGGATGCCATCTGCGCCGCCGCCTCGCTCAGCGACAATCTGCTCTTCGGGCGTATCGCCTATGACGTGGCCGGTGCCGAGGACAAGGTCCACGCGACCGCGCGGCGCGTTCTCAGCAATCTCGGCCTGGATGAGGATGTGCTGCGTCTCGGGCTTTCCGCGCATGTCAGCCACGGCGCCGAAAGGCTTCAGCACCTCAACATCGCGCTGATCGATCTGGCACGCTGTTTGGTGCGCCAGCCGGATCTTCTTGTTCTTGACCGGGTGTTCGATGGTCTCTCCATCGCCGAGATCTCCGCCTTGATGAAGCGATTGGACGTGTTCATGGCTGACGGCAGCCTTATCGCCGTCGTGCCTTCCACCTTCGATCTAGGCGCGTTCTCCCGGATCATCCGCTTCGAGGGCGACCATGTCCTGGTTACGCAGGCTGATACGGAGCCCGCCGCTACAACGGAGCCCGTTACCGTGGGCGGCGGCAATGCGGCGATTTCAGCGCAATCATGATGCATTCCGTGTGCGTTTGCACACGGTCCGATCCAGGAGTCTGGAATTTCACGCCAATTTGGCGGTATCGGCGGCGCGTAACCCCAGATGGCGTGGATTTTCGCATCCTCCACCACCATATTCGGTGCTGGAAGCCGCTGCCGATGTGAGAAAGGCAGTTGCCACGTCGCGATGTTCATGGTGCTGATAAGGCTGAACGGGATCGCGGGATGGATAGAACTGTGGCAATTGTGGCGAAACATCCTTCTGTGTGTGTTAGCGCACGGAATTTGCGGCGTTTTTGAGGTAACGGTAGCCGATGTGCGCCTATCCTGCTCCAGCCGATGATGCGCTCCTGGTCAAGTTTTGGGGCGTTCGCGGTTCGATTCCGGTCTGCGGAACAGATCACGTCATTTTTGGCGGCCATACGCCTTGTGTCGAGATTCGATGCGGCGGCCAGCTTTTCATCATTGATGCCGGTACGGGAATCACCAACCTCGGCCTGGCCATCAAGGAGACGGCGCCGGCGCAGATCGAGATTCTGCTGAGCCATCTTCATCTCGATCATGTGATGGGCTTGCCCTTCTTCAAGCCCGCCCTTTATCCTGACAAGACGATCCGGTTGTCCTGCGGCAACCTCGATGGGCAAACGGCCGAAAAGCCTTTGGAGCGGTTGTTTGCGCCGCCGATTTTCCCGGTAACGCTCGCGCAGCTGCCCGCGAAATTCGTCTACAACGGTTTCAGGGCCGGTGAGACGCTGTCATTCGGCCCCCATAGCGTGCGGACCTGTCCGTTGGACCATCCGTCCGGCGCGACCGCCTATCGTTTTGACTATGGTGGCCGCAGCGTGTGCTATGTCAGCGACGTCGAACATGGCGAGAACTGGCCGCCCGAGAATCTCATCGAATTCGTCCTGGATGCGGACCTCGTCATCTATGACGCCATGTTCTGCGAAAACGAATACAGCCATTGCCGTGGGTGGGGGCATTCCACGATTAGCGCGGGGGTCGAGCTTTGCCGTCGCGGTCATGTAAAGCAGCTCGCTGCTTTCCATATGCACCCGATGCATAATGATGCCTTCCTGCTCGACATGGAGGCCGACCTCGCCAAGGCTATGCCGGGATCATTCGTGGCCCGTCAGGGACAGTCTCTCGTCTTCGCCCCCGTGGCGATGGAAGTCCCGGCCTGACGCAGCCGCGCCTGTCACCGTCTGCTCCCTTGATATACGCGATATCAGCATCGCCTGCGGAAAGGCGGTGCTGGTCTCTTGCCCCCGGAAATCCGGCCGCTATTGTCCGGCCGGTAATTCTCCATCGTCGCGGGCAGGGACTGGCGAGGCATGACGGCATCTCTTCTGGCAGGCGTCGCCAGTGTCGGGCTCATCGCGGCGGGGCTTTCGGCCGCCCTTGTTCTTCTCCTCTTCCCGCTCATGCAGCGCTACGCGCTAGCCCGTCCGAACGCCCGTTCCAGCCACCGCGTGCCGACGCCGCAAGGCGGCGGCATCGCGGTGTTGGCGGCCATGCTGGTGACTGCGTGCGCGGGCATTTCAGTTCTCGCGCCGGGCGCGATCTCCGCTTTCATCCCGGTCGCGATGGCCGCCGTCGTTCTGGCTGTCATTGGCGCCTTCGATGATATCCGGCCGTTGCCCGTGCTGCCGCGTCTCCTGTTCCAGTTCGGCGCGGTTGCCCTCGGCGTCGCGGCGGCGGGGGAGATCCGGCTCTTTCCTGCCCTTCTGCCGGCTCCTGTGGAATTCGCCCTCGTCGTTCTGGCAGGCGTCTGGTTCGTCAACCTCGTCAATTTCATGGACGGGCTGGACTGGATCACGGTGGCTGAAGTCGCGCCGGTCACGGCGGCGCTGGCGCTGTTCGCGCTGCTCGGCGCACTCCCCGGCGACGCGGGGCTCGTGGCGATAGGGCTCTGCGGGGCGATGCTTGGCTTCGCGCCCTTCAACAGGCCCGTGGCCCGGCTCTTCCTGGGTGATGTCGGCTCGCTCCCCATTGGCCTGATCCTGGGCTTCCTTCTCTATCGCCTCGCGGGGGAAGGGCATCTCACTGCGGCGCTCCTTCTGCCGCTCTACTATCTCGCGGACGCGACCTTGACGCTTCTGATGCGTCTGAGGCGCGGCGAGAAGGTCTGGCAGGCCCATCGCAGCCATTTCTACCAGCGTGCCACCGACAATGGCTTCACGGTGATGGAAGTCGTCGGAACGGTCTTCGCGCTCAATCTGGTGCTGGCCGGGCTTGCGACGTCGGCTGTGCTCGCAGAGGGAGTTCTCGTTCCCTGCGGGCTGCTGATGGCCGGCATCATCGCGGTTGCCATCGTGCTCGCACGTTTCGCCCGGCCGCGTCCGGCGGTCGCGGCGGGGAGAAGCTGATGGCGCAGCGGGTTCTCCTGACCGGCGCGACGGGTTTCGTCGGCCGCCATCTCACCGCTGATCTGATGCGCGCCGGTATGATCGTGCGGGCGGCCACGCGCCAACAGAGCAGCCTGCCGGCAGGGGTCGAGCAGGTGGTCGTGGGCGATCTCGATGGTCCGGTTGACTGGAGCGAGGCGCTTGCTGGCGTGGACGCGGTTGTTCATGCCGCGGGCATCGCCCATGCCGGGCCGGGCATCGCCGAGGATCGCTATCATCGTGTGAATACGGCGGCGACGGTGGCGTTGGCGGAAGCGGCGGGGCCCCTGCGACGTTTCGTCTTCATCTCGTCCATCCGCGCCCAGAGCGGCCCGACGGCGGCGCGCATTCTGACGGAAGCTGACGCGCCTCGTCCCGAGGACGCCTACGGCCGCTCAAAACTCGCCGCGGAGAAAGCGTTGGCCGATCTCAATGGGGACTGGGTCGCGCTCAGACCGGTGCTGGTCTATGGTCAAGGGGTGGGCGGGAATATGGGCGCCCTGCTGCGGCTGGCGCGCCTTCCCTTCCCCCTCCCGTTGAAAGGCCTCACGGGACGGCGGTCCCTTCTGGCGGTCGAGACGCTCGCGGGGGCTGTGCGCCACTGTCTCGCAATGGAGGAGGCGCCGAGGCGCGCCTTCATCGTCGCTGATCCGCAGCCGGTGACGGTGGGAGAGATCGTGGCAGCGCTCCGGGAAGGGATGGGCAGGCGACCGGGCCTTTTCACGGTGCCGGAGGGCGTTTTCCGGTCGCTCTGCGCGCTGTCTGGGCGCACCGCGGCCTGGGAACGCCTGGCGGGCTCGCTGGAAGTCGACGCGGCCGCGCTCAGGCGATCCGGCTTTGCGCCGGAACTGCAGACCCGACCACAGCTGCGTCTTTTATCGGCGGGGTCTTGCGCGCGGCGAACTCAGGGATAGCATCCTCGAGGATGGCTTCCGCGGCCAGCCGGTCACCGCTGGTGATCGCCTCCGCGAGCGCGGCAAGGCGCGCGGCGAGATAACGCCGGTCAGCAAACAGCGGTTTGGCGGCCATGACGCCGTCTATGCCGGTTTCCGCCATGGGTTCCTGCTGGCTGAACAAAATCTCGTGCAGCCTTTCGCCCGGCCGGATCCCGGTCTCGACGATGTCGATATCCGCCCCCGGCTCGAAACCGGCCAGACGGATCATGCGTTCGGCGAGCGCGTAGATGCGAACGGGCTGGCCCATCTTCAGCACATAGACGGAGGCCTGCTCACGCGGCGCGGTGTTATCCGTGCTCGCATTGGCCACGACCTCGCCTGCCACGCGCCCCTCGCCATCGGCGTGGGAGGCGGCCGTGATGACGAGGTCCACGGCCTCGCGCACGGTCATGAAGTAGCGCACCATGTCACGATGCGTGACCGTCACCGGGCCACCGCGCGCGATCTGCGCCTTGAACTTCGGCACAACCGAGCCATTCGAGCCGAGCACATTGCCGAAGCGCACAGCGATGAGACGCGTCCCGCCGTCCTGATGGCCGCGTCCGCCATCGGCGCCTGCCATCTCCGCATCGAGGGCCTGGGCATACATCTCGGCGAAACGTTTGGTGGCGCCGAGCATCGACACCGGCTCGATCGCCTTGTCGGTGGAGATCATCACCATGGCCTTGGCACCGGCGGCGACTGCGGCGTCAGCCACGTTGACGGAGCCGAAGACATTGGTGCGGATACCCTCACCCCAGTCCTGCTCAAGATAGGGCACATGTTTCAAGGCGGCCGCATGGAAGACGATGTCCGGGTTGAACCGGGCGAAGAGCGTGTCCATGCGCATGCGGTCGCGCACGTCGGCGATCGCGCCTTCCACTTTCGTCTCGGTACCCAGATTGGCCAACGCTTCCGTGATCTGGTGGAGGGCGGGCTCGGAATTCTCGATGACGAGAATGTCAGACGCGCCAAAAGCGGCCGAACGCAGGCAAAGTTCGCTGCCGATGGAGCCGCCGCCGCCGGTGACGACGATACGCCGGCCGCGCACAAAGCGGGCGAGCCGGGCACGATCGATCTCGACCGTCGGTCGCAGCAGGAGATCCTCGATTTCCACGGGCTGGAGCGCCGCGGCGCTCATGCCCTCCTCGACATCCTGCATGCGTGACAGCGGCAGTCCGAGCCGCCGGGCGCGCAACAGAAGGTCACTGCCCTCGGTGTCGCTGCCATGCTCACCGGTGAGGGCATTCTGTGTCAGGACGAGCCGGCGGATGGATACTCCGCGTTCCTGGGCCTCCGCGACCACCTGTTCGAGATCCGCGAAGCTGCCGAGCACGGGGACGCCGCGGATGGCCTGGCCGAGATCGCCCTGGCGGGGCGAGAGGATGCCCTCAGCGGAAATCTTACGGAAAGCCCCGGATTCGATGGCGCGAAGCAGTGCCTCGATGTCCGTGCCGCGACCCAACAGAAGTGCGGGATGGGCGCCATCCTTCGCGTGGGTCTTGGCCTGTTCGTATTTTATATAACGATAGGCGAGGCGCGGGCCGCCCAGCAGCGCGACCTGCAGCAGCCAATAGAGCGCGATGGTGATCTTGCCGAAAAAGAAGAAGCCATAGAACGTCGACGAGGCCAGCACGTAGTCCACGACCAGCAGGGTGAGCGCCAGAACCGTCGAGGCGCGAACGATGTTCGACAGGTCGGGTAACGACGCGAAGCGCCACTTCGATTTGTAGAGCGAGAACAGCCAGTAGATCGCGCCGGCGTAAATCAGGAAGACCGGCAGTATCGTCGGCAGCAGGTCGAGCCGCGTGGCAAGACGCCCCCCTTCGAAACGGATGATGAAGGCAAGGGTGACGGCGAGCGCCGTCGCGACGAGATCGTGGATCACGATCAACGTCTTCTTGAGGGAAGGGATGAGATCAAGCCGGGCCATGGGTCGTGCGGGATATCCGCTCACATCACGCTTTTGTCAATGTTGGAAGCGCCGGGGACGGCGTTGTTGGCCAAGCATCGCGTGCAAGAACGACCTTATTGAGTCCATTCACTTTTTCTCGCCTTTCCATGGCCAGATTCTTGAGTCTAAAGGTCCAGCTGAAGCGCGCCGATCGATTCGACGGCGGGAACCAAACTGAACTGGAAATATTTCAATAGGTGATCTGCGTCCCGCGCCACATGACGCGCGTAACTTGCCAAGGCGAAGCTGGGCGTTCGTTAACCTATTGTTAAAGTGGACATGGTGATGAGCGGATCGAAGCGGATCGACGGCATTGATTTCTGGCGAGGCATCGTTCTCGCGATGATTTTCATCAATCATGTGCCCGGCAACGGCTTTGAAATTATGACCCACCGCCATGTGGGCTTCAGCGATTCCGCCGAGGCCTTCGTTTTCCTGGCTGGCGTTTCGGTGGCGCTCGCCTATGGCGGCCGTTTTCTCGGCAGCCAGACGTGGCGTGGCTTTCGTTCGCTCATGAGCCGCGCCGTGACCCTCTATGGCGTGCAGATCGCCATGTCCTTCGCGGCGATTGCCATCTTTGCCGTCGGCGCGCTTGTTTTCGATGATGACACCATCATGCACGAGCATGGGCGGGATCTTTTCCTGTCGAACCCGATGCGCGCCGTTGTCGCCGTAACAGGCCTCAGCCATCAGCTCGGCTATTTCAACATCCTGCCGATGTATATCGTTTTCCTGCTTTGGGCGCCGGCTCTGCTTCTGCTGGCGCGCATCGATGATCGCCTGATGCTGGGGCTCTCGGCGCTGATCTATCTCTTCGCCCGTGAATATGGCTGGAACTTTCCAACCTGGCCAGTCGAGGGGGGATGGTTCTTCAATCCCTTCACGTGGCAGTTCCTGTTCGCGACGGGAGTGTTCATCGGGCTGCGCCTGCGCGAGACGGGGGAAATCGGCTTCGACCGCCGCCTCTTCATGGCGAGTGTCGTCATCCTGGCCGTTTCGGCTTTCGTGGTCACCAAGGCCTTTGGCTTCCTGCCGCTTTTGCCGGAGCAGCTCAACAGCATTGTCGACATGAGCAAGACCAATCTGGCGCCGATCCGGATGATCCACTTCCTGGCGCTTGCCTACGTGCTCTATCACTCCGGCCTGACGTTGATGGCCAAGAGCGGCAATCTGTTCGCGCCGCTCTGCGTGATCGGTCGTCAGAGCCTGCCGGTCTTTGCCGCCGGCTCTATCCTCAGCGCGATCGGCCAGATCGTGATCGGGATGCGGAACACCGGCTTCATCGACGATCTTCTGTTCATCGGTGGGGGATTGCTCCTCCTCTACGCCATTGCGCTTTATCTCAGCGACCGCCGCGATGTGGCGACGGGCGAGCCGCCGAAGGCAAAGATGGCCTGATCCCGCGATCGCGGATCAAACGCGGCTGCGGGCGATCGACAGCAGGGTCGCGGTGTCGAGATGGCGCGCCATATGCGAAGCGAGCTTATCGAGCGTGTCCTCTATCGTCGCGTCATAGGCCAGCCCCGTCTCACCGGGGCCATCCGCTAACGTGCCCGCGAGCCAGCCCAGAAAAGCGCGGCGGAAGGCATCCGCCGTGAACAGGCCGTGCAGATAGGTGCCTAACACCCGGCCGTTCGGCGAGCGGGCGCCTTCAGGCCGCCCGTCGATCTGGAAAAGAGGGCGGGCGCAATCCGCGCCGTTGCTGCGGCCGAGGTGGATTTCATAGGCCTCGATGGGTGCGGCGGGGGCCAGGGCCAGTGCCTTCACGGGCCGGACCGTCTTGTCTCCCGCCAGCACCGTGTCGATGGCGAGATGCCCAAGACCGTCGGCCGTGCCGGGCGGGCCTTCGAGGCCGTCGGGGTCGGCGATCGTCCGCCCCAGCATCTGGTAGCCGCCACAGAGGCCGAGGACGGCCCCGCCGCGCCGGATGTGGGCCGCGAGGTCGATGTGCCAGCCCTCCTCGCGGAACACGGCGAGGTCGGCGATCGTCGCCTTCGAGCCCGGCAGGATGATGAGATCCGCATCTCCGGGCAGGGCCTGCCCGCGCTCGACGAAGGTCAGTGCCACGGAGGGTTCGAGCCGGAGCGGGTCGAGATCGTCGAAATTGGCGATGCGGGGCAGCACCGGGACGGCAATGCGAAGGTTTCCGTCGGGATTCGGCGGGCCACGCCGCAGGTCCATCGCGTCCTCGGCGGGCAGGCGGCCGGCATCCGGAAACCAGGGCAGGATGCCGATGGACCGCCAGCCGGTGCGGGTGGTGATGGTGTCGAGGCCAGCGGCGAACAGGCTGGGGTCTCCGCGGAACTTGTTGATGAGAAAGCCGCGGATCATCGCGCGGTCGTCAGCCTCCAGCACCGCATGGGTGCCGACGAGGCTCGCGATGACACCGCCCCGGTCGATATCGCCCCCCAGAATGACGGGCACGCCGGCCTCGCGGGCAAAGCCCATATTGGCGATGTCGCCGCCACGCAGGTTGGTCTCCGCCGGGCTACCGGCTCCCTCGACGATCACGAGGTCCGCTTCCTCGGCAAGGCGCGTGAAGCTCTCCATGACGAAGGGCATCAGCCGCTCGCGCTTCGACGTGAAATCGCGGGCCTCCAACCGGCCGAAGCGCTGGCCCTGGACGATGAGCTGCGAGCCGCGCTCGCTCTCGGGCTTCAGGAGGATCGGGTTCATATGGACTGATGGCGCCACCCTGGCCGCCCGTGCCTGCAGGGCCTGCGCCCTCCCGATCTCGCCCCCGTCGACCGCGGCGGCGTTGTTCGACATGTTCTGCGGCTTGAACGGACGCACCCTGAGGCCCTGGCCGGCGAAGTACCGGCAGAGGCTGGCGACGAGGAGCGACTTGCCGACATTGGAGCCGGTGCCCTGGATCATGATGGCCGGGGTGGGACGCATATCAGCTTTCAGAGCCCGCGATTTCGTCATAGCCGCGATTGAGGAACTCGATCAGGCAGAACCCGTGGCCGAAAGGATCGGCGCAGATGGCTATCTTGCCCCAGGGGGCGCTTGTTATGCCGCTTTCGAGCGTCGCGCCGGCGGCGATGGCGCGGGCGAGAGCGATCTCGATATCATCGACCGGGACATCGAGATGGATGGGTGTCCAGTGGCGCTCATAACGCCGATGATCGTTGGCGGCGCCGACCGTACCCGGTCCTTTCTCGAGCAGATAGATCGGAACCTGGCCTCCGTCGAGTTCAACGACCGTCTTGCCCAGGCGGCGCCCGGGCGTCAGGCCGAAGGCCGCGGTGTAGAAGGCCACGGCCAGCGTGAGATCCGGCACATCGATATTGACCAGCAACCGCATGGCGATGTCCTTCCGCTTGAACGCCGCAACCCGAACAACGCAACGCGGATTGGCGGCGTCAGGCTTACATCAGAACTCGATGCCTAGAACTCGATGCCTTCCTGCGCGCGCACGCCCGCTTCGAAATGGTGCTTCACCGGCGTCATCTCGGTGACGAGGTCGGCGGCGGCGATGAGTTCTAGCTTGGCGTTGCGACCGGTGACGATCACGTGCAGGTCCGGGCGTCGCGCGCTCAGAGCCTCCACCACCTCGTTAAGCGGAAGATAGTCATAGCGCAGCGCGATGTTGAGCTCATCGAGGACCACAAGGCGAATGGCCGGATCGTCCATGAGTTCCCTGGCCTTCGCCCAGGCGCGGGTCGCGGCGGCGATATCGCGCTCTTTATCCTGCGTTTCCCAGGTGAAGCCCTCGCCCATGCTGTACCAGCGCACCTGGTCTCCGAAGGCCTCCAGCGCCTTGCGCTCGCCGGTCGACCAGGCGCCCTTGATGAACTGCACGACCCCGACCGGCCAGCCATGGCCCAGAGCCCGCAGCATCAATCCGAAGGCGGCCGTCGATTTGCCCTTGCCCTTGCCCGTATGGACGATGAGCAGGCCCTTCTCGATGGTCTTGGAGGCAACCTCCGCGTCCTGGGCGGCCTTGCGCTTGATCATCTTGTCGCGATGGCGCGCGTCGTCAGTGCTCAGGCTCATGATGTCCTCGGGATAACTTGCGGGCGGGATAACTTGCTGGCCGTTTGGATACCGGCGGCCCCGCACCGGATCTATTTCAGTTTCAGGGGAAGGCCGGCGGCGACCATCACCACTTCATCGGCGATGGCCGCGACGCGCTGGTTGATGAGGCCCGCCTGGTCGCGGAAAGCGCGGGCGAGCGCATTGTCCGGCACGATGCCGAGGCCGACCTCGTTGCTGACGATGACGAGGGGGCGGTCGTTGGCCTCCAGGCGCGTGACCAGCCGGTCGCATTCCCCGCTGACGTCGTATTCGGCCAGCATCACATTGGTGAGCCAGAGGGTCAGGCAGTCGATGAGCATCGGGACGCCCGGCGGCGCCTCGTCGAGCACCTCCACGATGTCTATGGGTTCCTCGCGGGTGATCCATCCGCCGCCGCGGCGGTCGCGGTGATGGGCGATGCGTTCGGCCATCTCCTTATCGCGCGGCTCACAGGTGGCGAGGTAAATCCACGGCTGCGGCAGTGATGTGATACGGGCTTCGGCCACGCGGCTCTTGCCAGAGCGGGCTCCGCCGAGGATCAGGGACAGGAAGGGGCGTGGTGCGCTGGCCTGGGACATGCCCATTGGTGTCACGACCCTCGGGGCAATGCAAGGCGTCGGGGGCGTTGCCCAAAAACGGGAACCGGCCCGGCAAGTCCGCAAGGCTGGGAGGGGGCACCGGAGAACGGTCCAGCCATACGGCCCTGCCGAGCCGATGACTCATCCTTCGGCTTCATCGCTTGTGAAGTCAAACAAACCCCAGCCCTGAGCGGCGGACCTGCACCGAAGCCCGGTCCAGGCTGTGCGCTGGCACACCCTGGTATGCGCTGATTGCAATATCCCGCGCGGCCTGTTGCAGGAGATCGACAACGGGGTGTCGCGCCACGCGCATGGCGCGATGAATGCCGTTTCGCCGGCCGGTCGGCGGTGCTAAGGCTGACGCATTGTAGAGGCGCTGCTCCATGAACCGCATTTTCTCCTCCCTGCCCACCACAGTCTTCGAATCCATGTCGCAGCTCGCCCGCGAAACGGGAGCGGTGAACCTCGGGCAGGGCTTTCCCGACGGCGCCGGCCCGGACGACGTTCGTGCCAAGGCGGCGGAAGCCGTGATCTCCGGCTGGAACCAGTATCCGCCGATGATGGGCCTGCCCGAACTCAGGCAGGCGGTCGCCCAGCACTACGCCGATCACCAGGGGCTCGATCTCGGGGCGGATGAGGTGATGGTGACATCAGGCGCCACGGAGGCGATCGCGGGTGCCCTGTTCGCGCTCATCGAGCCGGGTGACGAGGTCGTGCTCTTCGAGCCGATGTATGATGCCTATCTGCCGCTTGTGCGGCGTGCGGGTGGCGTGCCGCGCTTCGTCACCTTGCAGCCCCCGCATTGGCGCCTGACGGAGGAGGCGCTCGCCGCGGCTTTCTCCGACAAGACGAAGGTCGTTCTGTTCAACAATCCGCTCAATCCCTCCGCCGTCGTTTTCCCGGAGGAAGACCTCGCCTTGCTCGCTCGCTTCTGCGTCAAGCATGATGCGATCGCGGTGTGTGACGAGGTGTGGGAACATGTGGTGTTCGACGGGCGCTGTCATCGTCCGCTGATGGCGGAGCCCGGCATGCGCGAGCGCACCGTCAAGATCGGCTCGGCGGGCAAGATCTTTTCGCTGACCGGGTGGAAGGTGGGCTTTGCCTGTGCCGCGCCGGACATCCTCAAGGTGCTCGCCAAGGCGCACCAGTTCCTGACCTTTACCACGGCGCCGAACTTGCAGGCGGCCGTCGCCTATGGCCTCGGCAAGGCCGACGACTATTTCACCGGCATGCGGGCGGATTTCCAGCGCAGCCGCGATCGTTTCAGCCATGGCCTCAAGGAGCGCGGCTTCACCGTGCTGCCGAGCCACGGCACCTATTTTCTCAACGTGGACATCGCGCCGCTCGGTGAGAGGGATGACGTCGATTTCTGCAAGCGCCTCGTGACGGAACGCGGCGTGGCCGCGATCCCCGTTTCAGCCTTCTATGCCGAAGGGGCTGTGCGCACCGTGGCGCGCTTCTGCTTCGCCAAGACGGACGCGACTCTCGACCGCGCCCTCGCGCAGTTGGAAGGGCTTGTGCAGAGCCGTTGAACTGCCTCACATTGTCTGGCAACACTCCAGCAAGACGAAAACGCACTCCAGCTTGGGAACAGCCGGCATGATCCGTTCTCTGATGCTCCGCTCCTTGGTGTCGATCGCCGCGCTGGCCGCGGCCGGGGTCGCCTTGGCGCAGGACAAGACAGTCAACGTCTATAACTGGTCGGACTACATCGATCCTACCGTGCTCGAGGAGTTCACGAAGGAAACGGGGATCAAGGTCGTCTACGATACCTACGACAACAACGAGATCGTCGAGACGAAGCTGCTTGCCGGCAAATCCGGCTACGACATCGTCGTGCCGTCTGGACCGTTCCTGCAGCGCGAGATCAAGGCCAAGGTCTTCCAACCGCTCGACAAGGCGAAGATTCCCAATCTCGTCAACATGTGGCCGGACGTGGCCAAGAAGCTCACCGTCTTCGACCCCGGCAATGTCTATGCCGTCAATTACATGTGGGGCACCACGGGCATCGGCCTGAACGTCGACAAGGTGAAGGAGCGGCTTGGCGATGTGCCGCTGAATACCTGGGATCTCGTGCTGAAGCCTGAAGTCGCGGCGAAACTCAAGGATTGCGGCATCTATATGCTGGATTCGCCCGAGGACCTCTTCCCCGGCGTCCTGAACTATGTCGGCCTCAATCCCGATTCGAAGGACTCGAAGGATCTCAACAAGGCGACCGATGCGCTCATGAAAGTGCGTGGCAACATCCGCAAGTTCCATTCCTCCGAATATATCAACGCGCTCGCCAACGGCGACATCTGCGTGGCGGTCGGGTATTCCGGCGATATCGTGCAGGCCAAGACCCGCGCGGAAGAGGCCAAGAACGGCGTCAACATCGGCTATGTCATTCCGAAGGAAGGCGCGCTGATGTGGTTCGATTCCATGGCTATCCCGGCCGATGCCAAGAACGTCGCGGAGGCGCATGCCTTCATCGATTTCATGAACCGGCCCGAGATCGCGGCGCGCAACGCCAATGCCGTGCACTACGCCAGCGGCAACCTGGCCGCGAAGAAGGATGTCGATCCCGCGATCCTGAACGATCCGGGCATCTATCCGGATGAGCAGACCATGTCGCGCCTGTTCACGAACACCGCCTATAACGAGCAGGCCCAGCGCACCGCGACGCGCCTGTGGACCCGCATCAAAACGGGACGCTAAGGCCCGCGCCTTGCGGGATATGGCCTCTCGTAGGGCCTATGCAAGCGATACAGCCATTGGCTGGAAGAGAGCAGGCTCGCCCTTTGGGGGGCCTGCCAATCAAGGTTTCGCGCAGCGCGAGCGAATCAGGGCCTGGAAATCAGCGACCGATGCGTCCATTTGCGTCACATTCTCCTGGCGCTCACGCCCCGTCGTGCAACGGGTGAAAGTCTTGCTCGCCTCGCGCATGACATCGACATGCTTGCGATAGGCGCTGCATTTGGCGTCATCGCTCGCCTGCGCCACGGCTTCCAGATTGCGCAAGGCATTGCTCAGCGTTGATTCGAGAACGAAGAGATCACGCTTGCAAACGGCTGTGCCAGCCTGCGCCTGCGCCGTGCCGGGCGCGAGGCTCAAGCCCAGAACGATGCTCATGAAACCTGCGCTCAAGAATCGCGTGGCTTTCGCGCGGTTCAAGCCTGTCGTTCTGGAAGGCATGCGTCGCTGTCCTCGTCATCACTCCATACGGAGCCATGCATAGCCTGATCCTGACTTATTGCCACTAAAGCATTTGTGGGCGCAGTGGAAACCGGTTCGCGTGAAGGAATCGCTTAGACGCAGGACCCCCCCGGACATCCCCGGTCTTGCTGGGCATTCCCGGCGCATTCCTGTGCCGATACCTTGGTTCGGGCAGGCCTCGCGCTTGACCCCGCTCCGCCAAAGCGGGACAAGGACCAATCAAACAGGTCGGCCGAAGCGTCATGTCGCCCGGATTTCCGGAGATGCTTTGGCAGCGGAACCCTCGGCGCAACGCTCTCGTTTACAGGGACGATGACGGCAAAATTTCCTCACCCCGTACTGGTCGGCGATATCGGTGGCACCAATGCGCGCTTCGCGCTGGTAGAAGCCCCCGGCGGCGCCCTCGAAGCTTCCGTGCAGCTACATACGCATGACCATGCGAGCGCCCATGACGGTGTCGTCGCGGCAATCGCAGCGATGCGCGGTGGCGCCGCTGGATCGACCTCCGCGCGTCTGCCGGCGCCCCGCTCTATGATCGTATGCGGCGCCGGGCCGTTGGTCGACGGGCGCATCCAGCTCACCAACGCGGGGTGGGTGCTCGACCAGCAGGCGTTGCTGGATGAGCTTGGCCTGGAAGAATGTCTGCTGCTCAACGATTTCGAGGCGCAGGCCCTCTCGCTGCCGGCCTTGCCGCATGAGGCGCTTCATCAAATCACGCCAGATCTGTCACCGCGGGCGGGAACGCGGGTCGTGCTCGGGCCGGGCACGGGCCTTGGTGTCGCGGGCCTCATCGAAAGTGCCGGCCAGTTCATTCCCGTTGCCAGCGAGGGCGGTCATATCGACTTCGGCCCCGTAACGGACGAGGAATATGGGCTCTGGCCGCATATCGAGCGGGTCGATGGCCGGGTGACGGCGGAATGCGTTCTGTCCGGCCCTGGCCTCTTGCGGCTCTACAAGGCGCAATGCACGGTGGCGGGACGGGAGCCGCTCTACGGCGAGCCACCCACGCTGGTCGAAGCTGCGGTGGACGGCAGCGATCCCGTGGCGCGTGATACGGTGCGTCTGTTTCTCTCCATCCTGGCGCGCTTTGCCGGTGACGTCGCGCTGACATTCGGCGCCCGGGGTGGCGTTTACCTCTCCGGTGGTATCCTGCCGCGGATCCAGTCGTTGATCGACCCCGTCGCCTTCGGCGCGATCTTCGCCGACAAGGCCCCGGTCGATGGTTTCATGAGTCGTATCGCGACTGTGCTGGTCATAGAGCCGCAGGCTGTGCTGCTTGGCATGGCGGCCGTTGCGGCGGCGCCGGAGTGCTACCGCATGGATTGGAACAGCAGGCTTTCCCGCCGTGAGCGTCATAGGTGACGGCTTCTGCCGTAGTCAGATATTCCGATCGCGGTGACTACACGTAACGGAGTTTGTAGTTTAATTACAAAATTCTGGCGTCATACGTCGCAATTTCTCCGTTGAAGCGGCCCCGCAATGTAATTATTCTACGACACGACCCCTTGAATGGCCCTACCGCAAGCATCCGGATAATGTCGTGATGCGCGGGCAGAGTAAGGCAAAAGAAGCCACGCCACGGGCATACGGGCCGTGTTCTAGAGAGTTTGCGGGAGGGACAAACATGAGTGTGACGAGACGGACAATTCTGAGAACGGGCGCCGCGACGGCGGCGCTTCTGCCCTTCGTGGGTCCGCTGCGGGCCGACGGCAAGCAGATCAACGTGTTCGCGCACCGCGTGATGCAGAACGTGTCCAATGGTACAAAGGGGGGTGACGTCACTCAGGCTTTCACGAAGGCGACCGGCGACACGGTCAACTGGGTGACTTTCGAGACAGGGCCGCTGCATGACCGGCTGTTCCGCGAGGCTTCGCTCTCGGAATCCACCGTCGATGTGGCCTTTATTCTCAACACCTACGCCACGCCGCGCATCGCGAACCTGTTCGAGCCGCTCGGTCCGCGCATGGCCAAGGATCCTGTCGAGGATCCGAAGGACCTGTTCCCGGGCCTCGTCAAGGGCGTGACGATTGCCGACGAGCTTTATGCGGTTCCGTTCAGGCACGCATCGACCGGTCTCCACTATAACGAGGAGATCTTCGCCGAGCGGGGCATCAAGGGACCGCCGCAGACCATCGAGGAATTCGTCGAGGTCGCCAAGAAATGCACCTACACCCGGCCTGATGGCACGCCGGTCGTGGGCTTCATCCTGCCGGGCGTGGCCTATCCCGAGGTTATCGCGCTCGCCCGTGCCTGGGATGCTGATTTCATTACCCCCGACATGAAGGTCGTCGCCAATTCCAAGGAGATGGTGGCGGCGCTGACCATGATCCGCGACCTGTACACGTCGGGTGCGGTTCCCAAGAACCTCACCGGCATGAAAGCCGAGGACGCCAATACCTGGATGCAGCAGGGCCGCGCGGCCATGGCCGCGAGTTCGATGAGCCGGAACGGTCTTTATAACGATCCAGCGAAGTCGCAGGTCGCCGGCAAGATCAAGACGACCTATTTCCCGATCGCCGAGGCCCTGAAGGGCAAATATGAGGTGGCGCCCACCAAGGTCGAGTTCTGGAGCATGGCGATCCCCAAGAACTCCAAGAACAAGGATCTGGCCTGGGCCTTCATCAAGGCGATGTCGTCGAAGGACGCGACGCTGGCCGCCGCTCTTAACGGCAACGGGCCGGTTCGCGGTTCCACCTATGATGATCCCCGCATCAAGGAGGCCCTCCCCTATTCGGAGGCGGAGCGGAAGGTGCTGCAGGTGTCGCGCGTGCCGCTGCCGGCCTTCGACAATGCCGCCCGCGCCGCCGACCTCTTCAAGGAACAGGCGGAAACGGTCGTCCTTGGGATGAAGTCACCGCAGCAGGCGATGGACGAGCTGACCGTCAGCGTGCAGAAGCTGGTCAGCTGACAGGGGACCCAATAAGAGGGGGGAAGGGCGCGGTCATCTCATAGGCATGTCCCGGGATGACCGCGCAGACCTTCTCAGTTTTCTGGTCAGTATTGTTGCGTGCTGAGGCGATCCCCAGATTGCCAGGGTGTCCTTTCAAGACCCGTTGATCAGCGCGTCCGGCGTCGTGTCTTCCCCCATATGCACAAGGACGTCTCCCGGCTCCGCGAGCGTCGGCACGCGCCGGCAGATGACGAGGCCGTCTGCCGCATAGTGGAGCGGTTCGGGCGTTCGTTCGGGCCGTTCGGGATCGCTGAGCCAACCCGCCACGTCGCCGGCCGCCACCGCATCGCCGAGCATGAAGGCGGGAGCGAAGAGGCCTCGTCCGGGTGAGCGCAGGAAATGCTCGCCGCCGACCGCGAGGAGCCGTGTCGATGCGCTTGTCGGGGTCGATGCGCTTGCCGGCCCGGAGGCGCTGTCCGTGAGGACGCCGACATGGGCAAGCGCGCGGCGCAGCCCGGCAGCGGCTATCGCAACCGTCTGCCTTGTGACGCCGCCGCTTCCGCCCAGTTCCGTCGCCATGGCGACGACACCGAGATCGAGCGCCGTGGCGACAAGGGTGCCCTTGGCCTCGGGGCGCTTTACCACCGCGGTCACGGGCGCGCCAAAGGCTACCAAAAGATCCAGCACCCGGGCTGCCAAGGCCTTGTCCGCCGGCAGACGGCCGAAGGCGCAGGGCAGATAGTCGAGCGTGCCGCCGCCGCTGTGGAAATCCAGGAGATAGTCAGCCCCAGGCAGGAGAAGGCGTGTGATGCCCTCGGCGATCTGGCTTGTGGGGCCGCCGCTCGCCTCCCCGGGGAAAAGGCGCGCGAGGTTGCCGCCATCGATGGGTGAGGTGCGCCGGCTGGCCAGTGCCGCCGGCGGATTGGCAGTGGGCATGATGATCAGCCTGCCCTTGATATCCTCAGGCACGAGTTCGCGGGCCAGCGCGCCGAGGACGATCGGACCTTCATATTCATCGCCGTGGACGCCACCGGTGCATAGCACGGTCGGCCCGGGGCCGCCGTTGATCACGATGACAGGGATAACGATCTGGCCATAGGCGGAGCGGTCATGAGACCACGGCAACCGCAGCGCGCCGATCGTGCGCCCCGGCCGATCCAGCGGAATGTCGAGCCGCGCGGGGCCTGGCTGAGTGGCTTCCGATCTGCTCACGCCATGGCCTCCCCGGCGAGCGCTTGCGCATGGGTGAAGAGACCGGGTGTGCCGCCGGAATGCAGGAAGACGACGGAATGCTCCGGCTTGATCACGCCAGTCCGTACCGCCGTGGCGAGGCCGGCCATGCCCTTGCCGGTATAGACCGGGTCGAGCACCAGGCCTTCCATGCGGCCCGCGAGGCGGACCGCTGCCAGGCTCGCCGGCGATGGCTTGCCGTAGCCCGGCGCGATTTCGCTGTCGATGATGTCGAAATCATCGCCCATTAAGCGCGTGTCGATGCCGAGCAGGGCCGAGGCTTCATCCGCCGTGCCGCAGATCCATGCCTTGAGGCGCGGAGCGGGCTGCTGGGCGCTGATGCCGAGGAGGCGCGTGCGGCAACCGAGATGCTTGAAGCCAAGAGCGAGGCCCGCGAGCGAGAGGCCGGAGCCGCAGACGGCCACCAACACGTCCGGCACCGCGCCACGCGCCGCGAAGTCCCCGATGAGCTCGGCCGCGCCGGACATCCAGCCGCAGACCCCGACGGCCGCGCTCACACCCGTCAGCTGCACAATGAAAGGATTGCGGCCCTCGGCCGCATAGCCGGCGGCGATCGCGTCGAGCTCATTGGCGACCGTCCGGTCCCAGGGGTCCGTCACGGCGGTGAAGGTGATGGTAGCGCCGAAGACGTCATCCAGCAGGAGATTGCCTACCCGCTCGGTGCCCATCGCGGCGCGCAGGTGGAGGTGGCAACCAAGCCCGAGCTTGGCGGCGGCGCCGGCGAGGGACCGGCAAAAATTGGACTGGCTGCCGGCTGTGGTGATCAGCATGTCCGCGCCGGCGGCGAGGGCTTCAGCCAGGATGAAATCAAGCTGGCGCAGCTTGTTGCCGCCCAACGCGTAACCGGCCATGTCCTCCCGCTTGATCGCAAGCTTCGCAATGCCGAGCGCCCGGGCCAGCCTGGGGGCATCATCCAGTGGGGTTGGCAGCTGCGACAGAATGAGGCGCTCAAGACCCGTTGTCGGGTCACGCTGTGTAGCGGGCATGGTCGTTTCCTGAATTGTTCTGATCGTTCCGGGCGAAGTCAAAATCGTGAGGAGTCGGCCTGTGGAGGGGCTCCAGCCTGGCGAAACCCTTCCTGTCATTCAGATCTCAGCTCCAGAATTGCGGCCGCGTGTTCAAATGGATTGCCGAGCATACACCGTGCATGCGGTAGTCGCGAGCGATTTGTAGCTTTATTACGGCGCGCGCGGTGGCTTCAGCTCGCCCGAGAAATATCGGCGAAAAGGCCTGTCATTTATCGATGCAGCCGCACAGTATTATCGTTCATGTGATATTTCACCGAGATTTCAACGAGAAATGCTCAATACTCCCTAGAATTTCATGATCGGGGATTGAAACCTCCCCCTCTTTTTGAAAAATAACTCTGATGTATCAAATCCTAGTTCGATCGCGAGGATGTCCGCGCCGATGAACCTTCAATCATCCCCGGGCGATTTTTGGAGAAAAATTACATGCATCCCGCCTCAACGCCCAACCAGCCGCGGATCAGCGTGGGGGGTGTGTCGATGAAGGCCGCATCCGTTGTGATTATGAGCGACTTGGAATGGTCATCGCATCGATGACGATGGTGAATTTCCAGCGTGACCGAGGTGATGCAATGGCGGCGGACGAAACGGGCGCCGGGCCTGACCAGCGCGCGGGTGTCAAGGCAGCCAGCGGGCCGCTGATGCAGGACGCGTCGCGTTTCCTGGACAAGATTGCGGCCCAACGCGCGCAATTGTCGCCGTCGGAGCGGAAGGTCGCCGATTTCGTTCTGGATCATCCCGAGCGGATCATTCGCATGTCGATCGCCGAATTGGCCGCGTCGGTCGGAGTAAGCCAGCCAACTGTGCTGCGCTTCGTGCGTTCGCTCGGCCTGTCGCGCTATCCCGATCTCAAATTGCTCACCGGCCAGAGCATCGTCTCCGGCACGCCCTATCTCCATAGCGAGGTCCGTACACAGGACACGCTGGATGAGGTCGCGGACAAGATTTTCGATTCGAGTATTCACGTCCTCAACACGGTTCGCCAGTCGATCAATCGCGAGGCACTGATGCGTGCCGTGCAGATGATTGTCGCGGCGCGGCGCATCGATTGTTTCGGTGCTGGCGCGGCCAGCATTCTCGCCATCGAGGCGCAGCACAAACTCATGCGCTTGGGGTTGCCCGTGATGGCCTATGTCGACACGCATTTGCAGCGCATGGCGGCGGCGACACTCGGACCGCGTGACGTCGTGCTGTGCTTTTCCCATACGGGCGAGATCCGCGACACGGTGAAGATGGCCATGAAGGCGAGGGAGGTTGGCGCTTGCGTCATCGCCCTTACCAAGCCCGGTACGGCCCTTGCCGCCGCGGCCGATATCCTGCTCGCGATCGACGCCCATGAGAATACGGAAGTCTACGCGCCGATGACCTCGCGGATCGCCCATGCCGTGGTGTTGGACATCATCGTGACCGCCGTTGCCCTGCATTTCGGCGAACCTCTGCTCAAGCGTCTGCGCGATGTGAAGGACAGCCTGGCTGATCTCCGCCTGCCGGCCGCGCATGGGCAGGCTGGGAAGCAGGGGGGCACGGGCAAAGCGCCAGCGGGCGGGTATGGTGGGTGACCCGGCAGGCTGTGACGGAACCTAGCTCCGCCTTCACTGCCGTTGTCCGCTCCGACGCATTATGTCCCATCGGCCTAGGCCGGAAGCGGGAGTCATCAGGGGCTGTTTGCCGAAGCAACGACGGGCGGGTCGATCCTGATTGGTTCCCACATGCTGATGAGCCGTGGCTCCTGCAGCAGATCCGGCAGCGCCGCGTGCCAGGCCGCGCGATACGGGCGTTGGAGCTGTACGTCGACGACATCCTGGTGGTTCGCCCAGGTCTCATAAAGCATGAAATGATTGGCGTTGGCGGGATCACGGTGCAGCGCCGCGTTCCTGAAGTTGTCCTCGCCGCGCATGGCGTCCAGGACGCCATTGATGAGAATGAGGAAGCGCTCGCGTTCCGTTGGCTTGACGTCGAACTCGATGAGATAGGTCACGCTCATGATGAGGCTCCCACGGCATCCGAAGATAAGGGCGCGTTCAGCAACGCCGTGCGTGTCGCGGCGTCGGCCGGATAGAAGCATTCGAGGGTCAGTTCCGCCAACGTCACATCTGTCGCTGTTCCGAAGACCGTGGTGGTGGAAATGAAGGAGAGGCATGCGCCATCATCGGCTCTGAGCCTCAGCGGGACAGCGATGGCATTGGCTGTCCCCGGCCGGGCCCTGCTGGCCCGGAAGGGCAAGGTGGAGAGCTCTGCCAGCAAATCCGCCAGCACAGGGTCGCCGGTCTCGTCGCATTGTCGGGCGAGGCGTTCGAGCAGGTGGTGTCGCCACTCGGCCAGATTGTCGATGCGCGGCGCCAGGCCCTCCGGATGGAGGCTGAGCCGCAGTACGTTCACGGGAGTCGTCAGGAGCTGTTGCTCTACCCCCGCCAGGAACGGCGCAAGGGCGGGATTGGCAAGCACAAGGTTCCAATGACGATCCACGGCAAGGGCGGGAAAAGGCATATGGCCGGCAAGGACTGCCTCCACCGCTTCACGCGCCGCAGTCATGTCGCGCGCATCGAGTGGACGTTCGGCGTGTTCTGGTGCGTATCCGCCCGCGAGCAGCAGCCGGTTCCGAATGCGCAGCGGCATTGCGAGATGCTCGGCAAGGCGAATGAGCATGTCACGGCTCGCGGAGGCCCGCCCGCTCTCCACGAAGCTCAGATGGCGGGTGGACAGAGCGGCTTCGCTTGCGAGGTCGAGTTGGCTGAAGCGGCGTCTCTGGCGCCATTCGCGCAACAGGGAGCCCACGTTGTCGATGGTCGTTTCCGAGGTCGTCTCCATGGGGGACACTATAGCGGAATGTGGTGGCCTGGATGATTACCTCGGAGGTAATCGCGCCGGCCGCCAAAACTAGCCAGGATCGTCACGTCGACCACAGGAGTGACAGTTCATGAGCGACAACCAAGATATCGCACACATCTATCTCGCCACCTGGAATGAAATTGACGATGGGCAGCGGCGTAAGCTCATCGCGGCGCGATGGTCCGCGGATGCTCGTTATGTGGATCCCCTGATGTCGGGAGCGGGAAGCGAGGGGATAGCCCTGATGATAGCGGCTGCGCGTGCGCAGTTTCCCGGTCACCGCTTCGAATTGCGGGGAACGCCGGACAGCCACAACGACTATGTTCGCTTTTCCTGGTCGTTGACGGCCGGCGAGGGGCACCCCATCGCCGAAGGGACGGATATCGTGCGTCTGGATGCGGCGGGCCGCATCGCGACCGTCGTCGGCTTCCTCGACCCACGGCCCGCATGAAAGGGAATGCCGTGATCAGGGCGCCTTGAACCGAGACGGCTCAAGGCCAAAGTTTGCCGAAACACCCTCATCCGCGGCGAGACATTCGCGCCCAGACTTCGGAAGATTCAGAAGATTCATGGTGGCGAAGAAGGCTTGGCTGGGGCGGGAGGATTCGAACCTCCGCATGGCGGAATCAAAATCCGCTGCCTTACCACTTGGCGACGCCCCAACGCGTTGCACGCTTCGCCGCCCTTGGCGACGCAAGTCTTGCGAGCGGGGCGGACCATAATTCGCTGCTTGTGCGATGGCAATGGCCAACCCGTGGGCTTTGCGCAGAAATCTTGCGCGTCCTTGCTCCCTGGCAATTACTCCGCCGGCGTCAAATGCCCCGGTGTCCCGGCCCCCTTGGGGTGCGGATGATGCGCATGGGCTTCGTCGTGCTCCTCATGGGGTTTGTGGATGCGGCCCACCAGGCTGTAGACGGTGGGCACCACGAACAGGGTGAGCAGCGTGCCGAGGGTGAGGCCACCGACAATGACGAGGCCGATCTGCTGGCGGCTTTCGGCGCCCGCACCTTCCGCGAGCGCAAGCGGCACGGCGCCGAGCACCATGGCGCCGGTCGTCATCAGGATCGGCCGCAGACGCAGTGTCGCCGCCTCGATCACCGCCGTGAGACGGGTCTTGCCGGCTTCCTGCTGCTGGTTGGCGAATTCGACGATGAGAATACCGTGCTTGGTGATCAGGCCGACGAGGGTCACAAGGCCGATCTGCGAATACACGTTGAGCGTTCCGCCGGCGTAGTACAGCGCGGCGAGCGCGCCCGTCATAGACAACGGCACCGTGAGCAGGATGATGACCGGATCGCGGAAGCTCTCGAATTGCGCGGCAAGCACGAGGTAGATGAAGCCAAGCGCCAGCACGAATACGACCGCGAGGCTCTGGCTGGAAGAGTGGAATTCACGGCTCTGCCCGCCGAAGTCGGTCTGCACGGTCGCGGGGAGTACCTCCTGGGCGGCTTTCTCCAGATAGGCCAGGCCGTCGCCCAGGGCGTAGCCCGGCGCGAGGTTGGCAGAGATGGTCGCCGCCCTCAGCTGGTTGAAACGCCGAAGTTCCTTGGGCGCGACAGATTCGGTAACCCGCACGATGTTGGAGAGCTGAACCATTTCCCCATTCGGGGCCCGCAGGAAGATGGTGGACAGCGTCGACGGCGAGGCGCGATCTTCCGCCGCCATCTGCACATAGACGTCGTATTGCTCGCCTTCCACCTCGAAACGGGTGACCTGGCGCCCGCCGAGCAGCGTTTCCAGTGTCCGGCCGATCACCGAAACATCGAGGCCGAGATCGGCCACCTTCGCGCGATCCAGCTCGATGCGAAACTCAGGCTTGTTCAGCTTGAGGTCCGAATCC
This sequence comes from Chelatococcus sp. HY11, assembly GCF_018398335.1. Taxonomy (NCBI): domain Bacteria; kingdom Pseudomonadati; phylum Pseudomonadota; class Alphaproteobacteria; order Hyphomicrobiales; family Chelatococcaceae; genus Chelatococcus; species Chelatococcus sp. HY11. Next base: position 3,691,440 of record NZ_JAHBRX010000001.1, read on the forward strand.
AGATTGATGAACCCCGGGTAATCGCCAACCCTGTTCAGGAACGTATTCACATAGCCCTGCAACTCCTCGTAGGTTCCGGATGTCTGCAGGATGAATTCGATGGGACGGGACGAGCCGCGCTGGCCAAGCGAGGCCGGATTGTTGGCGTAAGCCTGGACACCGGGAATGCGAGCAAGCTTGGCGCGCATCGCCGCGGCAATTTCCTGCTGGCTTCGCTGTCGGACATCCCAGTCCTTCAGGCGGCCGACGATCATGAAGTCCGTGATTTCCGGGAAGCCAAGAATGACCAGTACCGACTGCATTTCCGGAACTTCGCGGAGCGAATCCTCGATCTGGCGGGAATAGCGGCTCATATAGGCGAGAGTGGCGCCTTCCGGACCGCTGCCACGAATCATGATGACGCCACGATCCTCGACGGGCGCAAGTTCAGCCCTGAGATGCGTGAAATAATAGCCGCTCATGCCAGCGACGCCGAGCGCCAGCAGGATGATCAGGAAGCGGACCTTGAGCGTGGCGACAAGCAGGCGGCGATAGCCATTCTCAAAGGCGTTGAAGCCACGCTCGAGCAGCCTGAAAAGGAAGCCGGGATTAGGCTCGTGCTTGAGGATCTTCGAGCACATCATCGGCGTCAGCGTCAGCGCGACAAAGCCCGATACCAGAACCGCGCCGGCGAGGGTCAGCGCGAATTCCAGGAACAGGCGGCCTGTGCGGCCCGGTGAGAAGGCCACCGGCGCGTAAACCGCCACCAAGGTGAGTGTCATGGCGATGACGGCGAATCCGATCTCCTTGACACCTTTGATGGCGGCCGCTTTCGGCTTCATGCCATGCTCGACGTGGCGGTGAATGTTCTCGAGCACCACGATGGCGTCATCCACCACGAGGCCGATCGCCAGCACCATGGCGAGCAGAGTCAGGGTGTTGATGCTGAAGCCCAGCGCATACATCAGCGTGAAAGTCGCGATCAACGAGATCGGGATTGTCACGATGGGAATGAACGAGGCTCGCAGCGAACGCAGGAAGAACAGAATGACGAGCACGACGAGAACGATGGCTTCCAGAATCGTGTGAAAGACGCTCTGGATGGACCGGTCGATGAAGACGGCGTTGTCGTTGGCGATCTCGGCGGTCACACCGTCGGGCAGCGAGGCGCTGATATCGGGAAGGACAGCCCTCAGGGCTTCCGACACGTCGAGCGGATTGGCGACGGCCTGTTTCACAATGCCGACGGTGACGCTCGTCTGGCCGTTGTAGCGGCCGTCGCGCCGCTGGTCCGCCGCGCCAAGCTCGACGCGCGCGATGTCCTTTAACTTGACCTGATAGTTTCCGGACAGCTTGACGACGATATTCTCGAACTGTTGAGCATTCGTCAGGCCCGTGCGGGAGAGCACGGTGAACTCGCGGTCTCGGCTCTCGATCCGGCCGGACGGAAGCTCGACGTTCTGGGCGCGGAGCGCGGCCTCGATGTCCTGGACTGTCAGATTGTAGGCCGCCAAGCGCTCGCGATCGACCCAGATACGCATGGCATAGCGCCGTTCACCAAAAATGCTGACGTCCGCGACGCCTGTCAGATTCTTCAGGCGGTTGGTGACATAGCGGTCGATATAGTCCGTCAACTCCAGGGCGTTCATGTCGGTGGCCATGAACGAGATGAAGATGATCGGCTGAGCGTCGGCTTCCACCTTCGCGATGACCGGCTCGTCAATTTCATCCGGAAGGCGACGGCGCACGCGGCTCACGCGATCGCGCACATCGCTCGCGGCCACATCGGCATCGATGCCGAGACGGAAACGAACGGTAATGCGGCTCGACTCCGAGCGGCTCGATGATTCCAGCACGTCAATGCCCGCGATGCCGGCGATCGAGCCTTCGAGCACCTGCGTCACTTGGCTTTCCATGATGGTGGCCGAGGCGCCGGGATAAGTCGTGGTCACGGAGACCACGGGTTCGTCGATATTGGGGTACTCACGCACGGTCAGGCGCTGATACGAGACGGCGCCGATGAGCACGATGATCAGGCTGAGCACTGTCGCGAAGACTGGCCGGCGGATGCAGAGCTCAGAAAAACCCATATCAGCCGTGCCTTTCGAAGGGATCTGGGACGCGTAGGGCGTAACCTGAAATCAATGCGAGCAAGTTGGCGACAGGAGCGTAAGGCGCATCAGGTCTGGCGCAGAGAACTGGCGACGACCTCCACACGGACGCCGTCACGCAGCCGCGACTGTCCCGATGTCACCACCGGGGCGTCGGCTATCAGACCCTCAAGGATCTCGACCTCTCCAGCCTTACGGTTGCCAAGGCGCACCTTGGTCTCCACGGCCTTGCCGTCGACGATCTGGTAAATAAGCGAATCCTTGCCGCGAGGCACGACGGCTTCTTCCGGAACGAGCGAAACATTCTGCACGCTCTGGCCCTTCACGGTGATGCGCGCGAACAGGCCTGGCCGCAGGGTGAGATCCGTATTGGGCAGACGGGCGCGGATGGTGAGCGCCCGGCCATTGACGTCGACCATGGGGTCGATGGCGTAGATGGTGCCTGTGAAGATACGGCCCGGCAGCGCGTCGACCGTCAGTTCAACGGTCTGGCCCACCGAAACGCGCGACAGGAAGATCTCGGGAACCTTGAAATCGACTTTGAGGGCGTCGATCTTTTCCAGATTGACGATGGCGGCGCCGGGGCTGAGATAGGCGCCGACCGACACTTTGCGGATGCCGAGGACGCCTGGGAAAGGCGCCTGGATCGACAGCTTGTCGAAGCGCGCCTGCATGAGAGACAGGGTCGCCCTGGCCGTCGCGAGACCGGCGAAGGCCTCGTCATTGGCGCGCTGAGTGGCGTTGCCGCCCTTGGCGAGGGCATTTGTGCGCTTGTAGTTGGAATCAGCCAGATCGAGACGCGCCTGCGCGTCATCAAGTTCAGCCTGCGTCAGAGAGCCGTCGAGCTTAACGAGTACCGCCCCCGCATTGACCTGCTGGCCTTCCTTGAAGAGGATTTCAGCAACCCGGCCCGCGATCTCCGACGAGACAACCACCGATTCATCGGATTGAAGGCCGCCGACGGCCAGAATATCAGATGTGGCTTCGCCGCGCCGTGGTCGCACCGCTTCAACCGGCATGGCCGCGGCCTGCTGCCGCGCCGGCCCCGCGCTCTGGTCGCGCGCGCGCGCTTCGCCGAAGACTGCCTCCTTCAGCCGCTTGACCTCCGCCGAAAGGTCCGATCCGCCACGATCGAGCATGAAGGCGCCGGCAGAGGCCAGAGCGACAAGACCCACAACTGCCAAAACCGACTTTCGCATTCTCGTCTCATCCGCTGCGGAGTGATCCGGATCCTCTAAGCAACTCGCGTGCCGATCAAGTTAACATTTGCTCATGTAACGCCAAAAGGGACGACCAAGCCCATTATCCGGCATTTATGAGGGCTTCGCCATCACGTGTTTGATACCGCGGCGACCACTCCCTTCGGAGCGGCCGCCGCGCAACAAGTTGGATGGTGGGTGAGGCCGGGTCAGGCCGCCGGCGCGGCCCTTGACGATGCGTAGACGTCCAGGATCTCGTCGACGCCGCCCTCGGCGATGACGCGGCCTTCGCGCAGCATGATCGCCCGATTGCAATATTGCCGCAAAGCGTTGCTGTCGTGTGACGCCAGCACAAGGATGCTGGCGTTGTTCATCATGTCCTCGGTGCGCTGCAGGGCCTTGTCGGCGAAGCCCGCATCGCCCACGCTGATGAGCTCGTCCAGGAGCAGGATATCGGGCTGTACGGCCGTGGATATGGCAAAGGCGAGCCTGAGCGACATGCCGGTGGAATAGGTGCGCATGGGCAAGTCGATATAGCCGCCGAGCTCCGAGAAATCCGCGATCTCGCCGATGCGCGCGCGCGCCTCGGCGATGGACATGCCGACAATGACGCCACGCAGGATGATATTTTCGGCGCCTGTCAGCTCCGGATCCATCCCCATGCTGATATCGAGCAACGAGGAAATCCGTCCCTCAATGTCCACGGTGCCGTCCGAGGGCTCATAGGAGCCGGAGAAGACCCGCAGCAAGGTCGATTTGCCGGCGCCGTTATGGCCGATGAGGGCGAGCCGATCACCTGCCTTGAGCGACAGATTGATGTTGCGCAGCGCCTTCACGGTGACGACGTCGCCGTTCTCGCTCTCGATCTGGCCGCCGACACGCTTGAGGAGGCTCGATCGCAGCGATCGCCCGCGTGCGTTGTAGATGGGGAATTCCACGGAGGCATTGACGAGGTCGATCGACGGCATGGCCCTGTCCGATCTCAAAAGCTTAAAGCCAATAGACGATGCGCGCCCGGAAACGGGCGAACAGCGGCGCCGCGATGAGCGTCAGCACGGCGATGACGACGAAGGCGCTCGCGTAGGTCGCGAGGCCGGGGATGCGGCCGTGCAAAGGCTCGGCCACGATGCGCAGGAAGACCGCGAACGGGTTGAAGCCCACGATATACCAGGCGGCCGCGCCCATCTGGTCCACCCGCCACATCACCGGCGTCATGAAGAACGCGATCTGCAGCAGGTTCTGGATGATTTGAGGGAGATCGCGAAAGCGTGTCGACAGGATCCCGATGATCATCGCGGACAGGAAGGCCGCCACCATCATCAGCACCAGGCCGGGGATAGCGAGCAGCATGGCTGGACTCGGCACGACCAGGAAGCAGATCCAGACTATGGGTATGATGATGAGATTGTGGGCAAAGGCGATGAGGTTGCGCACGAGAATGCGCAGGATGAAGACGGTTTTAGGCATCGCCTCCTGGCGCAGGTAGACCGAGGCCTGCACGAAGGCGAGCGTCGCTTCGTTGACGATGCCGGCGATCAGCGTCCACACGACCATATTGACAGCCAGGAACGGCAGATACTCGCGAACGGGCTGGTTGAACAGGAAGGCGTAGACGATGCCGATGCCTGCGACAAAAATGCCCATGCTCAGCGTGATCCAAAACTGTCCGAATTTGGATCGCTTGTAACGCTGGCGAATATCGCTGAAGCCGAGCAGCACCCAAACGTGCCAGGCGGTGATACCGCGCACGACATCGTTCAGCATAAGCCGCCAGTCGCGACGTGTCGGGCTCAAGGGCATGGGTGGTTTCTCGGATTCGGGTCTCGACAAGGAAAAAATAAGGCCGGTGGCGAAAGCTCCAACAAACCCAGGTCAGGTCATTAGCTTCCGTCTCCGCTAGGCCCCGCGGCATCGAGGGGCAGAACGCTGGCAGCCCGCCTTGCCGAGCCCGTCCCGCTCGGCAGCCGCAGGGGCGGGTGGGCACCGATGCGTCCGGCCAGCCTGTTCGGCTGTCTAGCGAAGGCGGAGATGAGGGTCAAGGCAACTGCGGCCCGCGATAAGCGACAGTGGGGATGACGAAAAGGCGGATGCGGCTCTCCTTGGCCATTCTCCTGTGCGATGGCCCCGCTGTCGTGTCCGGTGATCAAATGGGCTTGTCAGGATGAGCCTGCCAGTGTTCTTAAGCGGCCTGCGGATCGAGCGATCGATCATGAGGCGGTGGAAGCACCGTGGCGGGCAGCAGGGCGACGCGCCGGGATGATGGAGAGAGTGATGGTGAAAGCAGCCTCGTTGGTAGACAGACAAACGATCGCCCACCAGACCGCCCGCATGATGCTCGAGGTCAAGGCTATTCATTTCAACGCCGAGAAGCCGTTCATCTTCACGTCCGGTTGGGCGAGCCCGGTCTATACCGACTGCCGCAAGCTGATTTCGTATCCGCGCCTGCGCGCCGGGCTGATGGATTTCGCCGCGACCACCATCCTGCGCGACATCGGCTACGAATCGATCGATTGTGTGGCGGGCGGCGAGACCGCCGGCATTCCCTTCGCCGCCTGGATCGCCGATCGGCTCATGCTGCCGATGCAATACATCCGCAAGAAGCCGAAGGGCTTCGGCCGCAACGCCCAGATCGAGGGCGAGGTCGTGGAAGGCGCACGGACGCTTCTGGTCGAGGACCTGGCGACTGACGGCGGCAGCAAGGTGACCTTCGCGGATGCCATCCGCAACGCGGGCCAGACGGTCGACCACTGCTTCGTGCTCTTCTTCTACGATATATTCCCGACGGCTCGCGCTGATCTGAAGGCCATCGGCCTCGATCTCCATGCGCTCGTGACATGGTGGGACGTGCTGGAGGTCGCGAAGGCGAGCGGTCATTTCGACGCCGGTGTTTTGGCTGAGGTTGAAGCTTTCCTCAAGCAGCCGACCCAATGGTCCGCCGCCCACGGTGGCAAATCCGAGTTTGGTGGGCCGAAGAGCTGAGCGGCAGCTCGAATAGGGGCGGCTTTGCGCCAGAATGCTGCGCCGGCTGAAAACTGTTCGCGGAAGCCCGTGCCGGGCATTCCGGGACGACCCCTAGCTTGGCCGGGATTCAATCAGCACGGTTTGCCGGCAGCCCATAAGCGCCTCTCAAGAGGCTTTCTCTCTGAAGCCGTATGGGTTCAGGATCCGCACGGCGACATATAAGTCGTTTCGGCTTGTTCGTCTTAAAGCGCTGAACTCGGCAAGACCTGAGTTCAGCGCCGTTTGCGGGATGCCCGGGGGGCAGGCATCAATCTCGCTAGAGGCGCTGGACGACGGCTGGATCAGGCCGCGCCGGCAACCTGCGGACCCGACGCGGCTGCGCTTCTGTCGGCTTTGCCAGTCAGGTCATTTCAGGCTCTAGTCGCTCCGCCGGTGCGCTCACCGCCAAAAGGAGATCAATCAGGCGCCGCACCCGGCGGGTGGCTGACGGGTATAGGGTCGCCTGGTTTGCGTGATCGTCCAAATGCGCCATTGCCTCGGCGAGTTCGGCCGCGCTTGCGCCGGTTCCGATCATTTCAGAGGCGATCATATCGTCTACCGTGCCAACGAGCGTGTCGATGTCACGTCGTGATATGCCAGTCATTCAACTTCTCCCGCGCCTTTTCCATGGCGTAGAACCTTTTGCATGACAAGTGTTACGATGATCCTAGGGGCTGAAGGTCACGCATCTACTTATTTTCTTATCAATATTAGAGAATGACGTCATAAAACCTTATTATTCAGTCCTGTTTACGATGGTGACGAATGCCGGAATCACGATCATGATTCGTGCCTCATCATACAGATTTCGAGATGTTATTCTAATCGTGCGATGTCTATGCCTGTTCAGGGCTGTGGGTTATGCGCCCCGCCGGGCGGGTGAAGATGCTGAAAATGCTCGCATAAGAGGGCGTCGCCCACTATCTTGCGGGAGTGGTCCGCGACCACATGATCAATAAGGATCCTTGCGTCATGGCTTCGTCCGAACCCGTCGCCGGGCCGACCGAAACACCTTCCGACAGCCGTCGGCTGATTGTCGGGCTGTCTGCGGTGGCGGCCGTGCTGACGCTTTTCGCGGGAGTGATGCTGTGGGCCAGTCAGGGTGACGGTGTTTTCCTCGCCTGGATAACGACAGCGGTCGCTGGCTGCTTTTGACGTTGGTCGTTTGCGCCCATTTCGGGGCGGGCGTCAGTTACCGTTCATAGCAAATGACGTTTTCGCGAGGCGACCATCTGCCGCCTTCTCCTGCCGGGCCGGTGCCGGCTATAGCGATGCTGCCGACGCCCCCCGCCCGCCTGGTCCACGAGGGTTCCTGGTCCACGAGGGTTTATAGTCCACGAGGGATTGGCTTGGGAAAGTCGGTCCGGATGGCATCTCCGAGGAGATGTCGGCTCCGGAGCACAGGGATCGCCTTCGGGTAGCGTAACGGGAGCAACGCATATGAATCATGACCGCCTTCGGCGTCTGGCGCTCCCTCTCGCAGCTTTCCTCTTCAGCGTTATCGTGCTCGGCATCGCGATCGTCTCGCTGGTTGATTTTCGCCGCGATGAACCGGTGATATCCTCCGTTGGAGGGCCATTCACCCTGACCGCGCAGGATGGACGCACCGTTACGAACAAGGACTTCCTCGGCGCGCCGTTCCTGGTATTCTTCGGCTTCACCCATTGCCCCGATGTCTGTCCGACGACGCTGTTCGAGGCCTCCGAACTTCTCAGGGCCGCGGGGCCACAGGGCGACAAGCTGCGCGTTCTGTTCGTCACGGTGGATCCCGAGCGGGACACGCCCGAGGTGCTGAAAAGCTATCTCGGGGCGTTCGACCCACGCATCATCGGGCTGTCCGGTTCACCCGAGGCAATCGCGGCGGTGCTCAAGTCCTACAAGGTCTATGCGCGCAAGGTGCCGACAAGCGACGGATACACCATGGATCACACGGCCATGGTGTATCTGATGGATGCCAAGGGGCGCTTCGTGAACGGCTTTGATCTCAAGCGCGCGCCGGACGTCGCGGCGAAAGATCTTTTGGGCTACCTGTAATCTGGAGGCTGTGGCGCCGGGCGGACAGTCCGTGCTCCGTCTTGTTCCAGTTGAATGGGGAAGTGACGAGGCCGACGAGGCCGCGCCACGAGGCCACCGACACCAGGACGTAGTAGAAGGGCAGCAGCGGCACATAGAGCATCAACCTCCACGGGCCGCGCCGGGCGATGCCGATGATGGGCGGCAGCAGCATCGAAACGAAGCCTGCCGTGAAGACCACGAGCGCAAGCGCCGCAAAACCGGCGTCCGCGATCGAGGAAACCGCGATATTCCCGCCATTCAGCACGAGCCTCGCCGCGATGATCAGGGCGAGTGTAGCGAATAGCGGATAGGCCAACGCGGTTGCGACCGTGCCGAAGGCCATCGTCACGACGCCGAGCGAACCGGCTCCGCCGAGTGTCCTCACGGTATTGAGCGGGGCGCGGCTGTGGGTGATGCAGACCTGCATCCATCCCTTCATCCAGCGTGCGCGCTGGCGCATCCAGGCGCCGAGGTGCATCGGAGCCTCCTCAAGGGTCGCCGATGGCAGATCGGCGACGTCGTAGCCGCGACACGCCAGCCTGACGCCAAGGTCGGCATCTTCCGTCACGTTCCAGGCATCCCAGCCCTTGATGTCGCGCAGTACCTCCGTCCGGAAGTGGTTGGAGGTGCCGCCGAGCGGCACCGGCAGGCCATAGCTGGCGAGGCCTGGATTGATGACGTCGAACAGCGCCATGTATTCGATCGCGAACAGGGAGGCGAGCAGGCCATCCCTGAAGTTGTCGATGACGAGACGCGCCTGGAGGCAGGCCACGGAGCGGGGCATGCGCGCGAAAGTCTCCACGGCCAGGCGTAGCTGGTCGCGATCCGGCACATCCTCGGCGTCGTAGACGACGACGAATTCTCCGCGCGCGAGCGGCAGGGCGACGTTCAGCGCCCGTGGCTTCGTCCGGGGCTGCCCTGACGGGGCGATGATGACCTCGATGAAATTCGGCATCTCCATGGACCGGACAGCGGCGCGCATGGGCTCGTCGTCTTCTTCCAGCACAAGCTTGATATCGAGCTTGGCCGCCGGGTAGTCGAGGTTCTGTAGAGCGCTGACGATCTGGCCCAGCACGCGTGTCTCGCGAAACAGGGGCACGATGATGGTGTAGGCCGGCAGGTGTTCATCGCTGTGCGGCTGATCGCCGTGGTGATCATCGCGGTGCCATTCCTGGCCCCAGGCGCGTGAAACCTTGCGGCGGGGGCGGACTGGCACCCGCTCGAGGCAGCAGGCCAACCTGACCGTGATCATGGCCAGGAAGATAAGGCTGATCAGACCAACGATGACTTGCTGCACTTGAAGCGGCGCCAGCGTCGCCAGAAAGCTCGCCGCGCCCACGGCCGTGGCGACGGAGACGATCTGTGCCTTTGTCGCGCCGTCGCGTGCGGAGAGGGCAGGGTCTTCATCGGGCAATTCGTGGGCCGCGCGGCGCGCGATGCGGGCGGCGGATGCCGCCATGACGCGTTCGGCGAGGCGTCGCGGTGCGATCAATGCCACACCCTGCCGCGCGAGCTTGGGCCCCCGCAGAAGCAACTCCTGCACCGCGCTGCCGCGCGGGGCGATCGCGAAGGCGAGGCGACGCCGGTTGGGCTGCAGCGCCACGATCCCCGAGCGAATTCCCAGGTCGTAGGGTGCGTGCGGACACACCGCTATATCGGCCGGCAAAAGCGGCACGCCTGTCTCCGCGGCCAGGGCGCGGTAAAAGGCATCCTCGTCGATGAAGCCCAGGGCCAGCAGGGACTCGGACGGTGTGACACCCCACAGAAGCGCGTAACGCTTTGCTTTGATGAGTTGCGGAACGGTCACCCCATGTGCCGCCAGAAAGGCGATCTCGGGTGGCAAGGGCTCATCGTCGCCCTGCGGTGACCACCGATAACGCAACAACCAGCCTTCCCCGCTGGCATTGCTGCCCCGATGCATAGTTTTCCCCCAAATTGTCCCCGGGGCGCATTGTGCTAGAAGTTTAGCAAGGATTGCGAGTCAAATCCGACTCATTCCATGGTCGAATAGACGCTGGCCATCCGATGCCTGGAACAGAATGAAGCCCTTGCCGTCCCGTATTGTCCGGATCATTCGGTCGCATTGGCCGCGCTCGGCGGTTGCCGCCATCCTGTCGATCATCCTCACCATTGCCTCGGGCGCGGGGACGTCTTTGGCGCAGGACGGGCGGCCGCGCGGGGCCTCGGACGAGGTTGCCGTGCCGAATTTCTGGAATCGCCAGAATCCTCCGAACAAGCCGGATCTGACTGGCCTGCGGGTCATCCGGTTTCTCACGGATGATCTATACCCCCCCTTGCATTTCTCGGATGCGGAAGGCCTGCCGACGGGCTTTTCGGTGGATCTGGCGCGTGCGGTCTGCGACGTGTTGCAGGTCGCCTGCACCATCCAGGTGCGGCGTTTCGATACGCTTCTCGACTCGCTCGCCGAAAGTCGCGGCGATGCCATCGCCGCCGCCATCCCCATCCGGGAGGGGCTGCGCCAGCGCTTCGCGGTGACGACGCCCTACTACCGGACGCCCGCTCGTTTTGTGGCGCGGGGGGGCGGCGATCTGCCGGAGCCGACTGTGGAAACGATCGTCGGGCGCACGGTCGGTGTCGTGGAGCAGTCAGCCCACCGCGCCTATCTCAAGGCGGCCTTTCCGGGCGCGAAAGTCGAGACCTTCATCAACCTCGGCCTGGCACAGGATGCCCTGCGTGACGGCAAGGTGGACTATGTCTTCGCCGATGGGCTGAGCATGGCGCTCTGGCTGAACGGGAGCGATGCCGCGGGCTGCTGCCGGTTCAGTGGCGGGCCTTATACCGAGAGCCGGTATTTTGGCGAGGGCGTTGGCTTCATCACCCGGCGGGACGACCCCATCCTGCGCCAGGCCCTTGACTATGGCCTGCAGAAGGTATGGGAGGATGGCACCTATGCGGAGCTTTACCTGCGGTACTTTCCGGTGAGTTTCTACTGAGGCATGCCAGGCGGATCCCATCGCGGATCCCGTCTTGGATCCCCTGGCCTTCCCCCAAGGGCTCGGCCGCTGATCGGTCGCGCAGCCGTATCTTGCGCGCTATCCTCTTGTTCGGGCAACGCATTTCACCAGAAACCGCGTGCACTTTAGCTGTCGATGTTCTAGTGTCCGCCGCGTTTGCATCAGATTGGCCCCTGTCGAGCCTCTGGTGGCAGACCCTTTCGACACCCTGAAAACCTGAAAGTTTGAGTTCATGACGACCCCCCTCGCGCTCGATCGCGGCGTTATCGATGCGGCCCACGCATCGCAGGCCTGGCCTTTTGAAGAGGCCCGCAAGCTCGTTGCACGCCTGGAACGCTCGGGGAAAAAATCGGTGCTGTTCGAGACCGGCTATGGCCCCTCGGGTTTGCCGCATATCGGCACCTTTGGCGAGGTGGCGCGCACCTCGATGGTGCGCCATGCCTTCCGTGTCCTGACCGAGGACAAGATCCCGACCCGCCTCGTCGCCTTTTCCGACGACATGGACGGCCTGCGCAAGGTTCCCGACAATATCCCGAACAAGGAGCAGACGGCTGCCTATCTCGGCAAGCCGTTGACTGAGGTGCCGGACCCGTTCGGCACGCATCCGAGCTTCGGGCAGCACAACAACGCGCGGCTGCGCGCCTTTCTCGACGCTTTCGGCTTCGAGTATTCCTTCCAGTCGGCGACCGAGACGTACAAGTCTGGCGTGTTCGATGCCACGCTCAAGCTGGTGCTGGAGCGCTACGACGCGATCATGGCCATCATGCTGCCGAGCCTCCGGGCCGAGCGGGCGCAAAGCTATTCGCCTTTTCTGCCTATCCATCCCAGGACCGGCATCGTCATGCAGGTGCCTCTCGATGAGATAAGGGCGGACACAGGCACCATCGTGTGGCGCGATCCGGAGACCGGCGAGCGGTTTGAGACGCCGGTGACCGGCGGCCATGTCAAACTGCAGTGGAAGCCGGACTGGGCGATGCGTTGGGTCGCGCTCGGCGTTGACTATGAAATGGCCGGCAAGGATCTGATCGATTCCGTCAAGCTGTCCGGCCAGATCGCGCGCGCGCTCGGCGCGGTGCCGCCGGATGGCTTCAACTACGAGCTTTTCCTGGACGAGAAGGGCCAGAAGATCTCGAAGTCCAAGGGCAACGGCCTCACGATCGAGGAATGGCTGTCCTACGGCATGCCGGAGAGCCTTGCGCTCTTCATGTATTCCAAGCCGCGTGAGGCGAAGCGGCTCTATTTCGACGTCATCCCACGGCAAGTGGATGAATATGCGGCCCATCTCGCCGCTTATCAGAAGCAGGCGGAGCCGCAGCGGCTCTCGAATCCAGTCTGGCATATCCATGCCGGAAAGCCGCCGGAGCCGGAGACCGTTGCCGCGGCCGGTGACAACAGCGGGCGCAGCCAGCTCTCCTTCGCGCTGCTTCTCAATATCGTGGCGGTGGCGAATGCCGAGAGCAAGGACATGCTCTGGGGCTATATCCGCCGCTATGCGCCGGGTGTCGGCCCGGATACGCATCCGCGGCTCGATGCGCTCGTCGGCTACGCCATCCGCTATTTCCAGGATTTCGTGAAGCCGGCGAAGACCTATCGCATGCCGGACGACGGGGAGAGGGCCGCGCTCGAGGCGCTCTCGGCGGCGCTTTCGGTGCTTCCAGCGGATGCATCAGCCGAGAAGATCCAGGAAGTTCTCTATGACGTGGCGCGGCCCATCCCGCGCTATCAGGACTTGAACGCCAAGAACGCGACGCCCGAGCGGCCCGGCGTGTCCAACGCCTGGTTCAACACGATCTACCAGATCCTGCTGGGCGAGGAGCGCGGGCCGCGCTTTGGATCCTTCGTGGCCGTCTACGGCATCCCGGAAACGCGCGCGCTCATCGCCAAGGCGCTGAACGGCGAGCTCATCGCCGAGCATCAGGCCTTCCTGGCTGCCCGCGGAGCCGCCTGAAGACAAGATTGGCGAGCGGCGGCCGTGAAAGGCGCGCCGCTCGAAGGGCGCGCCGCTTGCCTTGATTGCTCTCACTGGCTCGCCCACATGACGCGGGCCATCCACGAGACATCCGCCAGCGACAGCACGCGGTCGGCATGGTCGGGGTTGAGGGAGCGCAGCTCGACGGTCTTGACCGTGCGGCGCTTGAGCTCCTTCACCATCACCTCGCCCTCGAGGGTGCGCACCACCACCCGGTCGCCCCGGCGCGGCGCCGCTGTGGGCGAAACGATGATGACATCGCCGTCGCGATAGAGCGGCAGCATGGATTCGCCGGAAATTTCCAGCGCGTAGAACCGATCGTCACCCATGTCCGGGAAGGCGACCTCGTCCCAGCCGGTGCCGACGGGGAAGCCGCCATCGTCGAAATAGCCGCCATGGCCGGCCTGCGCGAAGCCGATGAGCGGCAAGCCGCGCGGCGCGCGGCGCCCGCCACGCTCCAGGCTCGCCATGAATTCGTCGAGGGACGCGCCCGTCGCCTCCAGGATCTTGGCGATAGACTCTGTCGACGGCCAGCGCAGGCGGCCATCCGGACCGATGCGCTTGGACCGGTTAAAGGACGTGGGATCGAGCCCGGCCTTGCGGGCAAGACCAGAAGGTGAGAGGCCATAACGCGCCGCGAGCCCATCGACGGCTGACCAGATCTGATCATGCGAGAGCATCGAGGCCGCTTTCATGGATGGCTAGGATAATTCCCTTATTATAGGATAATATGCCTTTTCGCAAGGAGAGATTGAAGCACGCGCCCGGCTCGCGCCAGCATTTTGGCGGGGTCTGGTTTTCTCTCGGAGAGCCCCCACCCCTTAACCCTGCCCGCAAGGGGGGAGGGGTAAGGGGGATACGCGCAGCTATCGGTGTTCCGGCGCCCATCAGTCAGCCTCGCATTGGCCGTCTCCCGCATTGACAGGTTGATCTCCGGCGGCGCCTGCCCTACCCACCTGATGAGGAGGCGACGCCTGTGTCCACCATCGACGAAACCTGCATCTACAAGATCTGTCCGGAGGCCTTATGGCGGGAGGCCGAACGGGACGGTGTCTTCACAGGTGCGCCGGTGGACCATGCGGATGGCTTCATCCATTTCTCGACGGCCGCGCAGGTCCGCGAGACCGCGCGCCGCCACTTCGCCGGGCAACAGAACCTGCTGCTGATCGCCATTGATCCAGCCTCGTTTGGGGCCGAACTACGTTTCGAGCCCTCCCGCGGAGGCGATCTCTTCCCGCATCTCTATGCGCCCCTGTCCCTATCCGCCGTCCGCCGCATTGATCCGCTGCCGCTCGGTCCCGATGGCGCCCCTATCTTTCCGGAAGAAATCCCATGATGTCGATGCTCGCCTCCCTCGCGCGGCCGTTCCTGGCGCAGCTTGATGCCGAGACGGCGCATCGTCTGACCATTCGCGCCCTGTCCGCCCTGCCGCCGGCGACACCGCCACAGAATGACCCGAAACTCAGGGTCGAGGCTTTCGGGTTGAGTTTTCCCAACCCCGTCGGCCTTGCCGCCGGTTTCGACAAGAACGCGGAGGTGCCGGATGCGATGCTCGGCTTCGGCTTCGGTTTCGTCGAAGCGGGCACGCTGACCCCGCGGCCGCAGGAGGGCAACCCGCGTCCGCGCGTTTTCCGCCTGCCGGCGGACCAGGGCGTCATCAACCGGCTCGGCTTCAACAACGGTGGCCATGCCGCGGCTGAGGCCCGGCTCAAGGCGCGGCGCGGCCGGGCGAACCCGTCCGCCATCCTGGGCATCAATATCGGCGCCAACAAGGATTCAGCCGATCGCGCGGCGGATTACGTGGCCGGTGTGAAGGCCTTCGCGCCCTATGCCAGCTATTTCACCGTCAACATCTCCTCGCCCAACACGCCGGGTCTGCGCGATCTTCAGCAGGCGGCCGCCCTTGACGATCTCCTCGCCCGCGTCATTGAGGCGCGTGACGGCGCCAATGGCCCGCGTCGTCCGGTCGTCCTCAAGATCGCGCCGGATGTCACCTTGGCCGAGCTCGACGATATCGTCCGGGTGGCCCGCGCCCGCGCCATCGACGGCATGATCGTCGGCAACACCACGATCAGCCGGCCCGCGACACTGCGGGATTCCCGCGTGACGGAGGCGGGCGGCCTGTCCGGCCAGCCGCTGTTTCCGCTCGCGACACGCATGCTGGCCGAAACCTTCCTGCGTGTCGAAGGCGCTTTCCCGTTGATCGCGGCGGGCGGCATTTCATCCGCCGAGACCGCCTGGCAAAAGCTTCGCGCGGGAGCCACCTTGATGCAGCTCTACAGCGCGTTGGTCTATCACGGTCCCGAGTTGGTGGGCGTCATCAAGCAGGGGCTCGTCGCCAAGCTCGCGACCGAAGGCGGCACGCTCAACAGCCATGTTGGCCGCGATGCGAGCGCCTGGACGCGCGAGATCTGACTGCCGAAGGCCTATCGTCCCTTGCTGGTCACGCGGAGCAGGAGCCAGATCGGCACGACGATGATGGCGCCATAGACGAGCCATTGTCCGACTTCCATCAGCGTTTCCAGGCCTCGGCCGAAGATGCGATCGATGAACCTGACGACGCCTTCGACCAGACTGAAGGGCGTGATCCCGAGGAAGGCCATGAGCGCGCCGACCAGGATCGACAGAAAGACCAGCCGCACCAGAACCGCTCCCGGCGAACCGCCGAGAAAACGCTGCAGTGAACCATTGGCCATACGCATGCTCCTGTTGCCGATACCGCCTGCTGGACGACGATCGCTCATTGTTGTTTCATCGCAGGCCCGTCCATTGAGCGCAACCGGTCTGTCGCATGCCTGATCCCGCCCTGTTCGATCCCGCCGCCATCGATCCCGAGACGGCGGCGCTCAATGCCACCATCATCGCCAATGCCGACCAGGCTCCCGATCAGTGGAGCCTGCCGCCGGCCGTCATTCGCGACATGCGCGCCAAAGGCATCGGGGCCTTCCCGCTGGCGCCGAAGAGCCCGCGCGCCGAGACGGTGACAATCCGGGGACCGGGTGGGCCGATCGCGCTCCGGATCATCGCACCGCCACAACCGCGCGGCGTTTACTTCCATATCCATGGCGGTGGCTGGACCTTCGGCGGAGCAGACCTGCAGGACGGCCGTCTCGAGCGCTGGGTCGAGACGGCGGGACTAGCCTGCGTCTCCGTGGAATACCGGCTCGCGCCGGAACATCCCTATCCCGCCGCGCCGGATGATTGCGAGGCGGCGGCGCTCTGGCTAATCCGTGAGGCCAAGAACCGCTTCGGGACAGAGCGTCTGTTCATCGGCGGCGAATCGGCTGGCGCGCATCTGGCCGTCGTGACCCTGCTGCGTCTGCGCGACCGACACCAGCTCACGCCCTTCCGCGCCGCCAATCTGGTGGCGGGAGCCTTCGACCTCGGCATGACTCCAAGCGCCCGCCAGTTCGGCGAGGAGAAACTGATTCTGCGGACGCTCGACATCCACTTGTTCGTGCAGAACTTTCTGCGCAACGGTGGAGACTTGCGTGCCCCCGACATTTCACCGCTGTATGGCGATCTCCGCGGCATGCCCCCCGCGATCTTCACCATCGGCACCCGCGACGCGCTGCTCGACGACAGCCTCTTCATGAGCGGGCGCTGGACAGCGGCCGGCAATCGCGCCGAACTCGCGGTCTATCCCGGCGGGTGTCATGTCTTCATTGGCTTTCCAACGGCCTTGACCGAAAGGGCGCTCGTCCGCAGCGAAGCCTTTCTGGCAGATTTTTAGGGCCAATCGACATTCAGGAATTGCCCAAAAGTTATGACCCAAAGCATACCATCGTCATCACCGGGCTTGTCCCGGTGATCCCGACCAGTAAGCCACCTCAGCTCATCGGGATGGCCGGGACAAGCCCGGCCATGACAGCCGAGAACGCTCACGGTCGATTGAACTGCCGGCTTTCTCGCCATACGGGAGCCGGGAAGGACGACATGGGAACGATAGCAGGGACGGCCATTCTCAGGCCGCTGTTCCCGTTCCCGTCACCCTGCCGGCCAGTATGACGGCCTGCGTGCGGCTCTCGACGCCCAGCTTCTGCAGGATCGCCGAGACATGGGCTTTCACGGTCGCCTCGGAGACGCTGAGTTCATAGGCGATCTGCTTGTTGAGCAGGCCCTCCGTCAGCATCATGAGCACACGCAACTGCTGTGGCGTGAGGCGGGACAGGCGCTTGGCGGCGTCGCCCAGCGCCGCATCCCCGGCTGTCGACAAGTCGATGTCCGGCGGGACCCAGGTGTTTCCAGCCAGCACGGACCGCACGGCCTCGCCGATGCTCGCGACGCCGAGGGACTTCGGTATGAAGCCGGAGGCGCCGCAGTCCATGCAGCCGCGAATCACGGTGCGATCGTCATTGCCGGACACGATGACGACCGGAGTGCCGGGATACTGGGCGCGAAGATACATCAGGCCGGACAGGCGCTGGGCGCCAGGAATGGCGAGATCGAGCAACACGAGATCGACGTCGCCTTTTTCCGCCAGAACCGCAACCGCGTCATCGAAAGTGCCGACGTCGATCACCATCGCCTGGGGCATGAGCGTCGTAATGGTTTGCTGCAAGGCCCCGCGATAAAGCGGGTGGTCATCTGCGATGACGATCTGCACGGATGGCTGATCGTTCAATGAATGGGCCTCCCGAATTTTGCCACATTGTTTCGCGTTGCGCCCCGCGGCGCAAGAGTTACTCTAAAAAAACCAGAAAATTGGGATAATTTGGCGATCCTTGATCAGATAGGACAGTGTCCTTGCCCTAATCTTTGCCTTCGAGCAAGGCTTCAAGGAATTCGATTCGGTCCGCCTCCCGTGGCGGCTTGTCCCATCGGATGCGGCTTATGCGCGGAAAGCGCATGGCGATGCCTGATTTATGCCGCGGTGACGACTGCAGGCCTTCGAAGGCAACCTCCAAGACCAGACCGCTGTCGCGCGCATGCACGACCTCGCGGACGGGCCCGAACCGGTTGACCGTGGACTGCCGCACGAAGCGGTCGAGCCTGGCGAGTTCCTCGTCGGTGAAGCCGAAATACGCCTTGCCGACCGGCACCAGCTCTTCCTCGCCTTCCGGCCCGCGCCACACCCCGAAGGTGTAGTCCGAATACAGCGATGAGCGCTTGCCATGGCCGCGCTGGGCATACATCAGCACCGCATCGACCGTGTGCGGGTCGCGTTTCCACTTGAACCACGGCCCCTTGGGACGGCCGGGGACATAGGTGCTGTCATGGCGCTTCAGCATCAAGCCTTCGATGGCCGCGGCATCCGCCCCGCCGCCGGCGGACGCCGGATCGGTCCGCGCGGCGGCCAGGGCGTCCCAGTTGGCCGCCGCGACGAGAGGCGACAGATCGATGCGCGTGCCGGCGAGGCTGTCCACGAAACGCTCGAGCCGCTGGCGTCTCTCCCTGAAGGGGAGGGCGCGCAGGTCCTCGCCGGCTTGCGCCAGGAGGTCATAGGCCCTGATATGCGCGGGATATTCCGCCATCAGCTTCGGCGTGACCGATTTGCGGTTGAGCCGCTGCTGCAGCACGTTGAAGCTCTGAACGAGCCCGCCCCGCATGATGAGCAGTTCGCCATCGATGGCGCCCTCGAAGGCGGGATCGAGAAGGATCGCCTCGATGAGATCGGGAAAGCCTCCCGAAATATCCTCACCCGTGCGTGTATAGAGCCGCACCTGGCGGCGCCCCTCGCGTTGGCTCCGGCTGCTGCCCGCCACGGCCTGGATGCGGATGCCGTCCCATTTCCACTCGGCGGAGAAATCGGCGGGATCGAGCTTGGCGATGTCCACTTCCTCGAGGGCATGCGCCAGCATCGGCGGGCGAAAGGGAACCGCCGACACGCCTTCCGGCTTATCGCCACGTCCCTCCACCCAGGCGAACAAGGGCTCGTAGGGCGCCTCCAGCCCGTGCCAGATCTCCTCGATGGCGTCCGGATCGAGACCTCCGAGTTCCGCGACGGCCGTCTTGGCGAGCCGCGCGGACACGCCGACGCGCAAGCCGCCGGTGATGAGCTTGAGCAGCGCCCAGCGCCCGGTCTCGTCAAGGCCGTCGAGCCAGCCGGCGACGAGGTGAGGCAGATCGGGCTTCAGCGTTGCCGTGAAGGCCTCGACGACTTCGGTCAGCGTGGGCGCCGGCGGATGATTGTGGCCCCGCGTGGGAAGGCTCGAAGATCCCTCCCCTTCAGGGGAGGGTCCTCCGCGCAGCGGAGGGGGTGGGGCGCCCTCTCCCGTCTCCGCGCTTCGCGCGGATCCACTCTCTCCTGAAGGGGAGGGATCTGGGCGATCACCCGGCGGAGGGCCGGGCCACATCAGCGCGACGGTTTCCGAAAGATCCCCGACATAGTCGTAGGACAGGGCGAACAGCACGGGGTCGGTGCGCTCGGCGATCAAGGCACGAATAACGCCGGGCTTTGCGTTGGCAAAGGAGAGCGCGCCGGTCAGCGCCGCGAGCGCGAAGCCGCGTTCGGGATCGGGCGTCTCGCGAAAATACGCGCTCATCAGCCTGAGCTTGGCATTGCGGCGCGGCTCATAGGAGAGGCGGTCAAGCAGCTCGGCGAAGCGGTTCATGGCGTTTCGCTCTCCGCTGCCGCCTGGCTCGCCACCGGCGCCTCGCTCTCGGCCGCGGCCGCCTCCTCGTCGTCGCCATAGCCCAGCATATGCAGGGGCTTGGCCTTGAGACCACGGCCCGTGCACCAGTGGACGAGGGCGTCGGCCTCGCCGTGTGTCACCCAGATCTCGGAAGCGCCCGTCTCGCAGATCGTGGTGCAGAGGTCCTCCCAGTCGGCATGGTCGGAGACGACCAGGGGTAATTCGACGCCGCGCTGGCGCGCCCGCGCCCGCACCCGCATCCAGCCCGAGGCGAAGGCGGTGACCGGATCGGCGAAGCGACGCGACCATATTTCCTGCGTCGCGCTCGGCGGACAGAGGATGATCGACCCCGCGAATGTGCTGCGGCCCGCCTCCTTGCCTGTCGGCACCTTGCGGATATCACCGAGCGGCACGCCCAGTGTCTCGTAGAGGGCCATCAGCCGTTCCATGGCGCCGTGGATATAGATGGGCGCGTCATGTCCCGCTTCGCGCAGAAGGGCGACGAGCCGTTGCGCTTTGCCCAGCGAATAGGCGCCGACGAGATGGCTGCGCTCCGGAAACAGGGCGACCGAAGCGATGAGTTTCGCCACCTCGTCACGTGCCGGCGGATGGCGGAACACGGGCAACCCGAAGGTCGCCTCGGTGATGAAGACATCGCAGGCGATCGGCTGAAAGGGGATGCAGGTCGGGTCCGGCTCGCGCTTGTAATCGCCGGAATTGACGATGCGGCACCCACCGGCCTCGATGAGGATCTGAGCGGAGCCGAGCACATGGCCGGCCGGGTAGAAGGTGACCGTCACGTCGCCGAGGCGCATGGATTCGCCGAGAACGGCCGTCTGTTGCGTGGCACAGAAGCCCTCGCCGCATCTGACTGCCATGATGGCGAGCGTTTCCGACGTCGCGAGGACAGCGCCATGGCCCGGCCGTGCATGGTCGGAATGGCCATGGGTGATCAAGGCGCGGGGCACTGGCCGCAGCGGATCGATGTGGAAATCGCCGGGTGGGCAGTAAAGCCCGGCGGGCGTGAGGGTGAGAATGTCGGTTGGGCGCATGCTCCCTGAAAGATAAGTCTTTATATGGCCATGCACAGGGGGGCCGGTTCATCGTCCCGTGAGTGGCGCGCGAGGCGCTTTGGAACGACAGCAATGGCTTCCCTTCCCGGCGCTCGCGCCACCGGGAATGACATGAGGGAACTGCTGCCCTTCACCTCGCCCCAGCGGGGAGAGGTCGCGCCGCAGGCGCGGGTGAGGGGACGCCCTGCTGTCAACGATCGCCCCCTCACCCCAGCCCTCTCCCCGCCCGGGGAGAGGGAGAGCCGCGCTAGTCCCGACGGGATGAAGATGCTTCTCCAAATCCGCGTACACTTTTCGGCGCAATGCACTAGATTGGGTCCGTGCCCGATGCGCCGCCCATATTCCCTTTGCCGGAGCCTTTTGCCGGCTGGTTCGCCGCGCGAGGCTGGACACCGCGCGTCCATCAGCTCGAACTTCTGGCCAAGGCCGAGGCCGGCCGCTCGGCGCTGCTCGTCGCGCCGACGGGCGCCGGCAAGACGCTCGCCGGCTTTCTGCCGAGCCTGGTCGAACTCACCGCGCGCGGCACGCATCCTGATGTCTCCCGCGGCATCCACACGCTCTACATCTCGCCCTTGAAGGCGCTTGCCGTCGACATCGCCCGCAACCTGGAAACCCCCGCGCGCGAGATGGGGCTGCCGGTCAGGATCGAGACACGCACGGGTGACACTCCCGCCCACAAGCGCGCGCGCCAGATCGAGCGGCCACCGGACATTCTCCTGACGACGCCGGAGCAACTGGCGCTTCTTCTTGCCCACCGGGAATCCGAGGCGTTTTTCTCTGGCCTGAAGCGCGTGGTGCTCGATGAATTGCACGCGCTCGTCACCTCCAAGCGCGGCGACCTGCTGTCGCTTGGTCTTGCGCGGCTTGGCCGGCTCGCGCCGGACCTGACCGCGGTCGGCCTGTCCGCCACGGTGCGGGAGCCGGAGGTGCTCGCCCGCTACCTGCCGGGGCGGGAAGCGGCCGACATCGTCGTGGTCAGGGGTGGCGCGCAACCCGAGATCGGTATCCTGGCGACCAAGGTCTCGCCGCCGCTCGCCGGCCACACCGCCGCCCACGCCATGCGCGAGGTCTATGCAGCGATCCGCGACCACAAGCTCAGCCTGGTGTTCGTGAACACCCGGATGCAGGCGGAGTTCCTGTTCCAGGAACTCTGGCACATGAACGACGACAACCTCGCCATCGCGCTCCATCATGGCTCGCTCGACGTTGGCCAACGCCGCCGTGTCGAGGAGGCGATGGCGGCGGGCCAGCTGAAGGCCGTCGTCTGCACCTCGACGCTCGATCTTGGCATCGACTGGGGCGACGTCGATCTCGTCATCAATGTCGGCGCTCCGAAGGGGGCGAGCCGTCTGATGCAGCGGATCGGCCGCGCCAACCACAGGCTCGACGAGCCATCTGCGGCGGTCCTCGTGCCCTCGAACCGCTTCGAGGTGCTGGAATGCCGGGCGGCGCTCGACGCCGTGGCGGAGGCCGCGCAGGATACGCCGGATGCGCGCACCGGGGCGCTCGACGTACTGGCCCAGCATATACTCGGCATGGCCTGCGGCGCCCCCTTCGCGACTGACGCGCTCTACGACGAGGTGCGGCAGGCCGCTCCTTATGCCGGCCTCAGCCGCCCCGATTTCGATGCGACCGTCGCTTTCGTGGCGACCGGTGGCTACGCGCTCAAGAGCTACGAGCGCTTCGCCAAGATCGCCCGGGGGCGGGACGGGCTGTGGCGCGTCGCCAATCCCCGCGTCGCCCAGCAGTATCGCCTGAACGTCGGCACCATCGTCGAGGCGTCGATGCTCAAGGTGCGTGTCTCCAAGCCGCGCCGTGGCGTCCAGCCTACCCAGGGCTGGATGCGGGGTGGGCGCGTGCTTGGCGAGGTCGAGGAGTATTTCGCGGAGGGCCTGTCGCCCGGCGATACTTTCGTCTTCGCAGGCGAAGTGCTTCGCTTCGACGCCATTGTCGAAAACGAGGTGATCGCCCAGCGTACCGCGCCCGGCACGGACCCCAAGATCCCGTCCTATGAGGGCGGCAAGTTCCCGCTCTCGACCTTTCTCGCGGATCGGGTGCGCGCCATGCTGGCGACGCCAGAGGACTGGCATCGCTTGCCGAGCCCCGTGGCGAACTGGCTGGAGGGCCAGAGGCTGATGTCGCGACTGCCCGGCCGCGAGGGGCTCCTGGTGGAGACCTTTCCACGCGCGGGGCGGCATTTTCTCGTCTGCTACCCCTTCGAGGGGCGGTTGGCGCATCAGACGCTCGGCATGCTGCTGACGCGCCGGCTGGAACGGGCGCGCCTCAACCCGCTCGGCTTCGTCGCCAACGACTATGGCCTCGCCGCCTGGTGCCTGTCGGATATCGACGCGGCCATCGCCTCGGACCGCCTGTCGATCAATGGTCTCTTCGGCCAGGACATGTTGGGTGACGACCTGGAGGAATGGCTGGCCGAATCGGCGCTGATGAAACGCAGCTTCCGGCAATGCGCCATCATCGCCGGCCTGATCGAGCGGCGTTTTCCCGCGCAGGAGAAGTCGCAGCGTCAGGTCACCATGTCGACCGATCTCGTCTATGACGTGCTGCGCCGGCACGAGCCGCAGCACCTGCTGCTGCGGGCGGCGCGGGCGGACGCGGCCACCGGCCTCCTTGACCTCGCGCGCCTCGCCGGCATGCTGGGGCGCATCGAAGGCCGAATCACGCATCAGCCGCTAGAGCGGCTTTCGCCGCTCTCGATCGCGGTCATGCTGGAAATCGGCCGCGAGCTGGTCTACGGCGAAGCCTCCGAGACGATCCTCGCGGACGCCGAGGCGAGTCTTATCGAGGAGGCCATGGGATGATCTTCGGGGATGACCTTCGGGGGTGATCTCCGGCCGCAACGGATGGGCGAGACGCTGATTTGAGCATGGTGGTGGCGAGAGATGACGTCGATGTCGCCGGGCGGGAAGCCGCAGGCTCGCTGTTGCTTGGCCAGCATACCGCCACGGCTGATCCGAGTGGGGCGCTCCTCCTGCGTGAGGAGCGCATGCTCGTGGTGGCGGATTTGCACCTCGAGAAGGGCTCCTCGTATGCGCGGCGCCGCATCTTCCTGCCGCCTTACGACACCCGGGCGACGCTGGAGCGGCTGGCGGCGGTCATCGACTCGCATGCGCCGCGCATCGTTGTCGCCCTTGGCGACAGCTTCCACGACGACGGCGGAGGCGGAAGGCTCGATGCAGGCGACCGTGAACGGCTCGCGGCGTTGCAGCGTGGCCGCCAGTGGATCTGGATTACTGGAAATCATGATCCCTCACCACCGGTCGGGGTCGGCGGCGACGTGGTCACGGAGATGTCCGCCGGCGGAATGGCCTTGCGGCATATTCCCGGCAGCGCCCCGGATTGCCGCGCGGCGTTCGAGCTTGCCGGCCACCTCCATCCCGTCGCGAAAGTGGCATCGCGTGGCCAGGTCGTCCGCCGTCGCTGCTTTGCCTTGGGGCCCGGGCGCTGCGTCCTGCCGGCCTTCGGCGCCTATGCGGGCGGGCTGAATGTGCGTGATGAGGTCTTCGCGCCGCTCTTTCCGAAAGGGATGACGGCCCATGTGCTCGGGCGCCGCACCTTCGCCATCGCTTCGCCGCAGCTGCTGCCGGATTGAGACCATCACGCCGAAAGGTGGATGCCGGTCTCCGGACGAGAGCGATGCCGAAGATCGTCACTCGCGACGGAAGACGACCGTGGCGAGCCAGCCCAGGAAGAGCGCGCTCGCGGCGGCGATGAGACCGTAGACGAACCCATAGTCGCGGGCGAGAACGACGGTCGCCTGTTCAAAGCCCGTTTTCTCAACTTCGAAATTCGTGGATTGCCGCGAGAGCGCGATACCGTCGGACAAAAGGACAGTCTCGACCTCATAGAGGCCCGTCGGTGCGATCGCGGGCAGTTCGATCTTCGCACGAAACAGGTTCTGCGTCAGGAAGACGACGCCCTCGGGATCTTCCTGGAAGAGGTTCTGCTGGCGGCGCAGACGGATGAAGGCGTCGATGAAGTCCTCGCCCATGATGTTCGCGCCGGGAAGAGGCGATGCGAACTCCGCTTGAAGCCCCAGCTTCAGCCGTTCTCGCACGGGCTCTCCCGCGATGTCGTTGATCGCGCGCGAGCTCACGACGGCGAGATAAACCGGTTGGTCGACGAAACGGCGCTGCCCACGGGTGATCCAGAGCGGGCCGAGCGGCTCCTTCTCGCGCACCAGCGCCGTGCGCCGGGGGCCGCGCACCGTGACGACCAGATCATAGGGCGCGGCGCGCGTCGTCGTGCGCGCGTCCCGCTCGATCGAGCCGAACAGGACGAGGGATGCGCCGGTGTAGTTGGAGTTGATGGCGACGCGATAGGTCGACAGGGAGGTGACGAGCGTCTCCGCCATCACCGGCGCCATGCTGGCGAGACAAGCGAGAAGGGCCAGCGCGCACCGTTTCATCAATTGTCCAGCGTCACGATGGAAAAGGTCTCGTCGGGCTTCAGGATGATGTCGCCCGCAAAGCGGACGCCGACGCCGAGGATGAGGATCGCGAGCATGAGGCGGAAGGCATCGCCGCGCAGGTTGCGTCCGACGATCGCTCCGAATTGCGCGCCGACGACGCCGCCGACGATGAGGAGCAGCGCCAGGACCAGATCGACCGAATGGTTCGAGGTGGCGTGCATGATCGTCGCCGCCACCATCGTGAGCAGGATCTGGAACAGTGAGGTGCCCACGACGACGGCGGCGGGGATGCGGAACAGGTAGATCAGGGCCGGAACGGCGATGAAGCCGCCGCCGATGCCGAGGACGGCGCCGATGAAGGCGATCAGGAGCGCGAGCAGCGCCAGCGGTATGATGCTGCCGTAGAGCTTGGACTGGTGAAAGCGCATCTTCAGCGGCAGGCCGAGATACCACGGGTGTTCGCCGGGCCGGCGCGGCGGCCGTCTGATGCCCTTGCGAGTGAGCCACATGGCGCGCAGGCTCTCGAAGAGCATCAGCCCACCGATCACGCCGAAGAGCACGACATAGGCGATGGCGATGATGACATCGAGCTGGCCAAGCCGCCGCATCACATTGAAAAACCACACGCCGAGCACGGTGCCGATGAGGCCGCCTGCAGCCAGAACGAGGCCGAGCTTCACGTCCACCGCGCGTCGGCGCCAATAGCCGATGGAGCCGGTCATCGAGGACGCGGCGATCTGGGCGGCCTGGGTGGCGACCGCGATGGCGGTGGGAATACCGATGAAAATGAGCAGCGGCGTCATCACGAAGCCGCCGCCGACGCCGAAGAGGCCTGAAATGAAGCCGACGCCGCCGCCCATTGCCAGCAGCAGCAACCAGTTCACCGAGACATCGGCGATGGGAAGATAGATCTGCACGACGCGCCTTACACAAAAGGATCAGCACATACGACAAAGCGCCGGCATCGCATGAACGATGCCGGTCCAACACTACGGCGCATAGTCCTTAGAGAATTCTCGGTCCACCCCTTGGATATGCGTTTTACCAGATGGTTACGCCCACGGAACGAAAGGTCAACCTCGTGTTTTCGCTTTGGCGGCCGCGCCTGCGTCTCCGGTCGTGTTCTTCGGAAGCGCAGGCCTGTTCCATTCCGGGGCCACTTCGACACTATTGACGGCCGGGTCCGGGGTCTTCGCGACCCATTGCTCGGCGGCCGCGCGTGCCAGCGTGAGATCGGTGGGGGACAGGCGAGCGCCGACGCTGTCGCGTTTCTCGGCGGCGTCCGCGTCGCCGTGATCAGCCAGAACGGCGAACCAAGTGTAGGATTGCACGAGGTCGGGATCCATCCCGAGGCCACGCGCTGCGAGGATCGCCAGGTTGAACTGGCTGTCGCGGATGCCGAGCTCAGCCGCCTTGCGGAACCATTTCACGGCCGTCGGGTAGTCCGGCTTGCCACTGACGCCTTCTGCGTAGAGAACGGCCAGGTTGTGCATGGCTTTCGCGTTGCCGGCCTCGGCGGCGCGCTGATACCATTCACGCGCCTTGGCAAGGTCGCGATCGACACCGAAGCCCTTCTCATAATGGTTGGCGATACGATACTGGGCCGGCGCGAAACCTGCTTCCGCCTGGATCTCGAATAGCCGGGCGGCGCTCTTCATGTCCCGCGGGATGCCGCGCCCCTCGGCCAACCGCGACGCCAGCTCATAGACCGCCGACGCGTTGCCTTTCTCTGCGGCCTGCCGCAGTGCATCCGGGCCGATGTTGACGGGTATGCCCGCCAGCATGTCCTTGGGCAGAACGGTGGTTATCTCGCGCGGCTTTGCCGTTTCGGGCGCCACGGCTTCAGGTGTGAAGGGGCTTTGGGCGGGGAACAGGGGCGCCATCGGCACGGTGCCGACCTGGACGGACTTGCCGGTATCGGCAACGGTCGCCTCTGGGACCGGCTTGATGGAGCCGGTGGTCACCGAGGCATCTGAGTTGGCGGCTTGATTGGCCGATGGCTGCGCCAGGGGATTGACGAAATCTTTCAGTCCGAGCGGCTGGCCCGATTGAGCGGGGCTCGCCGCCGGGACGTCCGCCATCTGCGTGCTCGGCGGCAGGGCAGCCGGCTGCTGAGTATTGGTGTTGTGAGGCTTGGCCTGAGCAAGGCTCGATGCATTGGGAGCAGGCTCCGACGGCACCGCGCTATGTTCACCGAGCGCGATGGGCGCCGTGCCGTCTTTCGAAAGGCGCCCGTACGATACGATGAGTTGCGCCGCGCCGAGAGCGATGACCAGGGCGGCAAGGCCGAAGACCAGTTTGCGGCGGCGTGTGGAACCGTGGCGCAGGCGCTCGATCAGCGATTCACCTCGTCCGCGCACGATGGCCGCAGCGGCAGCCGCATCGGCCTCGGTTTGTGCCACGACGGGGGCAGGAGAGGCGGGGAGCGGCTGCTTCGGAGTGGCAGGGGCCACGGTGGCCTGGGAAGCGGTCGCAGGTCCGCCCATTTCCACCGTTGCCGTCTGCGCGGCCCGGCGCGCGGCGGCGATGAAGCTTGATTTGACGTCCGTCGACGCCACCTCGCCGGCCGGGCGTGCCGGTTCCGTGGCGGGCGGCAATGTGACGGCAGAGGGGGCGTCGCGATCAGTCGCCAGGATCTGTGACACCTGCTTCTCGAAGAGCGAGCGCGAAAGGTCCGGCTTGCGGCCGAAACTGCGTTCGGATTCCATGAGCGCGAGACGCTGCACAACCAGCTCCAGCGTCTGATGCACGGCACTGAGCGTGTCCTGCGTGCGCTCGTTGCTGGCGCTGTGAACAGACTTGAGGTCGGCGATGTCGGCCTTGAGGCCGCTCATGTCATCCGAGCCATCCCAGATCTTGGCGCCGAGAGCGTCCGTGACCGCGGTGCGTGTCGCGAATTCGACAGCCTCCACGGCCTTCTGCTGCAAGCCCTGCACGCGATCGACAAGGCCGACGATGATCGTCTCGAGCTCACCCAGCTTTTTCTCGAGGGTAGCGTCGGTCAGCTTGCTGCGCAGCGCATCGTCAACGCGATGAGCGAGATGCCCGATCTGCGTTTCGAGCGCATCGAGGCTGTCGGTATCGAGTGCCTTGCCCTGGTTCGATTCAAGCCGGTCGGCGACAACGGTGAGCAACTGCTCGACACGTCCGAAGTCGCCGGAGAGCTTCGGATGTTCGATGTGAGCGTCGATACGGTCGAGCCGCTCGATCACGCCGTCGAGCGCGGGGAAACGGCCGGGCACGAGCAGTGCGTCGATCTTCTCCGTCAAGGCCTCGAGCCGTTCCGCGACGTCAACCGCGATCCCGCTCGTCGCGGATTGGCTCGCTGGCGTGGCCGACCTGTGTGCGGAGCCGGCCCTGATCTGCGTGGACCGGGCCTTGTCAGTTTCGTCCATATCGGCGTCTTCCGTATCCGCCGACATGTCGGCGATGTCCTGCTCGCCTTCTTCAGACAGTCTGGCCTGCCGACGGCGGATCTCGGCGATGGTCGCCGCGAATCGATCGATATCCGAATCAACGCCGCCAGGGCGGGTGATGGGTTCATGGAACGGCGTCGTCCCGCGCAGGCTTGCAGCCTTGTGGGCGGAGGCGGTGGGCTCCTGCTGGCCGCCACCGGTGCTCATTCCGTCGGGGAGATGTCTTGTCGCCTCGCGCCGGGGCGCGATCGCTGCGGTTGCATCCGGCCCAAGCCGAACGATGATGTCAGTCAATCGCGTTTCGAGCGTACGCAACATGTCTTCCGCCGCAGTTGCACCGGACGGCGCGATCGCCGCGGTGAGGTACTCCAAACGTTGTTCAAGCTTCTCGACGGCCGACAGCGTCGGCTGCGCCGCATGCTGGGTATCGAGACGTGTCTCGATGGCGTCGAGGCGCCGGGCGACGTTGTCGAGCAGGTTTTCGAGGGCGGCGGCCGGACCATGCTGGGCGGCATGTGCATTCCGGGAAGCCTCGGCGGCGCGTGCCTTCAGTGCCGCCGTCTCCAGGGAGAGCCTGTCGGCTGCATGCGCAAAGACGTCCTGCGATTCGCTGTCGAAAGAAAAGCGATGGAGCCCGCCGCCGCCTGGCTGGGTTGTTTCCGCGATCATGCTGTTCAGCCACGCGCCCAGCGTCATGCCGGCCTTGCGCGCCGCATCCTTCGCAGCCTCGCGGGTTTGCGGATCGATCCCTTTGACGCTCCAGGGAACGTTCTGAGTCATGATCGCGATGGTCCTCGTGCGGTCACGTGCTTTCGCAGACATCTCTCTGAGTTGGGGCCACCGCGACTCCACAAAAGCGGCGGAATCGAAAGTCTGCCTCGCAAGCTCACTCTTTTCAATTTACGGTTAACAACCAGTTAACGAATCAAGTGGATGTTTGCACCAAATGGTTGTACCGTCCTGATGTGGCGTATTTTTCCTGATCAATCTGCGCAACGCGGTGTCTTCCGCCTGTATCCGCTTCACGTAAAATGGAAGCGGATGCATCATTCGTGCGCGCAAAATTGGCAAATGTCGTGAGTCTTCCTAGCTAACAGATAGCGGGAGGTCCCGACGGGAGGAGACGATATCGTGCCGAGCTACAAGGCGCCCCTGGACGAGGTGTTGTTCCTGATCAACGACGTGTTTTCCCTTGATCACTACAGCCATCTCGATGCCTTCACCGACGTCACGCCGGATCTCGCATCGGCGGTGCTGACGGAAGCCGCCAGAATCACCGAAGAAGGATTTGCCCCGCTCAATGCGATCGGCGACCGGCAGGGTTGCCATCGCGATGCCGATGGTTTCGTGCGCACGCCGGAGGGGTTCGGGGAGGCCTATGCAGAGTTCGTGAAGGGCGGCTGGGTCGGTCTCGCGACGCCGCCGGACTATGGGGGGCAGGGGCTGCCCTATACCTTCGCGGCCATCGTCAATGAATTCGCGTCCTCGGCCAACATGGCGCTCGCCATGTATCCCGGGCTGACGCAAGGCGCGATCGCGGCTCTTCTGCAACACGGCACGGCGGAACAGAAGGCGCTCTATCTGCCACCGATGGTGACGGGAACCTGGACCGGCACGATGAACCTCACCGAGCCGCAATGCGGCACGGATCTCGGTCTCATCCGCACGCGGGCCGAGCGCAAGAGCGATGGCACCTATGCCATCACCGGCACAAAGATTTTCATTTCCGCGGGCGAGCATGATCTCGCCAGCAACATCGTCCATCTCGTTCTCGCCCGGGTGGAGGGAGCGCCGGTCGGCACCAAGGGCCTCAGCCTGTTCATCGTGCCGAAATTCCTGGCGGCCAGCGGCGGGGTGAAAGGCGCCCGGAACCGGGTGAGCTGCGGCTCGATCGAGGAGAAGATGGGCATTCACGGCAATGCCACCTGCGTCATGAACTACGACGGGGCGACAGGCTGGCTCTTGGGCGAGGAAAACCGTGGCCTCAACGCGATGTTCACGATGATGAACGAGGCGCGGCTCGGCGTCGGCATCCAGGGCCTCGCGCTCTCCGAGGTGGCCTACCAGAACGCCGCGACTTATGCGCGAGACCGCCTGCAGGGGCGGGCGCTGACCGGCGCGGCCTTTCCCGCGCAGGCGGCCGATCCCATCATCGTCCACCCCGATGTCCGGCGCACGCTGTTGTCCATCAAGGCCTTCAACGCGGCCGCGCGGGCACTGGTGGTGTGGACGTCGCTCAAGGCCGATGTTGCACGTCAGGCGACAGATGAGGCCGAGCGTCAGGCCGCGGAAGATCATCTCGGCCTCCTGACGCCCGTGATCAAGGGCGTGCTCACCGACATCGGCTTCGACAACACCGTCAAGGCGCAGCAGATGTTCGGCGGACATGGCTATATCGTCGAGACCGGCGTCGAGCAGTTCGTGCGCGATGCCCGCATCGCCATGCTTTATGAAGGCGCCAACGGCATCCAGGCCATCGATCTGGTCGGGCGCAAGCTGCCCCGCGACGCGGGTCGGGCGATGCTGGCCTTCTTCGCGGAAGTGTCCGGGTTCCTCAAGGACAATGCCGAGCATGAGGGGGTCAAGCCTCACGTCGCGGGCATGAAGACCGCGCTCGACCACCTGCAGGAAGCCTCCATGTGGTTCATGCGCAACGCGCTCGGCAAACCTGACAATGCCGGCGCAGGCTCGACCGACTACATGCATCTCTTCGGGCTCGTGGCGCTCGGCTACATGTCGCTCAGGATCGCGAAGGCCGCCGCGGACAAGCGTGCCGATGCGCACGACGCCCATGACGACGGTGCCGTCGCGGTGATCGACACACGCCTGACGACGACACGGTTCTTCATGGAGAGGATACTGCCGGAGACCGCACTCAGGCTCAGCCGTGTCACGGCCGGCGCCGAGGGTGTCATGACGCTGCCGGCCGAGATGTTCTGACCGCGAGAGAGCCAGACCGCAACGTGGTGGCCAGCTTTGGTGCCGGCCGCAAGGGAGATCCGAGATGCCCGATGCCTTCATCTATGACCACGTCCGCACGCCGCGCGGGCGCGGCAAGCCAGACGGGGCGTTGCACACAGTCGAGTCGGTGGCTCTCGCGGCCGCCACGCTGTCCGCGCTCAAGGAACGCAACGGGCTCGACACGCGCCTCGTCGATGATGTCATCCTCGGCTGTGTCGATCCCGTCGGCGAGGCGGGGGGTGACATCGCGCGGGCGGCGGTATTCCTCGCGGACTACGGCAGCCACGTGCCCGGAATGCAGATCAACCGCTTCTGCGCCTCCGGGCTCGATGCTGTGAATATCGCGGCCGGGCAGGTGCTTTCGGGCCAGCACGAGCTCGCCATCGGCGGTGGTGTCGAATCCATGAGCCGTGTGGGTATCGGCGCCTCGGGAGGCGCCTGGCCCGTCGATCCGGCGGTTGCCGTGAAGTCCTATTTTATGCCGCAGGGCGTTTCCGCGGATCTTATCGCGACACGCTACGGCTTTTCCCGCGAAGCGGTGGACAGCTATGCGGTGGAAAGCCAACGCCGCGCCGCCCTCGCCTGGCGCGAGGGGCGCTTCTCCAGATCCATCGCGCCTGTCAAAGACGTGAACGGGCTCGTCCTGCTCGATCGTGACGAGCATATGCGTCCTGATACGACCGTCGAGGGGCTGGCGACGCTCAAGCCGTCCTTCGCGCAGATGGGCGAGCTCGGCGGCTTCGACGCGGTCGGCATTGCGGCCCATCCCGAGGTCGAGGCGATCGACCATGTGCACCACGCCGGCAATTCCTCCGGGGTCGTCGATGGCGCCGCCGCCGTGCTCATCGGTTCTGCCGCGGCCGGGCGGGCCATGGGGCTGAAGCCACGGGCCCGCATCAGGGCCTTCGCCAATATCGGCTCCGATCCAGCCCTCATGCTGACCGGGCCCGTGGATGTGACGCGGAAGCTGCTCGACCGGTCCGGACTGGCGATGTCGGATATTGATCTGTTCGAGGTCAACGAGGCTTTTGCGGCCGTGGTTCTCCGCTATCTTCAGGCCTTCGACCTCGATCCCGCCATCGTCAACGTGAATGGCGGCGCCATCGCCATGGGCCATCCGCTCGGGGCGACAGGCGCGATGATCCTGGGCACGGCGCTCGACGAACTGGAGCGGCGTCAGGCCGCGACGGCGCTCGTCACATTGTGCATCGGCGCGGGCATGGGTACTGCCACCGTCATCGAGAGGATGTGACCGGCGCGGCCGGATGGGAGATCGACCATGAATCTCGTCAACTTCCGTTTCGAGATCGACGCCGACGGCATTGCGCTCGCCACCTGGGACATGCCCGACCGCTCGATGAACATCATCACCACCGAGGTGATGGATGAGCTTACCCTGATCATCGACGGCGTCGCCGCCGACCCAGAGATCAAGGGCTGTGTCATCACCTCCGGCAAGGACAGCTTCTCGGGCGGCGCGGACCTCTCCATGCTGCAGGACCTCGGCCGCAGCTACGCGCTGCTCAAGGCCGAGCGCGGTGATGCCGAGGCGACACGCGTGTTCTTCGAGCAGTCGCGGCGCCTTTCGCAACTCTACCGGGCGCTGGAGACCTGCGGAAAGCCCTTCGCCGTGGCGATCCATGGTGTTTGCCTCGGTGGCGCCTTCGAACTCGCGCTGTCCTGCCACTACCGGGTGCTTTCGGATGCCGATTCGACGCGGGTCGGGCTGCCGGAAATCAAGGTTGGGCTCTTTCCCGGAGCCGGCGGCAGCCAGCGTCTGCCGCGGCTGATGCCGACGCCGGACGCGCTCCAGCTGATGGCGCGCGGTGAGCAGCTTCGGCCGGCTGCCGCGAAGAAGCTCAATATCGCGGGCGCGGTGGTGCCGCGCGAGCAGATCGTGGAGACGGCCAAGGCGTGGATCCGCCAGGGCGGCAAGGCGGTGGCGCCGTGGGACGAGCAAGGCTTCCGCCTGCCGTCCGGCAAGGTCTATTCGCCCACCGGCATGCAGATCTGGCCCGCCGCTAACGCGATCTATCGCCGGGAAACCCAGGACAATTATCCGGCGGGACGCGCGTTGCTGCAGGCGGTCTACGAGGGGCTGCAACTGCCGATGGATCAGGCGCTGAGGGTGGAGAGCCGCTACTTTGCCTCCATCCTGCGCTCGCCCGTGGCGACCGCGATGATCCGCACGCTGTTCCTGTCGAAGCAGGAGCTCGACAAGGGCGCGCGGCGGCCAAAGGAAATCCCCCCTTCGCGGCCGGCGACGGTCGGCATCGTCGGTGCCGGCTTCATGGGAGCGGCCGTCGCCTATGTCACGGCGCTCGCCGGTATCAAGGTCGTGCTGGTGGACCGGGATCAGGAAACGGCGGACAAGGGCAAGAGCTTGTCGCACAAGCTCATGACCGACCAGATCATGAAGGGGCGGGCGAAGACGTCCGATCGGGATCGTCTGCTCGAACTCATCACGGCGACGCCGGACTACACGGCCCTGTCCACTTGCGATCTCGTCATCGAGGCGGTGTTTGAGGACCCGAAGGTCAAGGCTGAGGTGCTTGGGCGCATAGATGCGGTGTTGAAGGAAGACGCGATCCTCGCCACCAACACCTCCACGTTGCCGGTGAGCGGACTGGCCCGCGCCGTCACCCGGCCCGAGCGCTTCGTCGGCATCCACTTTTTCTCGCCTGTGGAGAAAATGCTTCTCGTCGAGGTTATCCGGGGGCACGGAACGGGCGACCGCGCGCTCGCGGTGGCGCTTGATTTCGTGCGGGCTCTCAAGAAGACGCCGATCGTCGTCAACGACGCCCGGGGCTTCTACGCCAATCGCTGCGTGCTCGCCTATGTGCGCGAGGGGCATATCATGCTCGGGGAGGGCGTACCCCCGGCGATGATCGAGAATGTGGCGAAGCAGGCCGGCATGCCGGTGGGCCCGCTGGCCCTCAATGATGAGGTCGCGCTCGATCTTGCGCTCCGCATCCTCCGGGCCACAAAGGCGGAGGTAGGAAATGATGCTGTCGATCCGGCGCAGGAGGCTCTGCTCGTTGCCCTCGTGGAGGGGGAGAGCCGGCTCGGACGCAAGAACGGCAAGGGCTTCTATGACTATCCGGAGGGCAAGCCGAAGCACCTGTGGGTGGGATTGCGCGCCTTTCAGCCTGTCCAGCAGAACCCGGACACCAGTGACATCGCGGTGTTGAAGCAGCGCTTCCTTGTGGTCCAGGCGCTTGAGGCCGCGCGCGCCATCGAGGAAAAGGTGCTGATCGACCCGCGCGAGGGTGATGTCGGCGCCATCCTCGGCTTCGGCTTCGCACCGTTCACGGGAGGACCCCTCTCCTACATCGATGGCATGGGCGCCGCGACCTTCGTGGGCTTGAGCGAGCGTCTGGCCGCCGTGCACGGCCCGCGGTTCGTGCCCTGTGATCTCCTCGTGGAGATGGCCCGCACCGGTGGCGCCTTTTATGCTCAGGACGAGCGAAGCGCGGCGGCATAGTGCATCGGGCTGCAAAGCTGGATGCCGGTTTTCGGCAAAATGAGCCGGCCTCACACAAATCCACGTCGTCATTCCGGGGCGGGCCGTAAGGCCCGAGCCCGGAACCCATGAACACGGCGGAAAACGAATAGCATGCCGGACCGATGCGTCGTCTTGTCAGACGCTGTGTTCATGGATTCCGGGCTCCTCGCTGACGCGAGGCCCCGGAATGACGGCGTCAAGAGGGCGATGTCTCGCAGCAGAAATCTCATTCCGCAGCGATGTTGGGCGCCGCCTGCCAGTGTACGAACAGTGCCCGGATCGCGGCGGGCTTCAGGGGCTTTTCTAGCACATGGATGTCGGCCGCGCGGGCGCGTTCACGCACCTCCGGTGACCGATCCGCGGTCACGAGCACGGCGGGCAGGGCGCGGCCGAGCTTCTGGCGTAGCGCCAGGATCGCGGCGATGCCCTCGCCGTCGTCGAGATGATAGTCGGCAACGAGGACATCCGGCATGAAGCCGCCATCGACCAGGGTCTCGGCTTCAGGGAGGCCACACGCGGTCGCGATGCGGCATCCCCAGCTCGAGAACAGAACACGCATGCCGTCCGCCACCACCGGCTCGTTGTCGATGGCGAGGACCGCGAGATTTTCCAATGTGCCGAAGCTCGGCGCCGCGAGGTCCCGGGTCGGCAGGTTGGTGGGCACGCTGTCGGCGATTGGCAGTTCGACGCTGAACATGGAGCCATGGCCGGGCACCGATCTGAGCGTGACCTTATGGTCGAGCACGCGCGCTATGCGCTCGACGATGGAGAGGCCGAGCCCCAGGCCGCGCGCCATATGCGCGGCGTCAAGCCGCTGAAACTCGCGGAAGATGATGCGGTGCTGGCTGGTCGGGATGCCGGGGCCGGTATCCCACACCTCGACCTTCAACGTGCCGCGCTCGGTGCGCCGGCATCCCACCAGTACACGCCCGGCCGGCGTATATTTCACGGCGTTGGAGACGAAGTTCTGCAGGAGGCGCCGCAGCAGACGGCGGTCGGAACGGACGGCGAGGGAGGAGCGCACGAAGGTCAGCGCGATGCCCTTCTCCTCCGCCATCAACTCGAATTCGCGCTGCAAGGGAACCAGCAGGTCATCGATGCGGAAATTCGAGAGTTCGGCCTTGAGGGCTCCCGCATCAAGCCGGGCGATGTCGAGGAGAGCCGTCAGGATTTCCTCGACGGTATCGAGCGAGGCCTGCACATTCTCGGCGAGCGACGGGTCTCCCTCGCGGCGGTCGCGTTCGGCGAGGGCGGTCGCATAGAGGCGGGCCGCGTTCAGCGGCTGCAGAATGTCGTGACTGGCGGCGGCGAGGAAGCGGGTTTTCGACGCATTGGCATCCTCGGCCTCACCCTTGGCGCGTGACAGTTCCTGGTTCAGCCGCTCCAGTTCCTCCGTGCGCTCCTTGACGCGACGCTCGAGTGTTTCGTTGGCGCGCGCCAGCTCCTCTTCCGTCGAGACCGTGTCGGTGATGTCGGCATAGGTCGTCACGATGCCGCCGTCAGGCAGCCGGTTCGACCGGATTTCGATGACATTGCCGGAGGGAAACAGCTTGAGGCGCACGGGCGCGCGGTCATCCATCAGGCTCTCAATCCGCGCGGCGAGAAGCTGCTCCGGGTGGCCGTCGCCGTAGGCGCCGCGCGCAATGTTGGAACGGACGATCTCGTCGAGCCCGACGCCCACGCGCATGAGATAAGGCGGAAGATTGTAGATGTCGCAGAACGCCCGGTTCCACCCCATCAGGCGCAGGTCCTTGTCGAAGATCGTGATGCCCTGGCTCGCGTGGTCGAGCCCGTGTTGCAGCAGATCCCGGTTGTACTGGATGGCGGCCGAGGCATCGTCGAGGAGCTTGAGCGCCGCGGTGGCTGACACATTGCGGCGCAGCAGCAGCGACAGAACGAGCCGCGAGGACGCTGCCCCGATGGCGGAGGCCAGCAGATGCTCGGTCTGGCGCAGAAGGTGAAGATCCGCCTCGCTGTCGTCGGCAAGCGGCGTGCCGCGCGCGGTGGTGAAGCTGGCGAAGGCGCGTTCGGCCCGCTCGGCGCCGAGATAGCGCGCGACGGTCGAGCGCAGCTCCGCGACACTGACGGCGGACCGGCGCAGGCGGAGGTTCTGCGTGATGGCCGGCGTGCCGAGGTAGTTCTTGCTGGTGAAGAGCTGTGCCTGCAAGGTCTCCATGACATTGGCGGGCCGCATGAAGGAAAAGCCGATATAAGCCGTCACGTTGATGGCAAGGCTCCAGAGCACGCCGTGGGTCAGCTGCGGGAGGTCGGTCCCGAAAAGCGCGGTTGGCCTGAGCGCGGTGATGCCGAAGGGCCCTTCGGCAATCAGTTCCGCCGCGAGGCCGCCCGTCGGCGCCAGGCTCGGGAGAAGCAGCGTGTAAAGCCAGACGCTGAAGCCCGCGACGAGGCCGGCGCCGGCGCCTCGGGCGGTGCCGCGCCGCCAGAACAGGCCGCCGAAGAAGGCCGGCGCGATCTGCGCGACAGCGGCGAAGGACAGGAAGCCAATCGCGGCGAGTTGCGCCTCGCCGGCCATGCGGAAATAGGCATAGCCGAGGAAGATGATCGTCACGATGGCGATGCGGCGCGTCACCAGCACGAATGTGCCGAGGTCGCCCATCGTGCCCGCCGCGTCCCGCATGGCGCTTTGCAAGAGCGAGCCCCGATCCGCTCCGCGCCGCCGCAGCCAGCCCCTCCGCCGCAAAACGAAGGGCATGACGAGATCGTTGGAGATCATGATGGCGAGAGCCACGGAATCGACGATGACCATGGCGGTTGCCGCCGACAGGCCGCCGATGAAGGCGATGAGCGCGATGCCGCCGGCATTCACGGAGAGCGGCAGGGCCAGCACGGTCATGTCGTGGTCGATGGTGCCGGGCTGGAACAGGAGCTGTCCGGCAAAGGCGAGCGGCAGGACGAACAGGTTGATGAGAACGAGGTAAAGCGGAAACAGCCAGGACGCGGTGCGCACATCGCGCAGGTTGCGGTTTTCCACGATCATCATGTGGAACTGGCGGGGCAAGAGCAGGGCCGCCGCACTCGACAGAATGATCATCGCAAGGAAGGGCAGGGGCGGTGAGGTGCCTTTGGTGACGGAATGGGCATGCTCGGTGGCGGCGATGCGGTCGAAGATGTCCGACACCCCGTCGAACATCCAGTACGACACGAACAGCCCGACTGTCAGAAACGCGAAAAGCTTGACCGCCGACTCCACGGCGATCGCCAGCACAAGGCCGTTCTGGGGCTTGGTCGCGTCAATATGGCGTGTGCCGAAGGCAACCGAGAAGGTTGCGAGCACGCAGGCGACGACAAAGGCGAGGTCGCCGAAGATCATCGTCGAGCTCGACAGGCCGGTGACCCGGCTCGCATCCAGGAAGGCGGTGAGCGAATTCGAGACGGCCTTCAGCTGCAAGGCGATATAAGGCACCGTGCCGACGACCGCGATCAGCGTGACGAAAGCCGCGATGCGGTCGTCCTTGCCGTAGCGCGCTGCCACGAAATCGGCGATCGTCGTGATGTTCTGCGCCTTGGCCAATCGCACGATATGCATCACGAGGCGGGTGCCGAGCCCGATGACGAGGATCGGCCCGATATAGATGGTGAGGAAGTCGAGACCCGCGCGCTCAGCCAGCCCGACGCCGCCGAAGAAGGTCCAGGAGGTGCAGTAGACCGCGAGCGCCAGGGCATAGATGAGCGCGCCCGACCGACCGACCATCAGGCCCTTGCCGAACAGGGTGCCGGCTCGCGCCACCGCGAAGAGGCCGCTGAGATAGACTAGCGCGGAGAGAACAACGGCCCAATCGGCGATCATGAAGCACCTTGCCGGGGCACTGTCATGCCCGCAACGAGGGTGCTGGCTTGCCAGCCAGCCGGACGGTGGCTCTGATCTCCGCGTGTGAAGCGGGCGTCATGAATCTCAATCTGCATTGGATGCCCGCAGTCCTCCCCCCAGACATCAAGGCACGCAACCATCCAGGTACTGAACATCGTCCTTTTAAAGCAAGGCACTCAGAGTTCAGAGCGCCAAACTCCAGCCTATGTGGCTCATTTCTTTGGGAAGAGTAGCGTCGACGGTGAAAAACGGCAAATATTGGGCGATTCGCATCGCCCGGGAGCTGGGACACCTGGCAAAGGACACCTGGCAAGGGACACCTGGACCGTGGCGTCTGCCGCCGTTGAGAGAGGATGAGCAGGGCGTGATTGCTCACAATCCCATATTGGAGTGTGTTCCGATCGAACAATCCGGTCCGTCTTTAAGTTTCCCG
Source organism: Chelatococcus sp. HY11 (assembly GCF_018398335.1). Taxonomy (NCBI): domain Bacteria; kingdom Pseudomonadati; phylum Pseudomonadota; class Alphaproteobacteria; order Hyphomicrobiales; family Chelatococcaceae; genus Chelatococcus; species Chelatococcus sp. HY11. The sequence continues at coordinate 3,730,949 of NZ_JAHBRX010000001.1, forward strand.
CGTACCGGGCTTCGCCAGAACAGGCTTTAAGTCGACCAAAACAGGAAGGGTCTCGTTATGTCCATGGTCAAGGAGTTTCGGGAGTTTGCCCTCAAGGGCAATGTCATCGATCTCGCCATCGGTGTCATCATCGGCGCCGCGTTCAGCCGTATCGTCGAATCCGTCGTCAATGATCTCTTCAACCCCATCCTGGGTGCCATCACCGGTGGCGGTATCGATTTCGCGAATTATTTCCTCCCGCTGAGCAGCAATGTCACGGCGACATCCCTGGCCGCGGCGCGCGAACAGGGCGCGGTTCTCGCATGGGGCAACTTCGTCACCGTCGCGATCAACTTCCTGATCGTCGCGTGGATTCTCTTCCTCGTCGTCAAGGGCATCAACAGGCTGCGTCGCCAGGAAAAGGTCGAGGAAAAGGCGCCCGAGGCTCCGGCCGATGTGAAGTTGTTGACCGAGATCCGAGACCTTCTCGCCGCGCAGCGCCGATAACCCTGAGCTCCCCGCCTAGCCGTTTCCCTCCCAAGTCCCGTCAATTGCGGCGCAGGGTCTCCAGCAGCTCCTGCGAAGGATAGGAATCCGCGGGCAGGCCAAAACGGCTCTGGGCATCGCGTACGGCTGTGCGCGTCGCGGTGCCCAGTTTGCCGTCGATGGGGCCAGGGTCCCATCCCTTCGCCGAAAGGAGCCTCTGCAGGTCGGACGTGTCCTGGGCATTGAGGGGTGTGACGCGCCCGCGCCCCCTGTTGATCGGCGGCGCGCCAGCGAGGCGATCGGCGAGGTAGGCCGCCGTCGTCGAATAGACCAGGGACTGGTTCCATTTCAGGAACACCTGGAAATTGTCATAGGCGAGGAAGGCCGGGCCGAGCCGTCCCATCGGCAGATGAAGTGACGCCTCCCGCTCTTCCGCAGGCAGGGCGCCGCCATTCGGCAGGGTCACGCCCCATTGGGCCCAGACCGAAACCGGGTGCTTGATGGCGAGATCCGCCTGTTTCCAGTCCAGGCTTTCGGGCACGCGTACCTCGCGCAGCCAGGGCTCCCCACGGCGCCAACCGAGCGACTTCAGGAAATTGCCGGCCGAAGCCAGGGCATCGGCGCGACTGCGTAAGAGATCGCGGCGGCCGTCACCATCCTCGTCCACCGCGTATTTCAGGTAGTAGGACGGCATGAACTGAAACTGGCCGAGCTCTCCCGCCCAGGCGCCGCGCATGTCGCTGGCCTGGAGATCGCCGCGGTCTATGATTTTCAGAGCGTCAATCAGTTCGGCGCGGAACATCGCCGGGCGGCGGCAATCATAGGCCAACGTGGCCAGCGAGCGCAGCGTGGACATGTTGCCCATCACTGCGCCGAAGTCTGTCTCGAGACCCCAGAACGCCACGATCACCGGCCCGGGCACCCCGTAGGTTCGCGCGATATGGTCGAACGTCGCGGCTTCGCTTTTCAGGAAGCGACCTCCGCGCAAAAGCCGGTCAGCCGAAACCATTCGATCAGAGAACTGCAGAAAGCTCTGCTGGAAGACGCCCTGCGCCCGATCCCGCGCCACGATCTGAGGATCGTAGGTAAGGCCGTTGAGGGCCGCGAGCCCGCGCGGTGTCACACCTGCAGCGGCGGCCTCCGACTTCACGTCCGCGAGCCAGGCTTCGAAGGGCTGGCGGGTGGAGCAGGAAGCGGCCAGAGCCGAAGACAAGGTTGCTCCCGAAAAAAGCAGCACGGCTGCAATCGTCCGAAACATGGTCTTCATGCGTCACCTCGGTGCCCGATGCTTCTCGCGGCGTAGCGCGGCAAAGGGTCCGCCGAGAGTGAGGAGCGGCTGCTCCGGGGTCAAGCCGGGGCTCAAATCACGGTGAACGGCAGTTGAGCGGGACGCTTCGGGAAGCCTGCTTCGCTTTTAGGCATCAAATACGACCGTCTTGCGGCCATTGAGGATGACGCGATCCTCCAGGTGATAGCTGAGCGCGCGCGCGAGCACCCGCCGCTCGATATCCCGCCCCTTGCGGACGAGATCCTCGGGGAAATCCGCGTGGCTGACCCGCTCCACGTCCTGCGCGATGATCGGACCTTCGTCGAGATCACTGGTGACGTAATGCGCGGTCGCACCGATGACCTTGACGCCACGCGCGAAGGCCTGGTGATACGGCTTGGCACCCTTGAAGCCGGGCAGGAAGGAATGGTGGATATTGATGCACCGCCCGGCGAGCTTCGCCGCGAGCCCTTCCGACAGCACCTGCATATAGCGGGCGAGGACGACCACGTCGCTCCGCGTCGACTGCACCAGCTCCCACAGGGCGTGCTCCTGCTCGAGCTTGGTGTCCTTGGTCACGGGCAGATAATGGAAGGGAATGCCGTCGAAGTCGTGATGCGCGTAGGTGTCGCGCGGATGGTTGGCGACGATGGCCGCGATGTCCATCGGCAACTCCTCGATCCGCCAGCGGTAGAGGAGGTCGGCGAGGCAATGGTCGAATTTCGAGACGAGAATCATCACACGGCGTCGCGCCGCCGGATCGCTCATGCGCCAATCCATAGCGAAGCGCTCGGCTATGGCTCGGAAGCCATCTTCCAGAACGGCCTGGCTCGGCTCGGCCGCCACGCGATCGAAGACAACACGCATGAAGAACCGGCCGGTCTCGGTGTCGTCGAACTGGTGAGCCTGGTTGATGTTGCAACCCGTCTCGAACAGGTAGGTCGACACGGCGGAAACGATGCCGGGGCGGTTGATGCACGACAGCGTCAGCACATGGTTGGCACGAGACATCGGGAACTCCGGCGGCCTTGACGAATACGGTTCCGTGGCGGGGCCACGCCTTGTCGCGACCCTGGCGGCTTCATGCCGTTGCCGGGCGGAGAACGCAAGAGCCACGCATGCGAGGTCTGAGAATGCCAGGGTGCCGCGCTCCTGCGCGGCGGCCGTGTGTCGTAATTGTGGCGATTGCTTGTCGCGGCCCCTTGTGAAGTGTTACACCCACGGCAGCTTTTCGACCCGAAAGGGGCCGGGCGGGCCGGAGGCGGCCTTGCGGCTCGCCGGGTTGGATATTACGTGATTTCAACACCAAGGTGCTGAATGGCCATTCGTCTGCATCGCGGAGATCTTCCGCCAGGTCTTGATTTCGGCGCGTCAGTCGCGGTCGATACGGAGACGCTTGGTCTCAATCCGCACCGCGACCGGCTCTGTGTCGTTCAGCTCTCCCGTGGCGACGGGTCGGCGGAGGTTGTGCAGATCCTTCGCGACGGCCCGCCACCAGAGAATTTGATCAGGCTCCTCGCTGATCCCGGGGTGGTGAAGATCTTCCATTTCGCGCGTTTCGACCTCGCCGTGCTGTTCCATCGGCTGGGGGTCATGCCGGCGCCGGTCTATTGCACGAAGATCGCCTCGAAGCTCACGCGCACCTATACGGACCGCCACGGCCTCAAGGACCTCCTGAAGGAACTGCTTTCGGTCGATATCTCAAAACAGCAGCAATCCTCCGATTGGGGCGCCGACACATTGACGGACGCCCAGATCGCCTATGCCGCATCCGATGTCCTGCATCTCCATGCCCTGAGGGAGAAGCTGGATATATCCCTCGCCCGCGAGGGAAGGACTGAGATCGCGGCCGCTTGTTTCGATTTTCTGCCGACCCGGGCCCGGCTCGACCTTCTCGGCTGGCCTGATGTCGACATTTTCGCGCATAGTTGAGCGACCGGTTGGCGATCAGACGCCGGACAGGCCACAACTTCGCCACGGGTTTCGCTGATTGAAGGGCGTGATGCTAGGAGGGCCGCGCGGGTTCAGGACACGATGGATCAACCGACCCTGGAGATGAGGCCGCCGTTGGGGGCACCAAACACTAGCAGCGCCAAGCGTTTACAGCGCGGCGGTTACGCGGCCGCTGTGAAGCATTCCGCGCGCGTGCGCTTCTTCAAGAAGGCTATCCCCATCGGCGCGGCGACTGCCGTGATCCTCGTGCTGATCATTGGCATCTTCGATCCTTTCGGCCGCTTGCGCGGCCTCTCCCTCGGCCCGGTGAGCCTGTCCGGCACGAAGATCACGATGGCGGCGCCGAAGCTGCGCGGATACCGCGCGGGGTCGAGGCCCTATGAGATGACCGCGGCATCGGCGTCCCAAGATGCGCGCAAGCCCAATATCGTGGAACTCAACGATATTACCGGGAAGGTGACGTTGGAGAACAACGGCCAGGCTCATATCGAGGCGACGACGGGCGTTTATGACTCCCAGACCGAGCTTCTGGAACTTGCTGGCCGCGTCAATGTGCGGACTGACACGGGCTACAGCGCCCATCTCACGACGGCATCCGTCGACTTCAAGGGCGGCAAGGTTTCATCGGCGGAGCCGGTGAGGGTTGATATCGATGGAGGCTCGATTAAAGCGGATAAGCTTGATATCGATGACAATGGCAAGCACATCGTCTTCCAAGGGCGGGTGCGAGCCATCATGGAATCTGATAAGGCCCGATCGAACCCTCCTGCTCCTACGAACGATTGAGAGACGAGCCATGAAGCGTTGCTTCCTATCGCATCTAGGCTTCGCCCTGGCCCTACCGATCGCGGTTGCCGCAGTTGCGCCTGCCGCTTTCGCCCAGAAAGTTGCGCAGCAACAGCAACAGCAACAGCAAGGGCCAAAGAATTCGCCTCTCGGAGGTATCGGCTCCAACAACAAGGAGCCGATCAAGATCGACGCCGATCGCCTGGATATCTTCGATCGGGAGCAGCGCGCCAGCTTCTCCGGCAATGTGGTTGCCGTGCAGGGCGACACGACCATGCGGTGCTCGCTGCTCAACGTCTACTATGAGCAAAGCGCGATGGGCGGTGCCACCGGCGCGCAACGGCCGGCGCAACCCGCTGCCCAGCCCGGTGGGGAGAACAGCAATATCCGCAGGCTCGACTGCAAGGGGCCCGTGACGGTCGTCTCCAAGGACCAGACCGCGACTGGCGAGAACGCGACCTATGACCGGGGCGACAACAAGGTCATCCTCACTGGGCGCGTCGCTTTGAGCCAAGGTCCCAATGTGCAGCAATGCGATCGCATCGTCTATAATTTGGACACGAGCATCGCCAATTGTGAATCCCGCCCGGGTGGCCGCGTGCAGGGTGTCTTCGTTCCCGGCAGCGCCGAGCCTGGGCAGAAGCCGGCCCAATCGCGCCAGGGCCGCTGAGCGGCGACCGGACGGGCGGCCGGGCGTTATAATGGATCAGGTAATGGATCAAACAGTCGGCGCCAGCTACGCCGCTTCCTCGCATGAGATCTCTGGTGGTGCCCTCTCATCGGCGAGCGAGGGAGCCGTGCAGGGCCGCGTCATGGGAAGCGGCATTCTCTCGGTGCATGGCCTCGAGAAAAGCTATCGCGGCCGAACCGTCGTGCAGGACGCGACGCTGCATCTCAGCAACGGCGAGGCCGTCGGCCTGCTTGGGCCGAATGGTGCCGGCAAGACGACGATCTTCTACATGATCACCGGGCTGGTAGGCGCGGACCGGGGCATGATCAGCCTTGATGGCCACGACATCACCCATCTGCCGATGTATCGGCGGGCGCGCCTCGGGATCGGCTATCTTCCCCAGGAAGCCTCGATCTTCCGCGGGCTGAGCGTCGAGGACAATATCCGTGCCGTGCTCGAGGCCGTGGAACCCGACCGCAAGGCACGGGACCGTAAACTCGATGAGCTGCTCGAGGAATTCGATATAGCGCGATTGCGGAAGTCACCCTCCATCGCGCTGTCTGGCGGTGAAAGGCGTCGCTGCGAGATTGCGCGTGCGCTCGCCGGCAATCCATCGTTCATGCTTCTCGACGAACCCTTCGCGGGTATCGATCCCATCGCGGTCGGTGACATCCAGAATCTCGTGCGGCACCTGACCCGCAGGGGTATCGGGGTACTTATCACCGACCATAATGTGCGAGAGACGCTCGGGCTGATCGACCGGGCCTATATCATCCACTCCGGTCGTGTGCTGACCGAAGGTACACCGGACGAGATTATCGCTGATCAGGACGTTCGTCGGCTCTATCTCGGTGAAGATTTTCACCTGTGATTTTTTGCGGGCCGCGCGCCCTTCGAAGGCAAAGAGCCCAAGCTGCTCAATTCATAAGCATTTTGCTGTTTAACCATCACGCCGGATTGCCGCATGGCCGCATTCAGCACGCGCATTGCGCCTTTGACGCCGCGCTCGCAACCAGATAGAGATTGAACGCAAGAATTATGCCGATTTCTACCTGAGGTATCTCACTACGCGCGACGCAATCCGTGGCGTGGGAAGAGCAGGATCGATCGGCGAGCCGGGGGCATGTTCGCCGCGCCGAGGTGGGGCCACTTTAGCGGGATGTCTTCCGGCCATCGGCTGAGGGTGGTGGGCGTCGGCAATGGCTCTATCTCACAGACTTGAATTGCGCCAAGGGCAGTCCTTGGTCATGACGCCGCAGCTGTTGCAGGCGATCAAGCTGCTGCAGTTGTCGCATTTCGAGCTCATGGCGCATGTCGAGGCGGAACTCGAGACAAATCCCCTTCTGGAACGCGGCGGCGATGTTGCCGACGGCTTCGATGGGGCTGACGAGCGGCACGCCGATGCTCACGAGCCGGCGCCTCCCGCGTCCTTCGATACTCCTCTCGATCCCGCTGACTGGAGCCAGCCTGACGGCGGGCTCCAGCGCGAGACAATCGAGGCGGATTTCGGCACGACATTCGACAATGTCTTTCAGGACGAGGCGCCGCTACGGGCCGCAGAGGCTGCTGGCGGAAGTGAATTGCCGGTGTCGTCCTCCCTCTGGAGCGGCGTGGGCGGCGGCGGCTTCGACGACGACATGGATTTCGCCGCGACGCTTGTCGCGGACGAGACCCTTCACGGTCATCTCGAAGCCCAGCTCGATCTCGCCACGACGGATCCCGTTACCCAATTGATCGGCCGCTTCCTGATCGACGCCATCGACGAGGCGGGCTATCTCGCGGAGGATCTCGCGGTCATCGCGGATCGGCTCGACGTGGGCGTCAGCCGGGTAGAACTTGTGCTCAAGCTCGTCCAGAGCTTCGAGCCCTCCGGCGTAGGCGCGCGCAGCCTCGCCGAATGTCTTGCCATCCAGCTCAGAGAGCTGGACCGCTTCGATCCGGCGATGGAGGCCCTCGTCGCCAACCTGCCGCTGGTCGCGCGCCGGGATTTCCAGGCCCTCAAGCGCATTTGCGGGGTGGACGACGAGGATCTCGCCGACATGCTGGCGGAAGTGCGCCAGCTTGATCCGAAGCCGGGCCGTGCCTTCGGTTCCACGCCAGTCCAGCCACTGGTGCCGGATGTGTTCGTGCGGACAGCGCCCGATGGGAGCTGGCTTATCGATCTCAATCCGGAGACGCTGCCGCGGGTGCTCGTCAACCAGACCTACCACGCCAAGGTGGCGCGCCATGCGCGCAACGATACGGAAAAGGCCTATATCGCCGATTGCCTCCAGAATGCCACCTGGCTGCAGCGCAGCCTTGAGCAGCGAGCCAAGACCATTCTGAAGGTTGCCTCCGAGATCGTGCGCCAGCAGGACGGCTTCTTCGCCTATGGCGCGGAGCATCTGCGTCCATTGAACCTTAAGACAGTGGCGGATGCGATCGGCCTTCACGAATCAACCGTCTCCCGCGTGACGTCGAACAAGGCGATCGGTACAAGCCGTGGCGTCTTCGCGATGAAATATTTCTTCTCGGCGGCAATCGCGGGGGTAACGGGCGCTGAGAGCCATTCGGCGGAAGCTGTTCGCCATCGCATCAAGCAGATGATCGATCAGGAAACGCCGCGCGACATTCTGTCCGATGATGCCATTGTCCAGAAACTGCGTGACAGTGGCATCGATATTGCGCGGAGGACGGTCGCCAAATACCGCGAATCGTTGCGCATCCCGTCCTCGGTCGAGCGACGGCGGATGCATCAGCGGGCGTGACCGCGAAACCGTGAGCCATTAAACGCTTGAGGCGCGTTGACAGATCCTGGGGAGCTTTCTAGGACTTGGCGCTAGAGACTGACGTGAATGGATGATCAAGGCTCACGACGTGATCGCCCCGGCCAGGCAGGGAGGAACAGATGGTTTTGCGGCTTTTCCACGATCAGCATTCAGCGCTCTTTTGCTGCATTTCCAACGTTCTTGCCAATTATACAGGCGGTCATTGCCCTGATCGCGCGATCGCACCAGCTCGTCCCCCTAGCGGCGGACCTCGCAACATCGTATATCGTCGTGATGAGGAGCTTCGGGAATATCCGCCCGAGCCATGTTTCGAGGGGCAGGCCTGACATCGTATCGGCCTTGAAGGCCGTTTCATAACGATCTCGCGGGGGCGGCCTTTGCCGCACGTACTCAAGACGATGGCTCTGATCGACATCATATCTCCGAACGCTGTTTTGCCCTCTCTCAAGGTCAACGGCAAAAAGCAGGCACTCCAGGAAGTCGCCAGCCAGGCTGCCCGACTTCTCAATCTCGATGATCGCGAGATCTTCGAGGCGCTGCTTCAGCGCGAGCGCCTGGGATCGACCGGCATCGGTGACGGCATCGCCATTCCGCATGGCAAGCTGGCCCATGTCGACAAGCTGTTCGGGCTCATGGCCCGGCTTGAGCGCCCTATCGATTTCGAGGCCCTCGACGGCCAGCCCGTCGATATCATTTTTCTGCTCCTGGCACCGGAGACGGCGGGCGCGGACCACCTCAAGGCGCTCGCCCGGATTGCCCGGCTGTTGCGCGAGCCGGGTCTGGTCGACAGCATACGTGCCACCCGGGACGCGTCGGCGCTTTATGCCCTTATTACCCAGAGCGCGGTTTCGCACCCGGCATAGGTCCACCCTGGAGAGGGGTCCTCATGTATTTCTATCAGCCGTCCAAGGGGCATGGGCTGCCGCATGATCCCTTCAATGCGATCATCGGCCCGCGCCCTATTGGCTGGATTTCGTCCCGCGCGGCTGATGGGGTGCTGAATCTCGCACCCTACAGCTTTTTCAACGCTTTCAACTACAGGCCGCCGATCATCGGCTTCGCCAGCACGGGCTGGAAGGACAGCGTCCGCAATATCACCGAGACGGGGGAATTCGTCTGGAACCTGGCGACGCGCGCCCTCGCGGAGGCCATGAACGTGACCTCGACGACGCTGCCGCCCGCCGTGGATGAATTCGCGCTCGCAGGGCTGACGCCGGCAGCGAGCCAGATGGTCAGCGTACCGCGTGTGGCGGAAAGTCCTGTTGCCATGGAATGCGTGAAGATCGACGTCATTCGTCTCAAGTCGGCGGCGGGGGAGCCCGTCGACAGCTGGCTGACCCTCGGCGAGGTCGTCGGTGTCCATATCGACGAGGCGCTTCTCAAGGACGGCGTCTACGACACGGCGGCCGCGCTCCCCATCCTGCGCGCGGGAGGCGTGGGGGGCTACGCGCAGATCTCGCCCGACGTCATGTTCGAGATGGTGAGGCCCGACGCGCGCCGGTAAGATACAACCTCACTCCACCTCCGCCAGGATCACTTCAAGCCGATTTATGTTTGCACCCGGTGCTGTTACAAGCATGGCCGCTCCCTTCCCGTCGCGGCGGGAGCGTTGCCATGCTGCACGGGGCCTCGCGGATGCTCGACGACCAGGCGCTTTTCATCACCCAGCTCGTCACGCTTTGGGCCGTGCTTGATCCGATAAGCCATCTGCCTCTTTTCATGGGGGCGACCACAAGCCTGAGCGATGGTGAAAAACGCCGAGCGGCCTCGATCGCCGTGCTGCTGGCCTTCGTCATTCTCGCGATCTTCGGCTTTTGCGGTCAGTTCCTCCTGCATGCCATGGGCATTTCACTGCTCTCCTTCCAGATCGCGGGCGGCATCGTCCTCTTCCTGTTCGCCGTGTCCATGGTGCTTGGCGAGGCCAAACACACGCCGTCGTCGGTGCCGACCGGCGAGAAGGTGATGGAGGTCGCCGTCTATCCGCTCGCCACGCCGATCATCGCCGGGCCCGGCGCGATGCTCACCATCGTCCTCCTCATGGACAACAACCGTTACTCGCCAACCGAACAGATCATCACCTTCGCCGCTTTGGCGACCGTTCTCGTCGGGCTCCTCACCATCTTCCTGCTGGGCGGCATTCTCACGAAGCTGCTCGGCACCGGAATGACCAACCTGCTGCGGCGAACGATGGGCCTCGTCCTCGCGGCGCTTGCCGTCAATCTCGTGCTCAGCGCGGCGGCGACCTGGCTGAAACTGCCGGAGATTTAGAATACACCGGCTCAAGATCGTGCCGACCCCCGTCCGCTTTTGTCCCGTATGATTGTCACCGATGCTGCCCTGGATAACCCTCGACACCGCCAAGATACCGGATGCCAGCCTCGCTGGTGGAGAAGGAGAGCTGCGCCTCAAGCAGCGCGGACAGGAGTTCTCCATCATGCTCGGCACGAACGAGCTGATGAACAGCCGGCTGAGCGGTTCCGAGGAGGCGCTAGCCAATCTTGGTTGCGCGCGCATCGCGGGGCGCTCCCGCCCTCATGTTCTCATCGGCGGGCTTGGCATGGGCTTCACCCTGCGAGCAGCCCTCGCGGCGCTGGGCGCGGACGCGCGCGTCACGGTGGCCGAGCTCGTGCCGGCCGTCGTCGCCTGGGCGCGAGGGCCGATGGCCGGCCTCTTCGCCGGCTCGCTGGAGGACCGGCGTGTGACCCTACGCGAGGAGGACGTCGCGCTGTTGATGCGCGAGCGTGGAGCGGCCTTCGACGCCATCCTGCTCGATGTGGACAACGGCCCGGAGGGCCTCACATCGGAGGCCAATGACAGCCTTTATTCGACAGCGGGTCTCGGGATCGCCCGCGCGGCGCTCCGTCCGGGCGGCATTCTGGCGGTCTGGTCCGCGGCACCGGACCACGCTTTCGCGCAGCGACTGCGACGGGTGGGCTTCGCGGTGGAGGAGGCGCGGGTCCGCGCCAATCGCGGGCGCTCCGGCGCGCGGCACGTCATCTGGCTCGCCGCCAAGGATGGCGGCGCTCAGCCGCGGCCCCGGTCCCGCTGAGCCTGTCCCGTGGAAACGACGCTCTATCTGCCGGTCAAGCGCTTCCTCGAGGGGCTCGGTTTTTCCGTCAAAGGCGAAATCGGCGGCTGTGACATCGTGGCGCTCAAGGAGGGCGAGCCGCCGCTCGTGGTGATCGGCGAAATGAAGTTGAGCTTCAATCTGGAGCTCGTGCTGCAAGCCGTCGACCGTGCTGCCGCCTGCGACGAGGTATGGCTCGCGGCCCGCCTGTCCGCCCGGGGCAAAGGGCGCGAGAGCGATGCCCGCTTCCGCCAGCTCTGCCGGCGGCTTGGTTTCGGGATGCTCGGCGTGGCCGCCGATGGCGCGGTCAGCGTGCTCGTGAGCCCGGAGGCCCCCATGCCGCGCAAGAACCCGCGCCGGCGTTCGCGTCTCGTCTCGGAGCATCGCAGGCGTCTCGGCGATCCGGCGTTGGGCGGTGGCTCCCGCGCCCCGATCATGACCGCCTATCGTCAGCAGGCGCTCGCCTGCGCGGCCGCGCTCGCGCGGGGGGCGCTGAGGCCGCGGGATCTGCGGCCGCTCGCGCCCGACGCGGCCAAGATCCTGCAGCGCAACGTCTATGGCTGGTTCGCCCGTGCTGAACGCGGGGTCTATGCGCTCACCGCGGCCGGCCAGGAGGCGCTGGTCCGGTGGCCCCAGAACGACACAACTTCAGTTCATGGCGCTGATACGCTTTCCGCCACCGAGGATTACTCCACGACCACCTTGTAGGTTTCGCCCGGCGCCAGGGAGGTCGAAGGATCAAGGCCATTCAGGACGCGGAACCGCTCCACACGTCCGTTGGCGATCGCCATGCCAGCCGCCAGCGTGTCCGGCGTGTCACCCGGATTGGCCTTGGCAAGGGCAATCCGTAACGGCTTCACGGCGTTGATCTCACTGTCGGAGAGGCGACGCAGGCTGTTGAGGGTTCCGGTGAACGCCGGGCCGCTCGCATTGTCGCGGTCACGCGAAGCCAGTACCAGCCGATAGATCGAACTGCCGATCCGCACGGCGGCGAGATGGAAGCGCCATCCATTGCTTTCGGCGGTGGCGGTTGCAGCGGACAGGCCATTCACCGTCACAGGCTGGATGCTGGCCGGATCGACCTTCTCGATCCAGCCTGATCGCAGGAATTCCTCCAGCGAATTGATATCACCGCCTTCTACCGCGTCGAGCCGAAAGGCGGCTTCGCCGTTGCGCGAGACGCCCAGCACGGCCTGGGCGGTGTTGTCGATGGAGAAGTTTTCAGGGGCGGTAAAGGTGATGCCGAGGCGCGGATGGATGAAGGCGCGGCCGCGTACGACGCCGTCAGCCGGGTCATCCCCATAGGCGATGCCGTTGATGGCGGCGAGATATTCCGCGCGATGGCGCTCGCCGAGGCCCGGCGCCGCAATGCTGCGGGCGGTCGAAAGAGCCTGAGCGATGCGTTCCGGCGTGCTAGGATGCGTGGCCAGGAAGTTCGATGCCTGCGGCTGGCGCCCGTTCGAATTGCGGCCGAGAGAAGCGAGGAAGCGCGCGGACCCATAGGGATCGTAACCGGCGCGCGCCATGGTACGGATGCCGATGCGATCAGCCTCGAGTTCCTGGGCGCGGGAGAAGCCGGCGATGGTCCGTTCGGACTGGTTGGTGACAGTCTCGCTCTCGCTTGGATTGTTAAGCACTTCGGAGACCACGCGACTCACCAGCGCTGACTTTTCGGCAAGCTCCGCGCGGGCGCTCGCATGTTTCGCCGTGACATGGGCGATCTCATGCGCGAGCACGCCAGCGACCTCCGAATCGTCGTTGGCAAGCGCCAGGAGACCGCGTGTCACGTAGATATTGCCTGTCGGCAGCGCGAACGCGTTGACTGTCGGCGAGTTCAGGAGGGTGACGCGATAGCCTTGGGTCGGCGTGTCAGTAGCGGCCACCAGTTTCGCGACCATGGTTCTCAGCCGCGTCTCAGCTGCCGGCCAGCGGTAGCTGCCGCCGAGCGATGCGACGAGGCGTTGATGTTCGCGGTCTGCGGCGCGCTCGATGCCCGTGACGCGGGGCGCGGCTGGTGGCAGAGGGGCGGACGTAGGAAGCTTGCTGGTTTCTGTAGCGCAACTGGTCAGGAACATGACGCCAAGCAATGCGCAAGCGCCGCGCGCCGTCGCCCAGCTCATCCTATTCCGCTTCACTCTGGGCGACAGTCCGCCGGCTGCGCCAGCCAGCATCATTCGCTTCGTCACGCCACACGCGCTCATTCAGTCCCGATGACCTCGATTTGTTCCGGCGTCAACACGTCGATCAATGGCCCTCGGCCTGCCTCCACCATGCCGCGTACCCGGATACGTCGTCCATCAAGTTCGGCGACCCGTAGTCCGGCGGCGGCAAATTTTGCCCGGTTCTTCTTCCAGATGGTGACTGTGAAATCCCGCGTCCACTGTGTTCCGAAATTTAAATAGGTAACCCGTTCCCTTTCCCTTACGCTGACGATTATGCCCTCAATCACGGCAAAATCGCCAGCCTTGGCGAGTATGGCTTCTGGTTCGCCGGCCGCCAGCACGGCGGACGCATCCTGCCATTGCCCCCGGCGGCTCGTGCGCGCCTTGTCCTCGCGCGCGAGCAATGCCTTCATGCATGGTCGTGACAGCGGTGTGACCGCCGCGTCGGGCGCTGCCCGGGCCAACCCGGCATCGACAAGCCATTGCGCGATGGTGTAGGCGGGTTCAGCACCTGAGTCCATGCCCATCTCCGCCGCCGTTTTGGCCTTTTGCGTGCCGGCCTCGCTGGAGGAGGCGCGCGAAGAGTTCTGAGCCCCAGCCATCGCCTCCGGCAACAAGATGTCAGCGGATAGCCGCCCCCAGCGATCCGATGCTGGCTGGAGGACACGGAAACGCAGCTCCGATCCGAGAACGGCACCGAACTCCGCGCGGGGAATGGGACTATCGGCTTGCGCCGGCGCGAGAAGGATGCCGGCCAGGGTGAGCAGTCGCCCATCGGCCAGGCGCAGATCGCCGTTGTCCTCGATGCCCGTCACGACGCCGGCATCGGTCACCTCGGGCGGCAGGCATGTTGCGTTGCTACGGGTGGATTTCCTCTCGCGCGCAGCCACATCGGGAATGGCGAGCGCGATCGCGGCAAGGAGGGAGAGAGCGGCTGGGGCGAGGAACTGCGCGAGGCCTGATGGAGCGAGCATGTGCGGAAAGGGATCAGTAACGGACGGTAAGTTTACGCAGGACCGAGCCATAAACCAAGACGTAACAGGAGGCTGTTTTCACAGTTCCCCTCTTGAACATGAAGGGCGCCTTGGGTCATATGGATCGCGTGAACGCTCGCTTTTCGAGTGGGATCGCGTCGGCATCTCGATTGTGAGACTGTCCCGGTAGCTCAGCAGGATAGAGCAACGGTTTCCTAAACCGTAGGTCAGGGGTTCGAATCCCTTCCGGGACGCCATATCTTAATCCGCCGCGGTTCATTTTAATTCTGAATCCGTTGAGAAATAGTAGATTTGCATTGGTTGCATGTCCGCATCTGTCCGTCCGCGTGTGTTGGTACCCAGCCAAATCGTTGGTATTTTCAGCGGTAGTTCCAAAGCCACTCACCTGCGATACCAACAATTATGCCGCTCACGGGCATTGCCATTCGACGAATCAAACCATCCCAGCAGTCACAGAAGATTTCAGACGGCCAAGGTCTGCACCTGTTTGTCGCGGTATCAGGGTCCAAGCTGTGGCGGATGTCTTACCGCTACATGGGCAAACAAAAGCTGCTGAGTTTCGGAGCTTATCCGGCCGTGAGTTTGGCCGATGCACGACGCGCACGGGACGCGGCGAAGCAGGTTTTAGCGGCCGGCGAGGATCCAGGTCTTAAGATCAAGCTCGCAAAGATCGCCAAACGTGCCGGTGGTGATGAGACCTTCGGTAAAATCGCTGAGGAATACAAAGATAAGCTCATTCGTGAGGGGAGGGCAGCGCCGACCGTGGAGAAGGAGACTTGGCTTCTTGGGGGTGGCTACCCCGTCTTTGGGCCGACGTCCGATCCGCGAGATCACGGCTCCCGAAATTCTAGAGACCTTACGGCGGGTCGAAGTGCGTGGACGGTATGAAAGCGCGCGGAGGCTGCGCTCCACGCTCGGCAGCGTGTTCCGCTATGCCGTTGCCACCGCTCGTGCGGATAATGATCCAACCTCGCATTGCGCGGTGCTCTGACCGCACCGCAGACGAAATCATGGGCCGCCTTGACCGAGCCAAAGGCCTTCGGGGCGCTCTTGCGGGCAATCGATGGCTTCGAGGGGCAGGCCACGACGACAGCCGCGTTGAAGCTCTTGGCGCTGCTGTTTCCCCGGCCTGGTGAGTTGAGAGCGGCTCACTGGTCCGAGTTCAAGCTGGACGAGGAGGTATGGATCGTTCCGGAGGCGCGGATGAAGATGCGCCGTCCCCATCGGGTGCCGAATAGGGCGTATGCTGGCGGGCTCGCCCGCTTTTTCCGATCCGCAAGACTGGAGCGATGACGAGCAGGCCGAGATGCAGGGTGCGGTCATCGCCGCGGCGGCGCTCCATACCACGTTGCAGCCACTCCCCATGCCTGAGCTTCGTGATCGATTGTTGCCTTGCAATCGACCAGGCGCATCGTTCGATATGGCCGCATGGTGGGAAATGCCATTCTGGACGGTGGCGGAGGCTGTGGCCTTGTCCCTCGGCAAAGATCCACGCTTACTTGACGAGGGGTCGCTCGCGGCTGATGAGGCGTTCCCAACGATCAAGAGCTTCAAGGAGCAGCACGAGCGAATCCGACGGGCAATGGCGATAGGTCTCGTTGGTCATGACGACATGGTCATTCCGCATAAACTGGCCGATCTGCTGGGGGATGCCGTATTCCAGGAGGCTTTGACGGAGGCGGCTCGCCCGCAGGTCCGAAAAGAGCTGAGCAGAACCCCTCTCGCTCAAGAACCGAGAAACAAACTAATGCACCTGCGTCGCCTGTGCCGCTTCAAGTTGCCCCCGGATGTAGGACCAACGGCTGAAACTGCGGACCAACAAACAAGGCCGACGGAGAGGTCACGGACTGGCTTGGTCCGGTTGAAGCACATTCTGGCACCAACCGGACCTTTGCCGGTAAGCAAATCCAGGTTTTGGGCGAAGGTGAAGACGGGTGAGTTTCCCCAGCAGGTGCGTCTGGGCGGAACAACATCCTGGCGCGCGAAAGAGATCTGGGAGCTTATCAACAACCGGAATCCGCCCGCGAAGACAAAACGCTGACACCAGCTTGGCAAAACCGACTTCAAAGTCCCATGCATGATACCGGGCGCCAGGAATACCGCCCGTGCAATGGGCGAAAATACCCCGTTTCAGTGTATTTCACGTAAAATGCACTGGCCGGTTTAGTTGGTCCTAAACAGCTTGCGCCTTTCGGCGGTCTTCTCGACTGACAGCTTTAAGATGCCGTGGCGTCGGGGAAGCGACGCATAGTGTTGCGGTAGAGGTAGCCGTAGTGCCTCAGGGGAGGCAGAGCATACCGTCAAGCGATGTCGCGCCTACCACCGGAAGACGAACACGATGGTTCTCCAGACCCGCGCCAGCACAATACTCCGGCCTTTCGGCTCGACGCGCGTTGGCCGCTCGAACCACCTCTTCACCGTCTTCGGATGCAGGCTTAGGATGCGCAGCAACAGTCAGGGTCGTTTCTTTCGGCTCTCGGAGTTCGGTTCGGACACACTGCATTATGCACGCCATCGTGAAGAACGGCTTTTATTCGAGAAAAAACCCTGACGACGTGAGAGCATAGTGCTGTCAGCTTATAGTATCGCATGCATAATTCGGGGCCGACAGTTCGGTCGGGTCCAGAGTTCAGCACTTAATTGCAACGCACTTCACTTCGGCCAAAACGCCAGGGTAAGCGAGTTCCGAAACACCGATCCTGGTCCAGGCATAAGTGCCTTTCGGGAAAACGGCGTTCTTTGCGACGCGGAATACGTCCATGTGCTTGGACATCTCGACGTGATAGCTCGTCATTTCGACGATGTTATCGAATGTGCAGCCCGCTGCCTCCAACACCACGCGGAGGTTTTCCCACATCGCATCGAACTGTTTCCGGGGATCTTCGATCACTTGAAGATCCCTGGTTCGCCCGATCTGCCCGACAACGTAGATTGTATGTCCTACTTTAACGGCGGGCGCGTAGCCTGCCCGGTCAACGATTTCCCTCATTTCCTCAGGGATGATGATTTCTCGGTCCATATGGCACACGGATTCCGCGTTGGGGTTTTGGCGCTGCGTGATCGGACGACCGCGCCGAATGTCTGAGGTCAAGACGCTGTGGAAAGATCGTCCCGCACGGCGACGGACTCCAGGTAATTCTTTACTTCGGCCGTCGGAATGACATCGGCGTACTTGCAGTTGAGATCAAACAAGTTGATAGCATGGCTGGATTGAAAGCGGTCAAAGGCTGTCTCTTCGGGGACGATGACTTTAAAATTATAAGAATAGGCGTCGACTGCGGTAGCCCTTAGGCATCCGGACGTCGTGCATCCGGTCAAGATGAGGGTGTCGACATCGAAGAAATTCAAATGGCTCATAAATATCGTGCCAAAAAAAGCGGACGGTTTGCGCTTGCCGATTCGAATATCTTGAGGCCGCGGTGCCAAAGGCTCAACGGTCTGCGTCGCGTGCGTACCCTCGAGGACAGTCTTTTCCTTGCCTCGATGATTTTTGCCGACCTGGACGCCGCTATCAACCATATCCGGGCGGCGTGCACTCTCAGTATAGAAGACGGGAATGTTCTTGGCCCGCGCCAGTTCCAGCAAGGGTACAATATGCTCCACGGCGGCCCAAGCCTCTGCGCCGCAATGGGTCCGATACTGCTTCAGACCGTCCAGGATATCCTCGGGACGGTCGCCACAGAAATTATACTGGACATCGATGATGAACAAGGCCGGGCGCTTGCCGAAGCCACCGCGCTTGCCGTATCCGGCTTGCGCGAAAACTTCCTTGTCGCGCTCGGTCAGGAAATCGTCCCAAATTCTCTTGGTCATCGTGAAACTCCCGGAATGCGATTGAGGTAGCGGCCGGCTGGAGCCTGGCAAGCCTGTTCGTCGAGGGCCCCATCACTGGCGAGTGTTCGCCCGCGCAGAATCGTCCTGACCGGAGATCCCTTGAACGTCATGCCCTCATATGGAGAATAGTCGGAGTAGGATTCCTGCGTCGTCGGATCCACATGAACCTCGCGATCCGGGTCGACAATGACCATGTCGGCGTCCATCCCGATGCCGAGCTCCCCCTTGTTGGGAATGGAATATAAGCGCGCAACGTTGGCACTCGTCACCGCGGCGATACGCTCGATCGGAATACCGCGCTTGTGCACGCCCTCATGCACAAGGACCCGGAGCATCGTGCCGAGACCAGGAAAGCCTGCACTGGCCTTCCAGATGTCCGGGCCCTTGGTCTCCCGCTTCCGGCCGACGTGATCCGATCCAACTGTTGAAATCGTGCCGTCGCGGATGCCCTCCCAGAGAGCATCGACGTCTGACTGACTGCGCAAAGGCGGATTGACCTTGCCGAGCAAACCGATCGGCGAATTGCGCGTCAGAGAGAGATAATGGCTACACGTTTCAACATGGATCGGCGCCCGGCCAGGCCTTCTCAGGTTGCGAACGATTTCGAGGCTCTCGGCGCTCGACATGTGGACGATATTGACCGGGCACTCGGCCTTTTCGCCAAAATAGGCGACCCTGAAAACGTTCTCGGCCTCGAGAAACCCGGGGCTTTGTTCGTCCCATGCGGGAAGGTCGTTCCGCCCCGCGGCTTTCAATGGATCCCGAAAGACCGGAATGACCTCGACGTTCTCGCAATGCACGCCAACAACACCGCCGGTGATGTTCCTGGTCTGTAGCATCGCCGCGAACAGGAGCCCATCGTCGATTTCCGTGAAGCCTTTCGCAGCGCCGCTGGCGCCCTTATACATGAGATAAACTTTGATCGATGTGACACCGAACCGACGGGTCGTTTCAGCGAGCGTCTCAATATGAAGTTTGCTCGTCACGCCAAAGTGAAAGCTGAAATCAATCAAAGATTGCTCTTCGCCGCGCTTTCTCCACGGGCCAGTCGAGGCGCTGAGGTCGTTGGACCTGTGAAACGTCAGGAGGCTGGTGACACCGCCTAGCGCCGCGGAGCGGGATTCTGTTAGAAAGTCTGTCTCGTTGGAACCGAAACCGATGTGGGTATGAGGATCAATGAGGCCCGGCAGCACCCACTTATCTTTGCAATCAATGATCTCGTTGGCCTTCAGGCCATCGGATCGTGAGACAATACCTGCGATCTTGCCGTTCCGAACGAGGATGGAGCCCGTGCGGATTCCCCGGTCGGGAAAGACGATTTCGCCGTTAGCGAGGATTAGGTCATAACTCATGTGATTGGACCTGAACTTCGTGATTATGACGAGAAAATCGCTTGAACATGTCGACCATGATGCCGCCGTTCTTGAGACAGTCGCGTTCGCTTTGTGTCGTCACGGCTGCGGATACCTCAAATGTGAGCTCGTGATCGTCCTGACGCGCCCTTACAACCGCTCGAGCAACGCCATCAACCGCCTGGAGCAAGCCTTCAATTGCAAAGGTCTCTGAGCCTTTGAGACCGAGCTGGCGCCAACCCTCCCCGGCGGCGAATTGCAAGGGGATGACGCCCATTCCGATGAGGTTCGACCGGTGAATGCGTTCGAAGTTCTCGGCGATGACCGCTCGAATGCCCAGCAGTGCGGTACCTTTGGCCGCCCAATCCCGACTTGAACCCATTCCATAGTCGCGGCCCCCCAGAACGATCAGGGGAGTGCTGCGCGCCCTGTAGATGGCTGCTGCATCGTAGACCGTCCACACATCGCCTTCGGGAAAGACGCGCGCCCACCCGCCTTCGCGTTCCTCAACCAGCAGATTCTTGATTCTGAGATTTGCGAACGTCCCGCGCGCCATGACCTCATGGTTGCAGCGACGTCCAACATAGGTGTTGAATTTCGCTTGCGGAATGCCTTTCGCCAGTAGGTACTGTCCCGCGGCGCTCTCCGAAGGGATCTCCCCACTCGGAGAGATATGGTCGGTGGTAAGGGAGTCACCAAAGACGCCTAGCGCTCGTGCGTCGTCAATACGATCCGGCAGCCCGGACCGTGCCTGCTCGCGCCCCAAGGCAATGAAGGGGGGTTCGATGAGATATGTCGACTGTTCTTCCCATTGGAAGCGACTGCCGCTCGGTGCTGCAAGATCGTCCCAAAGCGCGACGCGGTTTGGCTCACCGTAGACCCCGGCGAACAACGCAGGGTCACGAACGATCTCCAGCGACTGGGTGATTTCCGATTGGGAGGGCCAAATGTCCGAGAGATAGATGGTGTTGCCGCCGGAACCCGCCCCGAGCGGTTCGCGATCCAGGTCGATGTCGACCCGACCCGCCAATGCATATGCGACGACCAAAGGCGGCGACATGATGTAGTTGGCGCGAACCTGACGGTGAATTCTACCCTCGAAGTTTCGGTTTCCCGAAAGTACGGAGGCTGCAACGAGATCGGTCTGCGCAATCGTCGCCGACATGGCTGGATGCAGCGGGCCGGATTTCCCGCCGCAGGTGGTGCACCCATATCCAACCACCCCAAAACCAATCGCTTCCAGTTTGTTGAGTAGGCCGAGCTCCTCAAGGTAACGCGTGACCACCCTGGATCCGGGCGCTAGCGAGGTTTTCACCCAAGGAGCCGGTAACAAGCCCGCATTGACCGCTTTCTCTGCGAGAAGCCCGGCAGCGACCATGACTTCGGGGTTTGACGTATTGGTGCATGCGGTAATGGCAGCGATCGCGATGGCGCCATGTGTGATCGTTGCGGTGCGGCCATCAACCCTAATCTCGGCCTCAAGTGGGGACCTGCATGCAAACCCCCCATCCCTTACGCCGAGCGGCAAGCGCCTACGAAAATCGTCAGCGACATCCGGAATATCGAGGCGGTCCTGAGGGCGCCGTGGTCCCGCAACGCTGCGCCCGACCGAGCCAAGCTCGATCTCGATCGTGCGTGCATACAGCGGCTCAGCATGCCCAGGATCAGCAAACAGGTCATTGGCCTTGGAGTATCGTTCGACAAAGTCAGCGTGCGCGGGCGACCTCGTATAGGTCAGGTACGATATTGTCTCTTGATCGATGGGGAAAAATGCTGCGGTCGCACCGTATTCTGGCGCCATGTTCGACAGTGTCGCACGGGCTGGAACGGGCAGTTTCGCTACTGCTGCGCCACAATATTCAACGATTGAGCTGACCACGCCTTCTCGCCGGAGGCGCTCCGTCACATGCAGAACCAAGTCGGTCGTCGTCGCGCCAGATGGCAATTCGCCGTTCAGGCGAACACCCACGAACTCCGGAATGGGGAAGATGTAAGGGACGGCAAGCATCGCCGCTTGAGCCTCGATCCCTCCTACACCCCAGCCCAAAACACCGATGGCATTGACCATGGGCGTGTGAGAGTCACCGCCGAGCACGAAGTCGGGGTAGGCGAGCCCAGTCTCAGTCGATCCGACTACAGGTGCGATATGCTCGAGATTGATCTGGTGGATGATCCCGGTGCCGGGCGGAAACACGCGAACAGACCTGAAGGCCTGCTGCGCCCATTTCAGGAACCGATAGCGCTCGCTATTCCGTTCGAACTCGTGGTGCAGGTTGCGAGAGGCCGCGCCCGGTACCGCGGAGACATCGACCTGCAGCGAATGATCGACGATGACATCAACCGGGATACTGGGCTCAATGACGGTTGGATCGGATCCTTCGCGCGCCACCGCATCACGCAACGCCGCCATGTCGAGCAATACGGGTAGCCCGCTGGAATCCGGTAAGATTACACGGCCGACGTTTAGGGGGGCACTTTCGCCGATATGGTCATTCCAGTGGATCATATGAGCGATGTCGGTCGAGGATACAACGTCCGGGCGCAACTGAGAGCCTCTGGCCAGATTCTCCACGAGCACCCGGCACGCGAATGGCAGCTGGCTGGGCCTCACTTTGTAGGGCGCGCAGGCGGACGCAACACTTATGTAACTGTAGGACGCGCCGTCGCTACAGCTAAACTGGCCAATGGAAGGGGTTAAATCTCTCACGTCCGCCTCTCGGCATACGAATATCTTCGAATGGAGTGTCCGCTCAGCACAATCCGGGCTTCACAGACTGCGCTGCCTACGACGTTTACTTCTGTTCAGCCGATGTCTTTGCGTGAGGGTCGAATGCTGGCACCGGAATGCCGCGGTCGGCGAACTTCGCGCGCCGCTCTTCATTGAGCGCAGCTGAGCGTTTGCCCGGGGCAAGAATTGGCGCAATTTCTTCCCTCTTGAGTTCACGCATCTTCTTTTTGCGTGCAAGCGCGGCCTGGATGTAAGGGGTGAGCTCCTTCTGCTTCCTGGCCTGCCGCTCTGCTTCGCGGGCGTGGAACTCGGGCATGACAGCCTCCGCGAACAGCGTCAGCGAGTCGCAGATGTGCTCATGCTTATTCGCTCCCGCCTGCTGGACAAAAATGAGCTGATCAACGCCGCATTTTTCGTAGCGGAGAAGATAGTCCCGTATTTGCTCTGGCGATCCGATACCGCCGGCCCCCGCGTTGCCGGGCAGGGTGTCCTTGACGGATTCGAAGCCGCTCCAGATGTCTGAATGACCGGGAACCATCTCGCCGAAGCTGCTGACGTACCCCAGGGAGTATCCAAAGAACTTGAACCCATCGAGGCCGCGACGCTCCGCTTCCTGCGGATCCGAATGGCACATCATGCCGCCGACCAGGGCGATGTTCGGATTCACGACATGAGAGATCGGAACGCACTCTTCCGACTTGATGATGTCGTAGTACTCTTCAACCCACTTAGCTGCCATTTCGGGCTCTACGAACGCAAACGCGAGCGCCCCGAGGCCATTTCGCGCCGCGCGGTGGATCGTTTCTCTTTTCGAACAAGCAACCCACATCGGCGGATGAGGTCGCTGAACCGGCTTTGGCACGATGTTGCGGACCGGCATGTCGAAGAACTGGCCCTGAAAGCCAGGATACGGCGACAGCGCGACCATATTGGCCGATTGCTCGGTCGCTTCAGTCCACATGGCCGTCTTATCCGCGGGATCGACGCCGAAGCCCTCGAGCTCGATGATCGAAGCGGATTCCCCCGTACCCCATTCGACACGGCCCTTGGAGAGC
Source organism: Chelatococcus sp. HY11 (assembly GCF_018398335.1). NCBI lineage: Bacteria > Pseudomonadati > Pseudomonadota > Alphaproteobacteria > Hyphomicrobiales > Chelatococcaceae > Chelatococcus > Chelatococcus sp. HY11. The sequence goes on from NZ_JAHBRX010000001.1 coordinate 3,754,051, forward strand.
AAATCCAGCGTTGCAATTCGCTCCGCAACGCGTGCCGGATGCGTATATTTCGGTGGCATCAAGGCGATGCCGTGACCCAGTCGCATCCGCTTGGTGCGCTGAGAAACAGCGCCAAGGAAAACTTCCGGAGCCGAGGAGTGCGAATATTCCTCCAAGAAATGATGCTCAGCCACCCACAGCATATCGAAGTTCAGCCGATCGGCGAGCTCAATCTGATCCAACGCATCTTGAAAGAGTTTAAGCTCATCTCCTTCATTCCACGGTTTCGGAAACTGATGTTCGTAGAACAATCCGAATTGCATTGGCTAAACTCCGTGTACAAAATGAATGTTGGGCGGTCGGATGTGTTATGTTCGGACGCGACCAGGGGCGACTACTGCAGTGCGAGAACAGGGAGCTTCCAGCCAAACAGTGTCTCCACCGTTCGTCCCGCCCTAAGTACCCGAGCCTCTTTGAAGTATGGGCCGACAAACTGCACCGAAAGCGGCAGTCCGTTCGAGGCCAATCCCACAGGCACGCTCATTGCTGGGTGGCCGCTTAAGCTGAACGGGTAAGCTTGGATCACCGATGGTGCGGTGAACGGGTCTGGCATCGAGTCTAGACGCGGTGCCGGTGCAACGCTGCAGGCGGTCAGGATGAGATCGTATTGATTGAAAGTATCGTCGACGGCCCGCGCCAGCTCCCGCCGCAGGCGTAGCGCCTGGATGTAGTCGGCTGCGGTGAGCGAGGCTCCGAGCATGATGCGCTGCATGGCCAGCGAGCTATAGTCGGCAGCCCGTGTCCGCATGTTTTCTTCATGAACTGAGAACGCCTCAGCCGTGAGGATGACACGACCGCACGTGCTGAAGAGAGGATAGTCCGGCATTGCGATATCCTCAACCGTCGCGCCTGCCGCGCGCAAGGCGTCCTCGACCTGCGTGATTGCGGCCAGAGCCTCTGTCGATATGCCTTGCGCTTTTTCGAAGAAGGCTCGAGGAACGCCGATCTTTAACCTAGCCACTCCCCCATTCAGTTCAGCCAGGTAATCTTCCACTGGCACGTCTGCGCTCGAAGGATCCCGAGGATCATGGCCCGCCAACACCTGTAGCGCGATCGCCGCTTCGGTCACACTCGCCGCCAGTGGACCACAATGATCCATCGAGTAGGCAAGCGGGTAGGCGCCGCGCGTGCTGACCCTGCCGAAGGTTGGCTTCACTCCGGCAAGCCCGCACAGAGCCGCCGGCCCCCTGATGGAACCACCTGTGTCAGTTCCGATCGCAAAGCGAACCATCCCTGATGAAACGGCGACAGCGGAGCCCGATGATGAGCCGCCCGTCATGTGCTCGGTGTTCCATGGGTTCAGCGGAGCAGGGAATGGGAGATCGTCCGTGGGCCCGCCAAATGCGAATTCGTCCGTGGCTAACTTTCCCATGAGCACTCCGCCGGCATTCGACAAGCGGGCGACGACTGCAGAATCCTCGGCCGGTATATTGTCCAGCAGGATCTTGCTATGACACGTCGTTCGGATCCCCTCGGTGTCGAAGACGTCCTTTACCGCATAGGGGATGCCGTGCAGCGGCCCACGGTCGACCCCCGCAGCGAGTTCGTCATCGGCTCGCTTTGCATCCGCAAGCGCCTTCTCTTCTGTAACCGTAATGAAGGCATGCAGCGTAGGGTTATACTCGCTAATGTGACGAAGGGCGGATCGGGTGAGTTCCTGAGACGAAATCTCACGAGAGCGGATCGATCGCCCCGCCTGCTCTATGCTCAGCTCTCTATACGTGGCGTCCTTCATGATAATCTCCGCACATCCACGCTAAAAACCGAACATGGAGCAGAAGATGGCTTCCGCTTCTGCCGCAAGAGTGCGACGCGTTTTCTTAGATCCTCATACCCAGCAATCATCGCCTCTCTGCGGTCAGCGGACACAGACAAGCCCGCACGAGCAAGAAAAGCGTCGAATTCCGTGGCGACATTCATCGGTGACACTCCGGATTTATGCCCGCCACGCACGAACATATCAAGAACATAGCATAATGTGTTCATACTTTACGAGCGAGGCCGACACAATTCTCGTAGAGTCTCGCTATTTGGCAGTCAAGAGTGTTGACACATTTTTAGAGGTTGAACTACAGTCGCAGCGTTGATTGAGCCCAATAAACTTTGGGGTGCCCGCCTCGATAAACCGCTGCGGCGGACCTGCGCAGAGGCCTGGAAGCACTGACCTGACCAAAATGAGGGGACGAAGAATGACCACTAAATCGGGTCCGTACATGTCTAATCTTACGCGCCGCGCGGCGCTCCTCGGAGGCTCGGGCCTAGTCGCTTCGGCCGCGCTTCCACAGGCGCCGAAGGCGCAGGAGCAGGCGCCGATCACCGTCACCTGCTACGGTGGCGCGTTTGAAAAAACGGTTCGCGAGAAAATCATTCCACGCTTCGAGGCCGAGCACCCCTATAAGATCAGGCTCGTCGTTACGGATGATGCAGACATTGTCGCGAAGTTGGTTGTTGCGCGGGGAAAGCCACCCTTTGATGCGATCATGATCAATCATGAGACCGCGATCATGCTCAATGAAGCCGGCCTTCTGCTCGGCGATCAGAGCTCGAAACTGTCGCATGCCGGCGAAATCTACGAGAGCATGATGCCGCCGAAATGCGAAGTGTATGGCACTACGATCTACAAGTTCGACCTTGTCTATCGCAAAGTCGCCTTCGAATCCCCTCCGACCTCTTGGCGGGATCTGTGGCGTCCCGGTCTGGCGGTAGGCGTCCCGTACGTCGGCCAACCGTACGGGTTGACGTTCCTCTACCTAGCAGCCGTACTCAACGGTGGAAGCGCCACAAATCTCAATCCCGGCTTCGCGGCAATCAGGCGCCTGCCAAAATTCAAGATCTACAACAATGTCGGACAAGGCCTTCAACTGTTCCAGCAGCAGGAGATCGATGCCGCGTTCTACTATGCCCATCGGGGCGAGCAGCTTATCGCGCTCGGCTTGCCGGTTGCGCGCGCCCAACCCCACGAAGGGGTCTATGCCCAGAGGACAGGGACTCAGATCCCAAAGGGGACGCGAAATCTCGCTGGAGCCCTCGCGTGGACGGACTTCACGCTGTCAGCCGGCTACCAGGCGCCGCTCGTCGAGCAATTCTACAGCCCGGCCAACAAGACGGTTGCTATTCCTGCCGACAAGACCGCGAACTTCACGTTCGGTGATGAAGCCGTCGCGCAGCTTCTGGATCCGCCGTGGCACGATCTCATGCCGCAGCGCGATGCGCTGCTCGATCAATGGCGAAAGGAAATTGGGTGACCTCTATGAGATTGGGTTTCTGGACGCCGCTGCCCCATATCGTGCAGTCGGAGCCGGCAATCGAGGCTGCTGTCCAGGCAGCCTCGAAGCGAGGTTTGGGCCAAACCGATGAGTTGCTTAGTTTCACGCGGCAAGCGGTCAAAGAAGCCGAGGCGTACGGATTTGACGTGACACTCGTTGCCGAACGTTGGCTTGGCCCTGATCACGCGTCCTGGATCCTGGCCACGGCTCTCGCTTGCGCGACAAGCAGAATGGAGATCATGGTCGCGACCCATCCGGGCATACTCGCCCCCCAGGCCGTTGCAAAGATGGGCGCAACGCTCGATCGCATCAGTGGCGGCCGCTTCAGCATGAATATCGTCAACGGCTGGTGGCCCGAGGAATTGAATGTCTTCGGCAATGGCGCCTGGCTTGAAGATCCCGGGCAGCGGTACAAGCGCATGGATGAGTTTGTCCGCGCGATTCGCGCGCTTTGGACGGAGGAGGCTCCGTTGCTCCAAGGGGAGTATTTCACGTTGGATGGGACCGAACTTCCGTTGAAGCCCGTTCGCTCACCATCTCCTCCGATCTATGCTGCCAGCCGGTCGGAACCAGGCAAGAACACAATTGCGGAATTCTGTGACTGCTGGTTCGTCGAGTATGATACGGATTTCCGAAAATACGAAGGCAACCTTGGGAAGATCCGCGTGGATATCGCGGAAATGCGGGATCGTGCTGCTAAATTCGGTCGCACTCTGCAGTTTGGAATGAGCGCTCACGTCATTTGCGCGGATGACGCTACCGACGCGGTTCGGCAGGCCGTTGAGCTCGAAGAGTATGGCGCCCGAAACCGAGTCGCGCTGACCTCGGCAAAGGCGCTGGGTGCCGGCCTGCTTGGAACTGCCGAAACGGTAGCCGAGCGGATCGATACATATGCTGAGATTGGGATCGACCTTATCATGCTTCGCTTCCACCCTACGCTCGACGGTCTGCGGCGCTTTGGTACTGAGGTCATGCCCAAGGTCAGATCTCTCAACCGAGTGCCGGTCGACGCGGTGGTTTGACTGGCGGTTTGAGTGGCCAGGATGGTGGCGCTCGATGAAAAATATCGTCTTCGCTTGCCTAACGTGAAGCGCCTCACGGCGGCTACATGCCCTTACAAACAAAAACCCCGGCTTTGCCGGGGTTTTCCGCGATTGGCCGAAGACCAGGAAGCCCGGCTAAAACTGCCCGCACTCACCGATGACGACCAGAATGTCGGATATCGACACGATTACCATACCATTCCTCGTCGCAGAGCGATCCAAATCGTCGCCGCGAGCCATCGTGCCATCAGGATTGGTGATCTCGCAGAGAACGCCAGCGTCGCGTAGGCCAGCCAACCGCATCAACTCGAGTGTGGCCTCGGTGTGTCCCTGCCGGCCATGCAGGCCTTCGGGATGGCTCTTGAGCGGAAATACATGCCCTGGGCGGACGAGATCGTTCGCCTCCGCGTCGATAGCAACAGCAGCCTGAATAGTCCTCACACGGTCCGCGGCCGAGACGCCGGACGACACACCATGCCTGGCCTCGATAGAGACAGTGAAGCCCGTGCCGAACTTCGATTGATTATCCTGGACCATGGGGGGAAGTTCGAGTTGGAGTGCGCGCGCGTCACTGATAACCAGACAAACAATCCCGGATCCCTCTCTGATCATCAGCGCCATTTGCTCTATGGTCAGGTTCTCTGCGGAAAAGACGAAATCGCCTTCGTTTTCGCGATCCTCGCTGTCGGTTACGATTACCCCCTTGCCGGCGCGAAGATCAGCAACAGCGCGCGCTACGCGAAGAGAAGCCGACACGAGTTTACTGGCTTCGGCGACTTCAGCCCCGGCGACTGGAGGGGTTGGGACGAGAATATTCATGGCGTATCCGTCGATGCTCAGGAGTCATTCAAGCCGCGATCGTGCTTTCGGGCGGCTTTGACTTCCCGAAGCGCGCGAAGGTCACGACCTGCTCAGCCAGAATGTGCAACTGAGCGCGGGTGTTGGGGTCGATGCAATTGCCTTCCTGATCGAACGCTCTGACGGCAACCGTATTGATGCCCACTCCGAGTGGAGTGGGCCAGCCCCGGAGGGCGTGCACGATCGAACGCAGGGACGTCAGCGTTGTGCCGACGGCTTGCCAGCCCGCGGCGCAGACGATGCACCCCACGCTGCGGTGCTCAAGATAGACACGCGTGTCCTCACGCATGTCCTCGGTATAGTCCAACGCGTTCTTCAGCATTCCGGATATGCCGCCGTGATATCCCGGAGACGCTAGAATAACGCCGTCAGCCGCACGCAAAGCGGCGATGAGTTCAAGCGCTTCGGAGCTGCGCTTCGCTGATTCTGGCGCATACATCGGCATGTTCAACAGTGCTCCGTCGAACATCTGGACTTTTGCCCCGAGCTTGGCGGCCTCCGCCAATGCGAACCGCGCAGCGTTCTCGGACGACGATCCGACCCGCGTGGTCCCTCCAAGAGCCACAATGGAAACGTGAGACATCCTAGATCCCTTTTGGCCATTGATTTGCGGGCGCGGCCCGTTGCAAAAGCAGCGGGTGGCTGCTGCCAATCACCCACGCCAGGGGCGCAGGATCGGACGCTGAGGCCTAAGTGTCAACACTTAAATCTCTCGACGGTCGAAAGCCAGAAGCAAAATGCTAGGAGGCGGCGGACTTTTCCAGCGTTCCCGTCAAGAAACTCTCCTGGCGAGCAAGATTTTCGGACGCACGCGCGATATGCGATCGCATCATCGACTCAGCGAGATCGGCGTCTCGACTGATGATGGCGCGCATGATCTGCCAGTGCTCCTGATAGGCCGTCTGCCGCCTCTGGTTATCCATCCCCGACTGCCGCCGATAAACTCTGAAGAGCTGGTGCAAATCGCCATTCAGCGTGTCGATGATACGCTGGTTTCCGCAGGCAGCAACCACGCGCTGGTGAAAATCAAACTTCCGCGACCTGTCCCCACTGGTCCAGGAGCGCCGGTCCGCCTCGAGGTCGGCCAGAAGTCTTGTCGACTCGTCTGCACTCATGTTCTCCGCTGCTAGGCGGCAGGCCATGCCTTCAAGGGCTTCGCGCATCTGGAATAGCTCGGCCAGTTGCTTGGCATTGAGGGAGACCACCCGAGCGCGCATGAATGGCTCGCGCGAAATAAGACCAATACCTTGCAAGCGTCGCAAGGCTTCACGCACAGGCCCCCTGCTCACCTGGAAGCGCTGAGCGAGGAATTTCTCATTGACTTCAGAACCCAATCCAAGTTCGCCTGATTGAATGATCTCGGCGATATCGTGAAAAAGCTGTTCACCGAGCGTGCCCGCCTCCCGATCGGTTGACACAATCTCACTCATTCGATCTTCCCTAAAAAGATTGAAAACTCAGCATCCAGGATAGCGGTTCGCTTGCCTATTGACCAGAGCTACCCCGCAATGAGCGTGATGCGCACTTAACGTGTTGACACTATTTTCGACGGCTCGTATGTCAATATCAATCCTGGGTAGACTTCTCCGGCGTGCCGAGAAGTGAGAGATGGAGCTCCACCGTGATCTTGGATAGGGATGATAACAAGACGGGCCCCAAGGCTTTTCGGCGCCTGCTAAGCTCCGGTGACTTCATCGTGTCGCCGGGTGTCTATGACGGATACAGTGCGCGCCTCGTCGAAGCCGCCGGCTTCAAGACCGCAGCGACGAGTGGAGCCGCAATCGCCAATGCCATGCTCGGCATGGAGGATGTTGGCATCATGGGGCTCGCGGAAAACGTCGCGCATTGTCGCAATCTCGCCCGAGCGATCGAGATTCCTCTCACTGCAGACGCAGACGACGGATATGGAAATCCTGTCAATGTGTTTCACACGGTTCGCGAATTCGAGGCGGCTGGCGTCGCGGCCGTCAACATCGAGGACCAGGTCAGCCCCAAACGTTGCGGGCACATGCCGGGCAAGGAGGTCATCCCGACCGCGGAAATGGTCAAGAAGATTGAAGCTGCGTGCCTGGCTCGCAAAGACGACGCTTTCGGGATTGTCGCGAGAACGGATGCTCTGGCTATCGAAGGCATTGAGGTTACAGTGCAACGGGTTCGTGCTTACGTTGCCGCTGGCGCCGACATGATCTTTCCGGATGCTGTACGATCACAGGATGATATCGCCAGGATCGTGGAAGCTGCCGGTGTGCCGGTTACGGTCAATATGGGCTTTGGAATCCGGTCCCGTCCGACCTCTCCGCTCATTCCAATCGAACGCTTGAAGGAACTCGGGGTTCGGCGGATCAGTCTTCCGAGAATGCTCCCGGCTGCCGCTATCCATGGCATGAAAAGTGCTCTTTCGGTCATGCGCTCCGTGGTTGACACTGGCCAGGCCGTCGATCGCCCGGATCTTCTCGTTGGTATAGAGGAAATCTGGTCCCTTATGGGCTTTCCTCAGATTCAGGAACTCGAACGCCGGCTTCTTTCAATGGCGACACTGTCGAGCAAGTACGGCGATGCCCCGGCGGTACCCGCCTAGCCGCCAGAAATTCATACTGATCGTTCTGAGGAGGCACGCATATGCTGGCTGTCCCACCGGCATCCAATAATGCGCTGAAAGGCAAGGTCGCGCTGGTCACAGGAGCTCAACGGGGCATAGGACGCTCTGTTGCCGTGGCGCTGGCGTCCGCTGGTGCGGATATCGCAATCAACTGGCTTGATAACGAGGCCGATGCGAGGCTGACCGGCGACTTGGTGGAGGAGGAGGGGCGACGCGCCCGGCTCGTCCGGGCCGATGTCGCGCAGTTGACTGAAATCGCGGAGATGGTTCAAGAGGCCGTGTCGACGTTAGGATCGGTCGATATCCTCGTAAACAACGCCGGCATATTTCCGCGGGTATCATTCCTCGAGCTGTCTGAGGAGGTTTGGGATGCCGTTGTTGCTGTCAATCTCAAAGCAGCCGCCTTTTGCACTCAAGCGGTAGCACGCGAACTTATCCGACTGGGCAGGACCGGCTGTATCGTCAACATGTCATCGTCGGCGTTACGGGGATCCCCACGAGGCGCCCATTACAGCGCGAGCAAAGCGGGGCTCATTGGCTTGACGCGAACGACGGCTTTGGAGCTGGCTCCCTATGGCATTCGCGTGAACGCCGTTGCGCCGGGGTTGATCGATACAGCCCAACCCCGAGGTGGATATGACGAAGTTCAACTCACCGAGATGACGAAGAGCATTCCGCTGAGGCGTATGGGACAAGCAGGCGAAATCGCCGATGCCGTTCTGTTCCTTGCTTCGGACGCGTCTTCGTTCGTCACTGGCGAGTTGATTCACGTCAACGGCGGCGCCTACATGGGATGAGCCGATAGAAGTTAGCCAACGTTTTCTTCTAGAAGCATAAATAATAATAAATATTGATCGCGGAGTGGTGAACGTGAATTCAGAACCGATTCAAGTCGCAGATCCCGGCGAAATTGCCTTGTCAATAAGGAATGTTCGCGTGAAATATGGCTCCTTCGACGCCCTTAAGGGTGTGAGCCTCGATGTGAAGCGCGGCGAGTTTGTTGCGCTTTTGGGTCCGTCTGGATGCGGGAAGACTTCTCTGCTTCGCACGATTGCGGGCTTTGTATCGCCCGCGCACGGAAGCGTCGTCCTGAATGGCCACGATGTTGCCGGGCTGGCCGCACGGAGTCGCAATATCGGTATCGTTTTCCAATCTTACGCGCTGTTCCCTCATATGACTGCGCTTGAGAATGTGCAGTTCGGACTGGATTGCCGGCAGATTCCCGCCGAGCGGAAGCGCGCCATGGCCAACAGTGCCTTGGCGTTGGTTGGACTTGGCGCACTCTCAGACCGGAAGCCGAAGCAATTGTCGGGCGGCCAGCAGCAGCGCGTCGCACTCGCGCGTGCGATTGTGTTTCAGCCGGATCTTCTCCTGCTCGATGAGCCACTAGGAGCTCTCGACAAACAGCTCCGCGTCCAGATGCAAACCGAGCTCAAGGCGCTGCAGCGCCGCCTTGGGGTCACGGCTGTTTTCGTAACCCATGACCAGGAGGAGGCGATGTCGATGGCGGACCGCATCGTCGTTATGCGGGATGGCAATATTGTGCAACTCGACACGCCCGAAGAACTTTTCGCAAAGCCGAATTCGTCCTGGGTGTGCGAGTTCGTGGGCTCTGGAAACCTTCTTCGAGGCGATTTCCAGGCGACAGGCGAGGAAGAACTTGAGCTGAGGCTTGGAGGCGACAGCACGATTAGGGTCCGCGGGAGAAATGCGCCCGATATTGCTGTGCAGTTGGCCTTCAACAAGGTGCGCGTTGTTGCCAGCGACGAAGCCTCTCTTAAAGTGACCGGCAAGCGATTCCTTGGTTCGTCTCTGGAGCTACAAATCGCGACGCCTGCGGGATTGGTCTGTGCCCATGTCGATCCGCAGCTCGGCGGTCGGTTCGAGCTGGGTACCGGAGTGACAATCGGCGCGGACATGCAGGATTGCAGGGTGGTGCCAGCGCGATGAGTATCGAGACCATGTCTTCACCACGCGCGGCGTACGGCGCTGGGGCCAAAGCGCCTTGGTCGAAAATGTGCTCCTATTTGGCGCCGATCACCGCATTTTACATCGTCTTCCTGATCGTTCCGTATGCGCTCATTCTGGAGATGAGTTTCTTCTCATTCAGCTCCACGAAACTATATATACCGATCCTTACGTTGAAAAATTACGTCGATGTTCTCACGGATACCTACTATCTTTTACTCATTGTTCGATCTATCGGCCTCGGTATATTGGTCACGCTCATTTGTATCCTGCTCGGCTTTCCACTCGCATTGAAAATCGCGAGATCGGGAGCTGCTATGAAAAGCGCGCTGATCGCACTGACGCTGTCACCGCTCCTGATCAACCTTGTCGTGCGTTCCTATGCGTGGATCGTCCTGCTTGGTGACACGGGCTTGATCAACAGTTGGCTCAAAGCCGCGGGTATCATCGAGGCGCCGCTGCCGTTGAATGGAAACACGTTCGCGGTGGTGGTCGGCCTGGTTCACATCAGCCTGCCACTGATGGTTCTCAGCCTGATCGGCATTCTTGAGAAGATAGATAAGTCGCTCATAGACGCGGCTGAGAGTCTGGGTGCGTCGCGATCACGTATCCTTCGGAAGGTCGTTCTGCCGCTGTCGGTGCCGGGAATCGCCGCGGGTTCGCTGCTGGTGTTCAGTCTCGCCATCAGCGCCTTCGTGACACCGGTTCTGCTCGGAGGAAGTCGGGTTTCGACGATCAGCACACTGATCTATGAGAAATTCACGTATTCAGTGAATTGGCCGGTGGGCGCCACGCTCGTGATGGTCCTTCTAGTCATCAATGTCGCCGTTATGGCGCTGCACGGCCGCTTGTTCAAGGAGCAATGATCGACATGGACAAGGCTCTGGACCTCGCCGCCTGGTTAGTTGTGATCTTCCTGATCGGCCCTCTGGTCGTGATCATGGGGGGCTCTTTCACGCTCACCCCCTACGTCGCATTCCCGCCGGTTGGTTTCACATTTGACTGGTATTATAAACTTCTCCATCACGTGGATTTCTTCCATTCCTTCATTCTCAGCCTCGTACTGGCGACTTTGTGCTCATTGGCTGCAATGGTGATCGGTGTTGCGGCGGCCATTGGACTTCACAAGTTTAAATTCTCTGGCTCCAGTTTGTACAAGTCATTTCTGATGTCACCTTTGCTGTTGCCGACCGTCGTCACGGGCGTTGCATTGTTGCAATTTTACTACATGATTCATATCGACACTTCGTTGTTCGGATTGTTGGCTGCCCACGTTCTCATCACAGTTCCTTACGTTCTGCGCACGGTTGGTGCCGGGCTCGTTGGGCTCGACCCTGCAATCGAGGAGGCGGCCGCGAGCCTGGGGGCCGGCGAGCTCCGAACTCTCGTTCGCGTGACGCTGCCGGCAATCGCGCCCTCCATCATGGCTGCCGTGATTTTTGTATTCATCACGTCCTTCGACCAGACGACTGTCTCTATCTTTTTGGCAGACGTGAATTTGATGCCCCTTCCGGTGCGAATATTCAACTACATCGACTTGGCTGTAGACCCAATGATTGCGGCAGTTTCCACGCTGCTGATCTTTTTTGCGTTCGGGATGATCGTGCTCCTCCAGCGGCTCCTGGGATTGGATAAAGCGATGGGTGTTGGCTAGAACCACAAATCTCACCCTTGCATTTGAACGGCGATGGGCGGTCCTTTTTCAGTCGTCGCCGAAGTTCCTGGAAGGTTTCGCCGTGGTTTTGAGAATAGCGACGCGACCCAGCAAGCTCGCCCTCTGGCAAGCTCGTTACGTTAAGAGCCTGATCAACGGTAAGCGGTGTTCTCAGGCCACGGCCTTGATCTCGGAAGCGGCGATATAGGCCCAAGGCAGGAGATCGTCGATTTGGCTGTTTGGATGGCCGTTGACGATCCTTGCGAGCACGTCGGCGATGTAGCGGAGCGGTTCGACGTCGTTGAGCTTGCAGGTTTCAATGAGAGAAGCGACGACAGCCCAATGCTCGGCGCCACCGTCAGAGCCCGCGAAGAGAGCGTTCTTGCGGTTGAGCGCAATCGGTCGGATCGACCGCTCGACGGTATTGGAGTCGATCTCGATACGTCCGTCGTCCAGGAAGCGGGTGAGCCCCTCCCAGCGTGAGAGCGTATAGCGGATTGCCTCGGCGAGTTTGGTCTTCTGGCTGATCAGGCTGAGCTTCTCGTGCAGCCATGGCTCGAGTTCGGCCAGGAGCGGCCGACTCCTTTCCTGGCGCGCGGTGCGACGTTCGCCTGCCGACTGGCCGCGGATGTCGTTCTCGACGCGATAGATCTCTGCGATGCGCCGGAGCGCCTCGCTGGCGATGGGCGCCGGGCTGGCGGCCGCGAGCTCGTAGAAGCGCCGGCGTACGTGTGCCCAGCAGAAGGCGAGCGTTGCGCCGCTCTTCCCGGCCAGCACGCGATAGCCGCCATAGCCGTCGACCTGCAGGATGCCGGTAAAGCCCGCGAGATGAGCGATCGGTCGCTCCGCCTTTCGGTCCGGCGCATAGACATAGGCGACGCCCGGCGGGTCGCTCCCGTTCCATGGTCGGTCATCGCGAGCGTAGGCCCAGAGCTGCCCGGTCTTGGTCTTGCCGCGGCCGGGATCCAGCACCGGCGCCGTGGTCTCGTCGGCAAAGAGCTTCGGCGAGGCCTTCAGCTTCTCCAACAGCCGCTCGTGGACCGGACGCAGGTGCCAGGCGGCGCGGCCGACCCAGTCGGCGAGCGTGGAACGGTCGAGGTTGATACCCTGCCGAGCATAGATCTGCGCCTGACGATAGAGCGGCAAATGATCGGCATATTTGGAGACCAGAACCTGCGCGACCGTCGCCTCGGTCGGCAGACCGCCTTCGATCAGCCGGGCAGGCGCCGGAGCCTGCACGACCACGTCATCGCAGGCACGACACGCATATTTGGGTCGACGCACGACGATCACGCGCAATTGCGCCGGCACGATATCGAGCCGCTCGCTGACGTCTTCGCCGATCCGATGAAGGTCGTTGCGGCAGCATGGGCAGGCATGGTCCTCGATGTCGACGACCATCTCGATGCGTGGCAGATGCGGCGGCAGCGCGCCACGGTTCGCCCGCCGCTTCGCAGCGCGTTCCCTGCGGATAGCCGGATCAGCGTGTTCGGCTTCTTCCTCGCCCGCTGCTTCGATCTGCTCTGCTTCCTCGAGGCCAAGAAGGAGTTGATCCTCAGGCAGGCTCTCGGCCCGACGACCGAAGCGGTGGCGCTGCAATTCCTTGATGATCTGGGTCAGGCGAGCGTTCTCGACATCGCGCGCCAGGACCATCGCCTTCAGCACATCCGGATCGTCGGGAAGCTGGTCCGCCGTCATCGCCATGACGGGAGCAGACCATATTCGCCGGCTCCGGGCGACAGCGGAATCGAGGCTGATTCACTTCGTCGCGGATCAACTCGCCTGCGTGGGAACGCTTGTCTGGCGGGCTTCATGGACCCGCCGCCAATCGAGCCCCTCAAGCAGCGCCGACAACTGCGCGGCCGTCAGGCGCATCACGCCATCCTGCACCTTTGGCCAGCGGAACTCCCCGTCTTCCAGCCGCTTTGCATAGAGGCAGACGCCGGTACCGTCCCAGAAGATCAGCTTGATCCGATCCGTGCGCTTGGCACGAAACACATACACCGCACCGCTGAACGGGTCGGCGCCCATCGTCTCGCGCACCAACGCAGCCAGCCCCTCCGCCCCCTTGCGGAAGTCTACCGGCTTCGTCGCCACCATGACCTTGACGGCGCCCGTCGGCCCGATCACGAGGTTGCCTTCAGCGCACGGATCACCGCCGCAACCGTCTTGGCGTCGGCGCCTCGGCCAACCCGCATGGCAATGCCGTCTATCTCCAGCTCGATCATCCCAACGTCGCGGATACTCTTGCGCCTCCGCGGCTGTCCAGGACGCTTCGGCGCGGATCCCCGAGGCGGGGCTGTCACCACCGCGGATACGAAGGCCAGGGATTCCTGCTGCACCGAAGCGGCCTGTTTGCGCGCTTCGCGCCGCCAGGCGAACACCTGCTGCGGCCTGAGACCATAACGCCGGGCAACTTCGGAAATGATTGCGGTCGGCTCCAGCGTCTCCGCGACGATCCTCGCCTTGTCATCCATCGACCAGTGACGCCGGCCGCCAGCACCGTTGATCACCTCGAAACGCCGAGGCTGCCGCTCCGGGTCAAGCGTAAGGTCAAGTCCAGACACAAATCTATCTCCGATCCAATACAGGACCGGCAACCTCACAGATCGCGATCACTCCCGAAAGATGGCCCGGAAACACCGCTTACGATCAACGTACGCCATCCGGAAATTCCGGTGCAGATCGTGCCCATCAAGACGGTCGGAGACACAATCATCGACAGGCCGCTTCGAGAGTTGGACGGGAAAGCGCTTTTTATCAAGGAGGTCGAAGATGCGCTTCTGGATGGCCGTGCGGACATCGCCGTTCATTGCATGAAGGATTATTATCCCACGGTGCCTGAAAGCTTTAACCTGGAAGTTATCTTGCGCCGCGAGACGGCGTTCGACCTAATCCTAACACGCGATAGGCTTGGCCGCTGGAGAGAATTACCGTTGGGCTCGGTGATAGGAACGACGAGCCAACGGCGAGTCTTTGAACTCAAGCGCGCGCGCCCGGACTTCATCTTCCGACCATTGAGAGGCAATATCGACACGCGGCTGGCTCGACTATGTCGTGGTGACTTCGACGCCATCGTGCTGGCTGAGGCCGGGTTTCACCGACTTGGGCTTGAGCATCATTCCGTTTTTACCCTTTCCCCTGAGGAGATGCTTCCCGCAGTCGGCCAGGGGGCACTGGGTATCGAAACCAGGGCGGGAGATCTAACGACGTTAGCGAAGATCCGCTTCCTGGACGACGGCCTGACCCACGCGCTCGTCTCCGCTGAGCGGGCATTCGTTCGCATGGTCGGCGGAGATTGCGGGTCCGCGGTTGGCGCCTTTGCCCGCTTCAGCGGGACAAATATCATCCTCACTGGGTTTGTCGGTGATGTCGCTTCAATGAAGGAAATCCGGAAAACAGCCCAGGGTACCATGGACGCGCCTGAAGAGCTCGGGATCGCTCTGGGGGCAAAATTTGCCTCCCAAGGCGCTGCGAAGATCATTTCCTCTTAAGTTACTTAAAATTAAAAATTCGTATATTTTATTTGGTCGCTATTTGTTTCGGGAAGAGGCGCAAATTCCGCCATATTCATTAGCCATTCAAAAATTTCAACCTTAATAAAGTGTGATACTTTCGGAGGATATCCATCTTTTCAGCTTATAAAATCATCAACCACTTCGTTCCTCGGTTCAAGACAGGAGGAGCACCGCTAAATAGGTGTCCTCACCCCACCTGCAAGCCAGCCCGTTTCCTCGCAACCACCCTAGCCCGGCTGACATAAGCTTTCCCAGCCCCCGAGGCGGTCATCAGGTCATACTTACGCAACTCCCCCAACACCCGCAGCAGAACCACACGATGCTGACGCGACTGCCGATCCTGGAAAGTTTCGCGAATAACTCGGGAGCCTATAATCACAACATGAGGTGTAAGACTCATCCATGCTCTTAATGACGCCAGGTGGGGCACTCGCGTTAGTGTGTTTGGCGCAAAATGCACTGTATGGGAAGTCTGCGTGGCTTGCGAGGCCGGACGATTGCAGCATTTTCTTCACCACATCGCGGGCCATATAGGCTTTGGCTTCGACAACGGCATATACGCTGTCTTTGTCAAAGGCCGCCACATTGCCGTGAAGACACGCATATTTGTCGACTTCCTCATTGAAGTATTTAAACGAAACAGTGACGTGCAAGCATAAGGACCCGCGCTGACTATAGTTACTTGATTTCGCATGGCACAAGCGACCTATCCTTAATGAGGATCTCGACAAAATATGTCGAAGAACAACCGTCCCCTCTTGGACGGTAGGATGTGGGGTTTCCGAATACAGATCGCAAGCCGGTCGCGCTCCGGCATGCGAAATGCCCACTTTCCATTCAGCCCGACAAGGGACGATCGACAATGGCCCCGGTGTCAGTGAGCCGGCGGCGCAACTCGGCGACGTCGATTTCGCGCAGGGGCACGTTGCCAAGCGATGACATCGCGGCCGCGGTGCCCGCGGCTTGGCCCATCGCCATGCAGGTACCCATAACCCGGAAGGCAGACTGGGCGGCGCGGCTGCCCGACACGCAACGGCCGGCCAGGATCAGCCCGTCCAGCGACTGCGGGACCAGTGCGCCATAGGGGATGCCGAAGCTCGCCTCATCGGCGATCTGCCCGCCTCCGGCCGCCTGGGTAAAGTCGGAGCTGTCAGGGTCGTGGATGTCCATGAAGTAGCCGCACTGAGCAACCGAATCCTCGAATTGACGGGCGGTGAGCGCGTCCTCGTCGGTGAGATAGTATTCGCCACGGATGCGGCGTGTCTCGCGGACGCCCAGATGCGTTGCGATCTGGACAAGCCGCACCTCCTCGAAGCCCGGCACGTGCTGGCGCAGAATCTCGACCAGCCGCCATACCAGCAGACGGCCAACCGTTTCCCCTCGCGCCAGCTGCTCGCCGTTTGTGCCGTCGAGATGGCTGATATGGATGAAGTTGCCGGTCTGGAACATGCCGTCATTCTGGTCGTGGAACCGGAAACGCGTGATCGGGGGCACTTCGCTGGGCGTAATCGCCTTGAGCACGTCCGCCCAAGGGGTCATGTCAAGGATGTAGCTCCTGAACTTGCCGGTCAGTTCGACGGGCTCCATCACGTTCCACGGGGTTCGCTTCATCGCCCCTGATGCCATGGCCCTTTCGACGTCGATATTGCCGACGGCGAACAACATGGTCATGGGCTGGAACACACCATCGCCGCGGCTGCCGAGTTCGAATGCGGCGCCGGCTCGCGCCGCGAGGTCGCCGTCGCCGGTGCAATCGACGATGACGTCGGCGGACAGTTCGCTACGGCCTGACTTGTTCTCGATGACCACCGCATCGATGCGGCCGTTGCTTGTGAGCGTGCCGGTGACGAGGGTGCGGCAGAGGATGTCGACCCCGGCCTCGAGCAGCATCTCGGTGGCGACCTGCTTGAATAGTTCGGGACTGTAGCGGATACCCGTGGAATGGAAGAACTCGAGCGCGAAATCGCCGTCGTGCTTGCCATCGTTACGGTAAACGACGCAGTTACCTTTCGCCATCATGCGACGCACCATCTCCCATGGCACGCCGCCGACCACCCGCCGGAAGGCATTATCGTGGAAGGCGAGCAGGCTCAGGCCGGTGCCGGCCATGCCGCCGACGAAGCCTTGTTGCTCGATAAGTGTGATCTTGGCGCCATGGCGGGCGGCGGCGATTGCGGCGACGATGCCGGCTGGACCGCCTCCGGCCACTACAACATGAGCATTCCTTGTCATTTGGGTTCCTTGTCGTCCAGTGCGCGGGGGATTGCCGCCGCGTATGCGTGGCATTGAGCAAATCGGGCATTGTCCCGGGTCTTGTGCCTAGGAACCGGAGCGCCTTAGTCGGATGCCTCGATGACCACCCGGCCGGAGCGCCTCAGCCACAGCAGGCCGATGGCGATTGCCAGCACCACGATGATGACTGAGACAGAGATCGGACGCTGCAGGAAGATCAGAGGCGACCCGTAGCCCATGATCAACGCCTGCTGCAGGCTCTGTTCTAGGATCTGCCCGAGGACCAGCGACAGCACCAGCGGTGCCGCGTCGTAGCTCCAGGCCTTGAGCGCGAGCCCCACGGCGCCGAACGCGATGAGCATCAGACAGTCACCCATCTGGCCACGCAGCGAATAGGCGCCGATGAAACACATAACCAGCACGAAGATCGCCAGCCGCCGCTTGTTGAGGCGCAGCAGCTGCACGAACACCGCGACCAGCGGCACGTTCAGGATGATCAGAAAGACGTTGGCGACGAACATCCCAACGACGATGCCCCAGAACATGTCGGGACGACTGGAGACGAGCATAGGGCCGGGGGTCAGGCCATGGATGATGAAGGCGCCCAGGATCATCGAGGTGATGACGTTATTGGGGATTCCGAGCGAGAGCAGCGGCACCATGGCCGCCTGGGAGGCTGCGTTGTTGGCGGCCTCCGGGGCGGCTACGGCGCGCTCGTCGCCGGTGCCCACCCGGCCGGTCTTGTCGAGCGCTTTCTCAAAGCCGTAGGCGAAGAACGCCGAGAGCGTCGCGCCCGCGCCGGGGAACAGGCCGACGATGAAGCCGATGATCGTGCCTCGCGCTGTCGCCGGAACGATCTTGAGCAGTTCGCGCGGCTTGGGATAGAGGCCGGAGATTTTGCCCGGCAGGTCGGGGGGCCGTGAATCCTTCTCCGACAGCAGACCGATCGCTTCGGCGACGCCGTAGATTCCCATCGCGACGATGGCGACGTTGATGCCGTCGGCGAGGAACATTTGGCCGCCGGTGAAACGGCTCTCGGCGAAGACGAGGTCGGTACCGATCGTGCTCATGGCAAGCCCGAGCCCGGCCATGATCAGCGACTTGGTGAGGTTGCTCTGGGACACGGCCGCAACGAGCAGCAGTCCGCCCAGCACCAGCACCACATATTCAGGCGGGCCGAACGAGCCCGAGACGCGTGCCAGCGGCTCCCCTATCAGGCCGACAAGGATCGTCGCGACGATACCAGCGCCGAGCGATGCGAAGGCGCAGATCGCCAACGCGTAGCCGGGCCGACCTTTCCTCGCTATGAGGTGTCCGTCCTGACATGTCATCAGCGAGGTCACTTCGCCGGGCACGCGCATCAGTACCGAGGTGATCGAGCCGCCATACATCACGCCGTAGTAGATGCCGCACAGCATCAGGATCGCCGACAGTGGATCCATTGCGAAAGTGATCGGCAGCAGGATGGCGATGGTGGCGGTAGGCCCGAGCCCGGGCAGCACGCCGACAGCGGTACCCACCAGCGAGCCCATGAAACACGCGGCGAGGCGATCGAAAACGGCGACCGCGGCGACACCCTGCCATAGACCATGGGAAAGAAAGGAATCCATATCCGCCTACCGGAGGAGGGGAATGAGCGCCGGCATAAGCGGCAAGTTGAATATCACCTTGAAGACGAGGTGCATGGTCGTCGCCGCGACCAGGGCAAACAGCAGGGAATTGGCCAGTGCCCGCCTGTCCCAGGCGTCAATGACGAGTGTCGCGACGCCAATCAGGGCGATGAAACTGCCCAACACCACCCCGAACAGGGCGAGTAGCGCAAGAGTGGCCCCACAGGCGAGCCAGGCTGCGAGCGTGCCGAAACTGCTTCCCAGATCCGGAACGACCTCGTGGGAGGACACGCCGGCAAACCGGCCTCTCGCCTCCACCAGGAGGGCCACCGCCATCAGGGAGCCGAACAACACCGGGGCGGCGCCCGGCCCGGGCGCTCTATCCACAACCACGCCGTATCGCGCGCCGCTGAGGAAGAACAGGCAGATCAGTGTGAGCACAACGAGATCAAGGTGCCGAACGAGCTTCTGAACCATAACGAGGCTGTCCTAAACTGGCTTATATAGTTGCGACGGACAAACGGACGGCACATGATCGCCTTCGCGCCGGCTCGCCTTGCGCACCGCGTTCACTTGTTGGAAACGCCGGCTTCCCTCATCGCCACGCCGACCTTGGTGAACACCTCCTTGGCATTGGCCTTGTAGTCGGCAGCGCTGAGCCAGGCCGGGCGCAGGTTAATACGCTTCAGCGTATCGACCGCCGATGGGTTCGCCATCGCCTTCTCGCAAGCCGTTTCCAGCCGGGCACGGACATCGCCGGCAAGCCCCCTGGGCGCGACAAGGCCGGCGAAGCCGACAAATTCCATAGTGTTGACGCCCAGTTCTTTCAGAGTCGGAACATTCTGTGCCTCGGGCGCGCGCTCGTTGGCAAACATCGCGACAGAGGAAAGGCCCGCATTGGCGATGGTCGTCGGCGTATCGGCCGCGACATGAATCTGCCCGGAAGCCAGCGCCTGGATCATCGGCGCCCCGCCGGTGAAAGGTACGCGCGTCATTTCTGTCCCCGTCGCCCTCTGCAGCGCCAGCATCGCAACATGATAGATGCCGCCGATGGCGGGAGTTCCGTACAGGATCTTGCCAGGGTTTTCCTTGGCGTAGGCGATCATGCCGGCAACATCCTTGAAAGGCGCCGATGGCGCGATGGCAAGCGAAACTGGAACGGCAAAAATGCGACAGATGAAGTCGAACGTCTCTGTATTGTAGGCCGTAGTCTTGAAGTTCGGCTCGTAGATGAGGTTGTTAGACGCCAGCAACAAAAGCGTATAGCCGTCGGCCTTATCTTTCATGACTTCGGTAATACCCAGAGCACCGCCGGCACCCGCCTTGTTCAGCACCACAACGGGCTGGCCAAGATCTTCCGAGAAAGCCGACTGGACCGCTCTGGCCGCGAGGTCGTTCGCACCACCAGCGTCGAACGGCACCACGATCTCAACCGGTCCTGTGGGAAAGGATTGCGCCTGGGCGGGCAGACCCGCAGCCAGCCCCACTGCTGCTGTGAGCGGAATAAAAGCCCTCATCCACATGCTCGACATGCCTTCAACCTCCCTTTTTATGAACTTTGTTCAGGAATAGAATCGTTCGGCTGGCGCTGTCAAGATGCCGGACCGGGACCCGAATCTGAACCTTGACGAAGACAGGTAAGCCAGAGTCATGCATTTTTATCATTTTTACCAATATATTAATGAAATTTCGCGCGTCGGTGGACAACATTGACGGCGCAGGAGCAGACCTGTTAGGCATGCGTTGAAATTCGTGAACAAGGTTCGATATGAGAGTTGGCACCACCCTGATTTCGCAGGCCGTCGCGGTGATCGAGCTGCTGGCTGAGGAGGCACGGCCGATGCGCTTCGCGGACATCACCGGCCGGCTCGAATTGCCAAAGAGCAGCGCTCACGCCCTGCTAAGCGCCCTATGCGAGGCCGCCTGGGTGGACCAGGACGCCGATACGGGCTTCTATCGGCTGTCGTTGCGCTTCCCAGTGCTGGGACAGCGCTTCATCACCGGGATGGGCTTACGCGAGGTCTTCCAGCCGGTGCTCGACAGGCTGGCGCGCGAGAGTGGTGAGCTTGCACGCCTCGCGATCGTGGAGGGCCACCAGCTAATGTGGACCGCCGACGCGCAAGGGGCGCATAGCGGGCTCATCTACCAGCCGATCGTGAATTCAGTAGTGGCCCCGCATGTCACCGCGCACGGTCGGGCGTGGCTCGCAACCCTGCCGCAGGAAGAGGCGGTCAAGATCGTGCTCGCCATCGGTTTCGGACGCCCCGATGACTACGGCCCTCGCGCAATCCGCTCGATGGACGCGCTGCTGCGCGAACTTGAGCGAACACGCGAGCGCGGATACGGCGTCGTCTTCGAAGAGGCCCTGCCCGGCATTGCGGCCGTCGCCGTCGCAATCCGCCCTCATGGCGGGGTTGCGGTCGGCACGGTGGGGGTCGCAGGGCCGATCATACGGATAGATAAAGCTAGGCTTCCTGAACTAGTCCGCGTCGTCAGGGCGGCGTCCGAGGACCTGGCGACGCTATGGCCGCTGCGCAGCTTGAGGCCGAAGCCGGCTGGCGTTTGAATGGACGGTAGGTCAGGTTAACGTCACGCAGCGGAAAGAGGCGAACTTGGCCTTGTTCCCCACGCTGCCGTGGCGCTCTAGCTGATAAAAGGCAGGTTCGAGTGCGTCGAGCGGCTATGGCCGTGGTCTGAGCACCTTCCCAGTACCTTCGCCGTGACTTTGCACCATAATGATGGCGCCGTCTTCCATGATGTATTCCATGGCGGGTGCGTCTGTGCAGGCGTCGAAGAGCTTCACGAACACATTAGCCTTGCGCCAATCGCTGAAGCGTCGAAAGGCCGTGCTCCAGTTGCCGAACTCGCGGGCAAAGCACGCCATGGACTGCTGTGCGCGCGATTCAGAGCACAGCTTCGCCACCCTGCGGCTCCCCCTCCCAAGCGTTTGCCAATCTGGTTAACGTTCGCTAGAAGCTTGAGCATTCGACATAGAAGCCTCTCTCACGGGAGGTTAGGCGCTTCATCGTGCCTATCTATGCCTTTGGGGGAGGGGTATGGGGACTATCCGGATGTACGTGCTGACCGTGCCACCCTTGAGATCGAGCTTGAGAAGGGCTTGAAACTGGCGGCCTACGAAGCCACGGCGATCTGGCAAATGCTTTGACTCTGCCGGAGGTTTGGTGGACGCCGCGTGTAGTCGTTCCTAGACTCGGTGAGAATATTCCAAACTTGCGCGCACTCGCGGGTCAACATGGCCGGAGAAATCTCACAGTAATAAGAGTGGGTCCAGACCTCTGGAGAGAGCTAAGAGGGGAGATTGCGATCATAGCGAGAGGATTTAGCGTACTGCACATACTGCTAAGACCGATACTCACCCTACCCGTAAACCAGCCCGTTTCCTCGCAACCACCCTTGCCCGACTGACAACAGCCTTCCCAGCCCCTGAAGCGGTCATCAGGTCGTACTTGCGCAGCTCCCCCAAGAGCCGCAGCAGAACCACACGGTGTCTAAGCGACTGCCGATCCCGGAAGGTCTTGGACGGTAGGACCCTGTCCCCCGCACAGGCCAGCTTTCGCCCCCACACACTGTCCACCATCCGCCCATCCTTAACGGCATAGGCCAACCATCCTACAAGGTCATGACAGGCCCGAAAGTCGAAGCGGCTGATACCGTGATCGTTGACACCGAGCCGCACAACCAGCTGCCGTAACACGGACCGTGGCGCCCAAATCAAGCCGTGGACATGGGGACTAACGACGGTATGGACCTCATCCGTATAGCGCCGGATCCCGACATCAATATGCGCCAAAAAGGGATAAGGCCGCAGCACCAACCCCACACGCCGCCGGATCTGCCTCACGACGGCCTGAAACCGCTCGGGAGTAGCACCACCAAGGGGTATCTCCCAATCCATTATCGACGAGAGTAAAGGCCCACATTGATCCGGGTAATTGAGCCGCCACCACCTCTTTCGCGAGCATCCTGGCCCATCGCTTGATACCACACCGCGATTGATGCCGATGTCCCGCCCCGTGACAAAAGCGCGGGGATGGTACAGCATCGCGCCCCGATCGCGATGCTGTCCTGATTAGCCCATCCGGAATAGGTTACAGCGCCGCTCTTTTCAGGCAGAGAAAGCGCTTGCGCTTCGAGACCGGGGATTTTGATCCGCCATATAATTATTCTTTATATTTACCTAATTTGTATAACGTCGGATCGGGATGGATCCGGATGCGGCGGCCCCTCTCCGCCAAATGCCGCGGGTTGCCCTCTGAGCTCTCTATTGCCTGCGATCGCCTCACACCCACCAATCGGCATTCAAAACCGCCGATTCTACGCCACAGCCCGATATTTCTTGAAGATCGGCAACGCCTGCTATCCATCCCTTTTCGGACGCTGCATTGCGTAACCCTTGAAGCTGCCGTCGTAGGGACGGACTGGCTGCCCAACTGGCCCTGCTCAAATCGTACCAGCACCCTACGCCGCCTCCTTGGCCGCTCAAGCATGGGAATGCACTTCTGCTACTGGATAGTCACCATGGCATCAACGGACGTTTTATGTGGTGGGTGCCCTAGACACCTTCTGGATCGGGTGCCCGTATTGGCTCGGTGCGACGCCGACAAAGCGGGAAAAGGCAACGCTGAAGGCGCTTGCCGAGCCGTAGCCAATGCGCCTGGCGATTTCTTTCATTCGCCCGTCCTTGCGCCTTAGCATATCCTTGGCCAGCGCCATCCGCCACGACAGCAGATATTCCATGGGCGCCATGCCAGTCTGCTTTTGAAACCTGTCGAAGAACACCGACCGTGACAGCATGGCGGTGGATGCCAGTTCTTCGACCGTCCAGGCTTTGGCGGGGTTCTCGTGCATCTGCCGAATTACCGGGCCGAGGCTCTTGTCGGCAAGGCCCCGCAACAGGCCGGGCGTTTCCAACCCGGTGGAATCCGAGCGCAACGCCTCGATCAAAAGAAGCTGCAACTGCCTTTCGAGCACGATCTCCTTGGCGGGTCTGTCGCCTTGCGCTTCCTCGCGGATCATGTGCACGAGTGCGGTCAGGCGTGCCTGACCCCGCACATGCAGCAGGCAAGGCAGGAGTGCGAAAACCAGGGTTGTATCGGGAGAGCCGAAGGCCAGTCGTCCGATCAGCACGCGCATGTTGGGCATACCGGTTGGATCGCCATGTCGCGTTTCGTCGCCGAGCCGCGTGACACGAAGCGGGTCGTCGGCTTCATCTGTGTTTTCGGCATTGCTCGACATGGTGAAGCGGCAGGCGGCCGGAATGAGCACGAAATCGTTCTCCTCCAGCTCAGTGCCTGGCTGTCCGTTGATGGCAAGCCTTGCCGATCCTTCGAGGATCACCGCAAAGAAAGGGCTTCCATCGCCATCTCCGTCCACGCGCCAATTTCCGGATCCGCTTGCCGCCTTGGAGAAGGGCAGGCTCGGCTGAAGCATGCTGACGATTTCGGCGAGGGGGTCGATCAATAGGACGATCTCTAATGCAATTAGGACGCGCCATTATAGCACGTCCTGTCTTCGGGATCCACATAAGCGATGCTAGAACACCGCGAAAGGACTTCTCATGAAGACCGTGCTCATTACCGGCTGCTCGTCCGGCTTTGGTCTCGATACCGCCAGGCTTTTCCTCGATCGTGGCTGGAAGGTTATCGCGACCATGCGCTCGCCGCGTAGCGACTTACTGCCAAAGTCGGACAAACTAGTCGTTCTGCCGCTCGACGTCACCAGTGACCAGAGCGTTCGCGATGCGGTCGAGGTGGCGGGGCCGATCGACGTACTGGTCAACAATGCGGGGATCGGCTGGCTCAATGCCCTTGAAGGCACTCCAATCGATGTTGCCCGATCCCTCTTCGAGACCAATACACTAGGGACCATGCGTATGATCAGCGCCGTCCTGCCCCAGTTTCGCAGCAGAAACGCGGGCCTTGTCATCAACGTGACTTCAAGCGTCACGATGAAGCCGCTGCCGCTCCTTTCGGCCTATACGGCCAGCAAGGCAGCCGTAAACGCCTTCACGGAATCCCTGGCGCTGGAACTCGCCCCCTTTGGAATTGAGGTCAAGATCGTGTTGCCCGGCGCGGCGCCGGAGACAAGCTTCGGCAGCACCGCGTTTTCACGATTGGAGGAAAACGGCGGCTTCCCCGCGGCCTATGCCGAGTTTGCCAATGGCGTGATCGCGGCCATGCGTGCATCGGACGCTCCAAAGACCCTTTCCTCGGACGTCGCTGAGGCCGCCTGGCGTGCGGCCACCGATCCATCTGCCCCGATGCGCATCCCCGCAGGCGCCGACGCGGTTGCGCTGGAACGTTAGGCCAGCTGCCAGCCGTCCAGGCTAACGTCCGATGCAGAGCGGAGTGAATTTGCATCGGACGCGATCACCATATCCCACGCGCTCCATCCGCAATCGCCAGGTATGACAATGAGCTGGCGGTCTTCCTCCCCCCAGGACCGCCAGGCTAGCAACGTATTCTGCGTTCCGAGGCGGCCATCCGCGCTGGGTCGGATGACTGCTCAGAGTTAGATTCCGGTTCGCTCGGCTAGGAGTAGGGGCGTCCTCCCGGTCGATGCCGAGATATCGGACGGTGTTCGATTTTGGAATGACCGAGAAGGATCTGGATCGCTCGCAGGTTTCCTGTCGCCTTGGAGATCATCGAGGTCTTTGTTCGGCGAAGAAAGTGAGTCCCATACTCCTCTGGAAGCAAGCCAATCGCCATCACCCATTCGCCGACCAGGCGAGCATACTGCCTCGTGCCCATTTGACATGCGTGATCGATCCGGCTCGGGAAGGCATAGTCCTCGACAGTACCCCACGCCGTTCGAGCCCCTTGCCGACCATCGTCTCGATTCTACCGAGTATGTGCTGGACGTTGGAGTTTATGCGCGGCGTATCTGGATGCGCATCCTCAACAACCATCTTGTCGTCGCCGGCACGCCAACCGCGCATGTGTAGGCACTCATTCACAGCGGGAAAATCCCCGAGATCGGCGGGCCCTCTGGGTCGAGCAGCTCATTTCATGCCGATCGAGATACGCGAAGGTTTCCGCTCGGCGGCTAACTTAGGGCGTGATCTCGACGATCTTAAGCATTCAATGGCGGTAATGCCGCTGAGACGAAGAAGAGCCAAATGTACGCCTCCCAGTCAAACACAATAATTTACATCAGACTCGTCTGATGGCGATTTATTCAGACAATGCTACCGCCATCAACGACGAGGCATTTGTTTGCCCCCAGTCAGCGCGTAGGCATAAATTTTGACATTGGCGGTGATGAGCTTATCCGGAGCTCGCTCACGAGGGGGCGTGAGTTCACAAATCAAGTATGATGTTTTGCTGTCAAAAGAGATCGGGCTTATCGACCGGGCGTGTTGCATGCCAAAGCCACGAGGCAGTCGCAAAACGTGCTTACGACGAGCTCAGGGCTCATTCCAGCGATGTCCAGCCGCATGACGAACAGCGGCGTGATGAAGCTTGCGCGCAGCCTGGATGATGAGACTTCGCTGTCTTGAATGGGACGAGCAGCCCACGAGGCCCAACGCGTGATAGACGCTGATGAAGAAATTGATGACGCTGTTCGGCCGCAGCGCTCCGCCGCGACGCAAGATGATCACGGGACCATCGACGATCCCAATGGGCTTCAGGTCTTTCAGGCTCGGCGCAGATCCGAATGAAGGGGAATCCGGCGCCCGCTGCCCTTCTTGGTGATGGCATCCCGGACACTCAACACCGATCCCACCCGACCCTTGTCGTCGCGCACATCGACCAATCGCGACCGGAGATCTCACGCATTCGTGGCAAATCAATTGTCTCGCTGAAGATGACT
This sequence comes from Chelatococcus sp. HY11, assembly GCF_018398335.1. NCBI lineage: Bacteria > Pseudomonadati > Pseudomonadota > Alphaproteobacteria > Hyphomicrobiales > Chelatococcaceae > Chelatococcus > Chelatococcus sp. HY11. The sequence continues at coordinate 3,780,671 of NZ_JAHBRX010000001.1, forward strand.
CCCACCCGGATGCCGGCCCCAGATAGCAGTCGCGCCATCGATGCCTATGGCGGGCACGATATCAGCGATACCGGATCCGCGTCTCCCGGAAGCAAATCCGACAAGGATCTGCACCGCCCTTCGTAGCAAAGCCGCCAGTCATCTGTCGCTCCCGATCGCCTCATGGCCACGGATGCCAATGGCCCGAGCGGCGGCTTCCAGGCCCAAAAGTTGCCCTCTCGTCGTGCTTCCGGTGGCGGGTCCATACCAGCACCAGATCCCATGACACGCGCCTGTGTGAGCAGCAGCCCTTGTGGCGTCAGACGCCAATCCTCTTCCCATACGGTCTTCTGCACAGAATGCGTCCAGCTCAAGGTGACCTGGGAGACGCCCAGCTGGACCATCAAGCCGACTGCGGCCAAGCATAGGCTCATGCTCGCGCGGGACTTATCTGTCTATTTCGCCAGACATGCGCGGCAATCACCATGATGCCCAGGGCAAACCCCACCTCATCGGTGATGGGCAGCGCGAGAAAGAGAAATCCTGCGGCCGCAGTCGCCAGGAGCCGCTCCCAGATGGCGAGCGGCGCATTGAGATAGCCGATCGCGGCCATGCCCCAGAGACCAATGGCGAGTGAAGTCTTGATCACCATATAGACGACCGCCCACGCATAGGCGATCCCTTCCAGGCCTGGCTGCGGCTGCAACATCAGGGCGGGATCGTAGACCGCCATATAGGGTATGACGAAGCCGGGCAGCGCGATGCGTATGGCCTGAAAGCCGATCCGGAAACCGCTCTCTTTCGCGATGGGCGCCGCGGCGAAGGCGGCCAGCGCCACCGGCGGCGTGAGATCAGCCATGATCCCGAAATAGAATACGAACATATGGCTGACGATGAGCGGCACGCCGAGATCGAGTAGCGCCGGGGCGGCCAGAGAGGACGTGATGATGTAGTTCGGGATGGTGGGGATGCCCATGCCTAGAAACAGGCTTACGAACATCGTCAGGATCAGCGACAGGATGAGAGATCCCTTGCCGATCGAGACGACCCAGTTGCCGAAGATCGTGCCGACGCCCGTGAGCGTCATGGTGCCGATCACGATGCCGACAACCGCACAGGCAAGTCCGACGGGCAGCGCTTGACGCGCTCCGTCGGCAAGAGCCGCGCGACAGGCTATCAGAGTGTCCGGGCCACCTCGCACGAAGAGACTCACCACGATGAGGAGGGCAACGAGGCCGACCACCATCAACACGCCAAGCACAAGGAAACTCGCCGCCAGCAGGCCGAGACCGACCCAGAAGACGAGCCGGATTACCTCATGGGTCAGCCCGGCGGCGATAGCGCCGCCCAGGATCAGCACGACCGTCAGGGCAAGGCCAACCGACCCTGAATAGAGTGGCGTATAGCCCGCGAAGAGGAGATAAACGAGGACCGCCAGAGGCAGCAGCAGAAACCATTTCGAGCGGAAGGCGGCCATCGCGCTCGGCAGCTCGTTCTTAGGCATGCCCACAAGGCCGCGCTTGCCGGCTTCGAGATGGACCGCCCAGAAGGCTGATCCGAAATACAGAATAGCCGGTATCACCGCGGCTTGGACGATGTCGGCATAAGGAACGCCGATCGTCTCGGCCATGATGAAGGCCACCGCCCCCATGACCGGCGGCATGATCTGCCCGCCCATGGAGGCGGTGGCCTCGACCCCGCCAGCGAACGCGGCCTTGTAGCCGAAGCGTTTCATCAGCGGGATGGTGAACTGACCGGTCGAGACCACATTGGCGACACCGGATCCGGAAATCGTGCCCATGAGCGCGGACGCGAAGACGGCGACCTTCGCGGGTCCGCCTCTGGCGCCACCGAAGATGCCCATGGCGATATCGGTGAACAGCTGAATCATCCCCGCGCGCTCGAGAAACGAGCCGAACAGGATGAAGAGAAAGATATAGGTCGCCGAGACCGCCGTCGGTACGGCGTAGATCCCCTCCGTTCCGAAGGACATATGTTCGACGACCTGTTCGAGGTCGTAACCGCGGTGATCAAAGGGGGCCGGAAGGAATTGGCCGAACAGGCAGTAAGCCAGGAACAGCCCTGCCACGATCGGCAAGGCCGGCCCCATCACGCGCCAGACTAAAACGAACAGAATGACGAGAACGGCGATGCCGGCGACAAAATCAGGCCCCGTCAGTTCGCCGGCGCGATTGACCAGATCGAAGTAGAAGGCCCAATGGTAAATGCCGATGAGAAAGCCGGCGACGCCGATGCCCCAGCCGAGAAGTCGCCCTCCGCTCGTTGTGGCCCGATGGTTGGCGAGCATCGCTCCAGCCACGAGGCAGAGAAAGCCAACGTGCATCGCGCGCACGACCTGGCTGGGAAGGCCGCCACTGAATTGCGCGACAATCACATAGACGACGCCGAGTGAAAGAAGGCCATAAGCCCCCTCTGACACACCGCGACCCTTGCTCTTGTCCCAAACAAGCTTTGCCAGCCAAAAGGCGAGACCGGCCCCCATAAGATGGATCAGGGTGACGCTGAGAAAGACGGGTTGGTTAAGCGGAAGCCCGAAGGCCGTGATGATCTGGAACGTGGAAAAGGCCACGGCTATCCAGAACAGCAGTCGCCCCGCATGGCCCGGGCCAAATCCTTCCGGCAGCCCATGTTCGGGATTGGCGATGGGCTCCGCATCCGGCACCTTCATCTCGCGTGCGTGAACCATGCATACCCCCGGATATTCAGCTTCCGATCAGGCCAAAGGACAGCAAGCTGATCGTCTCATTGCATTGGAAGCACTGAAGCACTCAGATCTTCGATAGCTAGAGCATTTCCAGCGAACTCCGGTTCTCCGGAAATGCTCCTTTATGTTTTTACGCATTTTCCTCACGCGAACCGGTTTCCACTTCGCTCGAAAATGCTCTAGCCGGAAACGAGAAGAGCCATATCGCTCTTCCCCGCCATGTTCGCTTACTGAGGAACGCTCAGGCCCTTTTCCTTGAAGTAACGCGCGGCGCCTGGATGAAGCGGCACGGGAACGCCCTGCAGGGCGTTGTCGAGCTTGATGGACTTTGCGGCGCTGTGAGCTGCCGCCATCGTGTCGAGATTGTCGAAGATCGCCTTGGTCATTCCATAGACGAGGTCATCCTTGACGCCCTCGTGGGTGACGAAATAGTTGACCACGGCGGCCGTGGGCACGGCTTCGCTCTGCCCGGTGTAGGTACCGGCCGGAATAGTCGCGGCGATATAAGGCGCCCCGACTTTCTTGACGGTGTCTTCGGGGACGGCAACGACGACGACATCGACCGCCGACGCGAGATCGCGCAGCGAGGCGACCCCCAGCCCCGCCGACTGCAAGGTCGCGTCCAGCTGGCGATTCTTCATGAGCTCGACGGATTCCGCGAACGGCAGATATTCCACCCTCCCGAGATCGCCATAGGTGAGGCCCGCGCCCTTGAGGATCGCCCTGGCGTTGAGTTCGGTGCCGGATTTCGGCGCGCCGACGGACAGACGCTTGCCCTTGAGGTCGGCGAGCGTCTTGATGCCGGAGTCCTTGGACGCCACGATCTGAATGTAGTTTGGATAGATGGCGCTGATCGCACGCAGCTTGTCCAGCTTGGACCTGAAGCCAGCATCCTCCACGCCGTTCCAGGCATCAGCCAGGCTGTCGCCGAGCGTGAAGGCGATCTCCCCCTTGCGTTGCTGGAGCAGATTGAGGTTCTCGACGGATGCCTTGGTCGCTTGAACCGAGGGGCGGCTTCCAGGGATCTTCTCCGTGTAGATCTTCGACAGCGCGACCCCGAGCGGATAATAGACGCCTGAGGTGCCACCCGTAAGAATGTTGATGAATTCCTGAGCCTTAACAGGCACGGCAAGCGCCAAAACCGCCGTCGCTGCAATAATTGTCCGGCGAATGAGCATCCCGGAAACCTCCCACCATTATTCAAAATATTCTAGTCTTGCGTATGTTAGCTATTGCACAGCGAGACACAACTAGCCAAAAGGCGGGATAGGCTGCGAAGGGATCCAGACGACTGCCGTGGTTCCCGGGCCGCCTTGCCTGTCCGTCCAGCCCATCCCAAAGAGGGGTTTGGGTGTCAGTCGCATAGCGCAACTGGCAGGTGCATGAGTTGGTCGGGCCGCCAGCTCGGGAGCACTGACATCTATGAGCCATCGCGCCGCGCCACGCGCGCCGACCCGCGCACAAATCCTGGCCGCTCGCGCTGCCGCGTCTTTGGAGCGCTTCATCCCTATCGAGGCCACCAGCGGCGTTGTTCTCATGCTCGCTGCGGGCGGTGGCCTTGATCTGGGCGAATTCTCCCTTCGCGCAAAGTTATGATCACCTGTGGCACCTTCCCGTGACAGTCGGCATAGGTGAATACACTTTCGAGCGCTCGCTGCATTTCTGGATCAACGATGCCCTGATAACTGTCTTCTTTCTCGTCGTGGGCATGGAGATCCGCCGCGAGATGCACGAGGGCGCTCTGTCCAGCTGGCGCGAAGCCTCGCTTCCTGCCCGGTGAGCTGCGCTCCGCGATGCATTTCCTCGACCTACCGAAGAACGTTGATTGTCTTGGCCTTGATCAAATCAAAATCAATCCCGACACCGAGGCCCGGCTTGTGGATGGCTATTGATATAGCCGTCGGAGTCTACAACGAGATCATCGAGAATTCCATACTGCTGCGCCTCGGAAGGAAGAAAAACCTCAAACAACCCGGTGTTGACGATGGAAAGCGCGGCATGAATTTGGGCAATATTGTTGAGCGAGTTGCCATGATGGATTTCGAAGTTCATGCGAAAAGCGTCTGCGAGCCCCGCTGCCTTCAGGATGCCGGTGAGGCCGTCCTTCACCGCCACATCCCCCCGCAGATAATCGGTGGTCTTGGAAGAGATCCAGATCGGATAGGAATAGAAACCGCCAGGTGAATATTTCGTTGCCATGAGCGGGATGGTCAATTTCTCCCGTGGCTCCGTATAGTTGTAGATATCATCCTCAGCCAATGGGTCTTCAAACCAAAAGAAATCGAGTTCTTCCGGGGCTCTACCCAGCCGCACAGCTTCCGTGAAGTTGTGGCGGCCCCCCGTGTCAACCATGAGCCGCATGTCGGGTCCAACAGCCGCGCGCACGGCTTGGCAGGCGACCACCGCGTCCCGGCTCCCGGGACTGCCCATGCGACAGGTCCCGCACGTGTGCCAGCCGCCGATCACATATTTGCGCACATGCGCTTCGGGCAGTTCGTCGCTGCCGAGCAGCTCTGCAAGTGGGAGGCCGGGAGCAAGGGTCGATGCCGCCGACGATGCGTTGATCTAGCATCTCGAAGGTCGTTATCGGATCGAACCACAATCCGACCAGGGCCGCTGAAGTCCGGTGCCGGGTCGAGCGATGTTGTTCGAGCACGCGGCAGGCCCGCCGCTCTGACGCCTTCAGAGCAAGCTGGACATGGTCGATGCGGTACGGCGACGCGCGGGGATCAGAAGTTTTCTGAGGCAGCCTCTTTCAGGAACAGCTTGTCGAGCGTTAGGTCCGCGACGGCGCGGCGAAGCCGGGCGCTCTCAGCCTCGAGCTCCTTCATCTGCTCAACCTGATCCGACTTCAGGCAGCCAAACTCACGCGCCAGTGGGAGCGGCTAGCCTCCGTGACACGGATCGAACGGATCGCATCGGCAACGGCTTACCCTGCGAGATTAGTACATCAACCTGGCGCGGCTTCGTGACAATCCCTTCGGGTTTGTGGCGCTTCTTTGGCATGACGGTCCTCCTGCCTGACGAGAGACATACTTCAGGGTGGACCCGTCCAACGGGAGTGGATCAGGTCACGCGATGAGCATGGCGTTATCCACAGGCGATTTTCTCCGCAAGGTAGGACAATTGGTCGTCTAGTCCAAATCAGCAACGGGGTTGGCATCACAGTTGGCGATTTAAAAATATGATATTTATCAATTTCTTATGGAGGTATGTAGCACTTTAGGTAGCGCCATATCCCGGTCCGGCGCCGTTTTCATTGGTCCAGAAACTATTATCTGTCCGGAGGCTTTTTAAGAGTAAGCGGTTTCAGGCCGCCTATGGCGGAGGTCATCGGGCATGGCGTGCCGGCGCGGAAGGGCGCGCGGGCCGTATGAAGCTGAAGGCCGGTGGGGTCGCCATCGGCGACATCCCCCCTTGAAGGGCTCAGCCCAGATTTGCTCTGTCAGATTGATGGATTGGTCTTCGCTGATGTACCAATGGCGCGCCAAGGCGGTCGCTGGTCGTCCAAGCCATCATGCTGTGGGAATCCCTGCGGCTACGCATCGCGTTATCGGGCGGCGGATGCTAAGGGCGATGCGCGAAGGGGTTCCTGATGAAGGTCAACATCGACATGGGCGCCGCGGCCGGTGGTGCGGTGGCGGATCTGGATCTGGAAGAGTTGCTCGCGACCCGCCTGCTGGTGCAGGGCAATTCAGGGTCCGGCAAGTCGCATCTGCTGCGACGCCTGCTGGAACAGAGCGCGCCCTGGGTCCAGCAATGCATCATCGACCCCGAAGGCGACTTCGTCACGCTCGCGGAGAAATTCGGCCACCAGGTGGTGGATGCCGCCCGCACCGAGGCGGAGCTCGCGCGCATCGCCAGCCGCGTTCGCCAGCATCGTGTCTCTGTGGTGCTCAATCTTGAGGGGCTCGACATCGAGCAGCAGATGCGTGCCGCGGCAGCTTTCCTCGGCGGTATGTTCGATACCGAGCGCGACTATTGGTACCCCGTGCTCGTGGTGGTCGATGAGGCGCAGCTTTTCGCCCCCGCCGTTGCCGGTGAGGTCTCGGACGAGACGCGGAAGCTCTCGCTGGGCGCGATGACCAATCTGATGTGCCGTGGCCGTAAGCGCGGGCTGGCGGGCGTCATTGCCACCCAGCGCCTGGCCAAGCTGGCGAAGAACGTTGCGGCGGAAGCGTCCAACTTCCTGATGGGCCGCACCTTCCTGGACATCGACATGGCGCGCGCCGCCGACCTCCTGGGGATGGAGCGCCGCCAGGCCGAAATGTTCCGTGAGCTGGCGCGCGGGCGCTTCATCGCATTGGGCCCGGCCCTGTCGCGTCGGCCGCTGGCGATCACCATAGGCTCTGTCGAGACCTCGGCGCGCTCGGCTAGCCCGAAACTCATGCCATTGCCCGACGCGCCGGAGGATGTCCGCGACCTCATTTTCACGCCCGGCCCCGAGGAAGCGAGCCAGGTCGTGAGAAAACCGCCACCCAAACCGATACCGACAGCTGACATTCTGACCCAGCTGTCGCGGCCGAGGCCGGCGCCTGAACCGCCGGCCGAGCCGGTTTTCGCCATCATCGACGAGGCTGAGCGCGAAGCCGGCATCGACACGGTGTTGCGCGAAATTCTTGAAGACCCCGACGCGGCGTTCCGCTCCGATGCGGTGCTCTATCAGGACTTTCTGGTGCGCAGCCGTATTCGACGGGTGCCGGGAGAACCGCTGCAGCTGCCCGCCTTCCGCAGGCGGCTCGCTGTCGCCAAGGCCGGGGTCGATGAAAGCGCCGGCGGCGAGGCCTGGGCCATGGCGCTGTCGCTATCGGAAGGTCTTCCCGATGATCTCCAGGGCATGTTCCTGATGATCGCCCGAGCCGCGACCAACAAGGATCCCTGTCCGTCCGATGCGACTTTGGCGCGTGCCTATGGCAGCCACTCGCCGCGCCGGGTGCGGCGCCTGCTCACCTATTTCGAGGAGCGCGGCCTGCTCGTCACCCGCATGGATTTTCATGGGCGGCGCGTGCTCGCCTTCCCGGATCTCGGCTGCGAAACCGCCCCCGGCGACCCTGATGGGCCTGACGAGGCGCAACGCGACGCCGCTGAGTGATGAGACCGGCGCGGCCCGTAACCGCCGTGTGTCGTGCTAGAGCATTTTCGAGCGAAGTGGAAACCGGTTCGCGTGAAGAAAATGCGTAAAAACATAAAGGAGCATTTCCGGCGAACCGGAGTTCGCTGGAAATGCTCTAGGATAGTCAGGGTGATTGGCACAACGGGCATGGCATAGTGGGGGCGCGCCGCATGGTCAGTATCGTCGATGTTGCTCGACATGCACGGGTGTCACAAGCGACGGTATCGCGTGTGCTGAGCCAGAAGGTCTTCGTGACGGAGGAAACGCGCCAGAAGGTCATGTCAGCGATCGAGGAACTAGGCTACCTGCCGAGTTCACTTGGCAAGGCACTGCGGACAGGTTATCTCGACTCTGTCGCGTTTCTCGTCAGCGATATCGAGCAGGGCTGGTATTCGGCACTCGCCAAGCATTTGCAGCGGGCGTTGCAGGAGCGTGGCCTCGATATGTTGCTGTTTGACCTGAGCCATAGTGAGGCTCGGCTGGTGCAGATGCTCGAACGCAGCAATTCCCTCCGATTGCGCGGCGTTATACTGGCGACAAGCGATAATTTTGACTTCAGATCGATACAGCCTATTACCGCGCAATTGAAGGATGGAAATATTCCGGTCGTATCGATCGGCCAAAAAATGGATCATCTCGGAATTAGTTCGGTCCTTCACGACGAAGTCGATGCAGGCATACAAGGTGTCATGCATTTTGTCGCGAGGGGGCGCACCCGCATCGCTTATCTCAACCGTATCTCGCTGTCGGCCGCGGGTCGCCAGCGCTATGATGGTTATGTGGCAGGACTTCAGAAAGCGGGCATACCGTTCGACAGCTCATTGCTCTGGGAAAGTCCCCTCTATCGTTTTGAAGGCGGCTACGCGATGGTCGCGCAGGCCGTTGCGGCCGGTGTTCAGTTCGATGCGATACTGGCGGGAACGGACGAACTGGCGATCGGGGCGTTGTCGGCCGCCGATGATGTTGGTCTCAATGTCCCGCGCGATGTTGCCGTTATGGGTTTCGGTGGTCTTGATGTTGGCAAGTATTCGAGGCCAAAGCTCACCACGCTGACTGGAAATCCGGTTGCGGTCGCGCAGGAGATGGTAAAAATGCTCTTCTCAAATGCTGTGAGCTGTGTCTCGTTCAAGCGTGAGCTCATCGTAAGGGCGACGAGCTAGAGCATAATCCGACCGGAGTGAAACGAGGATCGATAAGATTATGCTTGAAATAAAAGAGGTTGGAGCGCCGATCTGATACAATCAGATCGAAACGCGCTCTAAAAGCGCTTCGCGGGCGCGCTCGATCTGAGGTGGCGCGTTATCTCCGACTTAGCGTCTAGCGAACCGCGCGCGCCTTTGCTTTGCGCGCTGATCAGCGGGTCTGAAGCATCTGCAAGCGGGATGTATCGGACAGGTGCGCCCGGCGTCAGAGCATCTCCCTGGCGATGAGGTGATACTGGCGTTTGCGCAAGGAAAGGGTCGGCAGAAACTCCTGCAGCATGAACTCGGTGACACCGGTCTGCGCCGACATGCGCTCGATGGTCGATCGTACCTGTCGGGGCGTTCCCACGAGATAGGCCGGCCAGTCGGCCTCTTCGGCCGGCACCATACCGCCCAGTAAGGCGATAGCTTCCTCCGGCGTCGGCCATGTCTCAAGGAGAATATTCTGCTCGCGGCGCAATTTGAAAACGGCTCGTACCGGCATCGCCAGATATTCCGCCTCCTCCTTGGTTTCGGCGACGATGACGCGTACGGCGGTGATCAGAGCCGGCTCGCTCACGCCCGCAGCGTAGCGCGAGGCCACAAAAGCGCGTCGATACGCGGCCACTGCCGGGGCAGCTATCCCTGGCGCTATGAAGGCGCTGAAGGCGAGCGGAATACCATAGCGCGCCGCGCGCAGGGCGCTTTCTTCACTGGCCGCCAGAATCCAGGGCGTCGGCCCGGCGGGCTCATCCGGCATGATGCGGATAGCCCGGAAAGGGGAATCCGCGTCCAGCTGATGGCTCAACCAGCCGATCACTTCGCGTATCTGCTCTTCCTGATCATCTGGCACCTCGCACCCGCGCAAGCGGCGCAAGGCGGTGTCGGCCAGCGTCCCGGTGCGGGCCCGGCCAAAGCCGGCGTCGATGCGCCCCGGAAACATCACGCCCAGCGTGCGCATGCATTCCGCTGCCTTGTAAGGACTGTAATGGTTCAGAAGGACGCCACCGACACCAACGCGAATGGATCGGGTCGCGCCGGCGAGCGCCATGGCGAAGACTTCCGGCGCGGGATTCGCCTCGAACGGTGTGGCGTGGTGCTCAACGATCCAGTAGCGGTGGTATCCCAGTTCTTCCGCATATTGGGCCAGCGCGATGGTTTCCCGCATGGCCTGCCCCGAAGTCAGGCCGGTCGATTTCTGCATGGCGTCGAGTATCGACAGGCGAAGACGGGGCGACATGCAGGTGCTCCTTCTGAATCAGGCCGCAGCGATCAATGCGCGCGTATACTCGTTTTGGGGGGTCCGTACGATGGTGTCGGCCTGTCCTTCCTCGATGATACGGCCCTGGCGCAATACGGCGAGGCGATCGCAGAAGTGGCGGGCCAGCGCGATATCGTGAGTAATGAGGAGAAAGGCCGTTGCGGTTTCGCGCGCGAGGCTTTCCATCAATTCCATCATCTCCATCCGGACCGATTGATCGAGCATGGATGTGGGCTCATCAGCGATGATGAGCTTGGGATTGACGACCACCGCTCTCGCGAACGCGACACGCTGTCTCTGTCCGCCAGACAGGGCGATGGGCAGATGGGAGATGAAGGCGCCGTCATTGGGCAGTCTGGCGGCCGCCAGCGCCGCGAGGACCTTCGCATGGATGACGGCGGGATCGCGCTCGCCCCGGATGCGCAAGGGCTCGGCGACGATGTCGCGCACGGACATGCCGTTACGCATGCTTTGGTAAGGATCCTGAAAGACCAGATGGACGGCCTCGCTCATGATCTGGCGGCGGCGCGGGCCAAGCGAGGCCATGTCTCTGCCCTGGAAGAGGACAGTGCCTTCATCGGGTGACAGGACACCCATGCACAGACGGGCGATGGTGGATTTGCCCGCCCCACTGCCGCCCACAAGGCCCAGTTTCTCTCCGGGAGCCAGAACCAGCGATACATCGTTCAGCGCCCGATGCTCGCTCGCCCCACGCGCCCGCCCGGCACGGCGGCGGAAGGTCTTCGATACGTTCCGCAATTCGATGAGTGGCGTTGGCGCGGGCCCACTTCTCTCTGCTTGGGCTTGCCAGCGCTTTTCGCCGTTGATCTCAGGCAGGCTTTCGAAAAGAGCGCGTGTGTGGGCGTGACGCGGGGCGCGGCGCAAGTCCGCCGGCTCGCCTTCTTCCACGATTGTCCCGCCGCACATCACAGCCAGCCGGTCGGCATGGCGCGCGATCAGGGGCAGGTTGTGGGTGACGAACAGGATCGAGAGATCGAGCCGCTGCCGCAAATCGAGTAGCAGCGCCATGATGTCCTCCTGCACAAGGACGTCGAGGCCTGTCGTTGGCTCGTCAGCGATTACGACCTCGGGTCGGTTGCAAAGCGCGATGGCGATGACGGCGCGCTGGCGCATGCCGCCGGACAGCTCATGCGGGAAGCTCGCGGCATGGCGGACCTCCAGTCCGACCGACAGCAACTTCTCGGCGATGGCGGCTTCACGGGCCTTTGGCGTGCGCTTCCCGCCCTGGTCCAGTGCCTCGCCGAGCTGGGCGCCAATTGTGAGCACGGGGTCCAGGGCGTTCATGGCGCTCTGCGGAATAAGCGCGATGCGCCGTCCGCGCAGACGCCGCATCGTTTCGTCGCTGGCGGTCAGAAGGTCATCGCTGTGCAGCCAGATGGCGCCGCGCGTGACGCAGGCGGAGGAGCGCAAGAGCCGCGGGATCGCCATCGACACCGTCGTCTTGCCTGAGCCGGATTCGCCCACGAGGCCGAGCAGTTCGCCCCGCCGCAGGTTGAGATCGACGCCGCGCACCACCTCATGGCTGCCGAATTCGGATTCCCACGATACATGCAGCTGCTGCACCGACAGAATGACGCCGGGAACGGGTGCCGCCGCCGCGGGGCGTTCGATCGCTTTCGCCAGCCGCTTGCGGATGCGGGGCGCGAGCGAGGCATCGTAGCCAAAGCCGATCAGCGCCAGCGCCAGCACGGTTATCGAGACGGCGAGCCCCGGTGGCATGACCCAGTAGACCCAGGCGCCTGTGAGAAAGGCCGTGCGCGCGTTGGCGTGGAAAAGGATGGAGCCCCAGCTGTTCTGCAATGGGTCGCCCAGGCCGAGGAAGCTCAGCGAGGTCTCGATCAGGATCGCGTTATGGGCGATGCGAACGAACTGCGGCACGATCAAGGGCGCGAGCTCGGGAATGAGATGGCGCATGCCGACGAAATAGCCGCTGGCGCCCATCGCCAGCGATGCCTCAACGAAGGTGCTGGACCGGATCTGCAGGATCTGCGCGCGCAGCTCGCGCACGGATGGCGCCCACATGACAAAGGCGATGACAAGGACCTGGGTCTTTATCGATGCGCCAAAGAACACGCCAAGCACGACGACGAGCGGCATGAAGGGCAGGCACAGGATGATGTCCACCAGGCGCATGACAAGGCGGTCGATCAACCCGCCGTTGAACCCGGCGATGACCGCGATGACCGTCGCCAGGAATGTCGATATCACAGCCACCAGCAGTCCGACGAAAAGCGATATGCGCGCGCCGTACAGCAGCTGGGAAAACAGGTCCTGCCCTGCGTCGTCGCAGCCCAGTATATGCGCCGCGGTCGGTGCCGCGAAAGGTCTGCACACAGTGTCGCGAGGCCCGTAGGAAGTCAGCAACGGCGCGAATATGGCACTGAGCGCGATGACCGCGAGGATGACCATTCCTGCGCGCTGGACCTTGCCGGTCAAGGTTTCGCCCGGCGCGAGAAAGCGGCGCGTGTTTACATAGCGATCGCTCATATCCGGTCAATTTCAGCGGTGCGAGGATCGATCAGCGGATAGAGCAGGTCGGCTACCAGATTGGCGATGATCACGCTCAGCGACACGAGAATGAAAATGCCTTGAAGAAGGTTGTAATCGCGCGAGTTGACCGCCATCACGATCAGGCTGCCGAGCCCCGGATAAGAGAACACGGTCTCGATCACCAGCGTGCCCCCCACGAGAGATCCGACGCTCATCATCACGTTCGTAACCAGGGGCAAGAGCGCGTTGCGGAAGGCATGGCCGAAGAAGATGCGACGCTCGCTGAGCCCCTTGGCACGGGCAAAGGTCACATAATCCTGGTCCAAAGCCATCATCGTCGCTGAGCGTGCGATGAGGAGCACATTGGCGGCCATCACGACCCCCAGCGCGAGTGTCGGCATGATCAGTCGCTTGGCGACGCCGACATACCACGCCCAGCTGCCGGTCGGCGTGCCGATCGGATACGCGCCATAGGACGGCAACCACTGCAAGGTGGTTGAGAAGAGGATGATCAGCATCATGGCCAGCCAGAAGGGTGGCAGGGAGCCTATGAAAAGCACGCCCGAAATGGTGGCGAGATCCGCGGCGCGGCCCCGCCGCCAGGCCGAATAGGCACCGAGCAGCGAGCCGACCAGGGTGCTGAATATGAGCGCGCCGCCCATCAGCAGCAGCGTCCAGGGCAAGCGCTGCATCAACGCCTGCGACACTGGCATGCCAAGGAGGATCGAGTTGCCGAGGTCGCCCCGGAAGAAGCTCGTCAGATAGTTCAGATATTGCTGCCAGAGAGGCAGATGCAGGTTGAACTCTTCCATGATGCGTTGCATCTGGGCCTTCGTCATGTTCTCCACGACGTCGGACCCCAGCAAGGCATTGATCGGGTTTCCGGGCGCAAGGCGCGGCAGAAGAAAATTGGCCGTCAGAACGACGAGCAATGTCACCGCGTATTGCAGGAATGTACGGAGATAATACATCGGTGAAAGCCCGCTCATTAAAGATGAGAGGGGGTCTCTCATCTCCGATTTCGGATAGTTCCGGTGATGCTTCAGGAAGAGCGGGGGCGCCGCCTCTATCGGCTCCAGGATATTCCGACGCGCGGCACGGATAGCACTTTTCCGGAGCTCTCAGGAATTGTAGAGACTTTGTTTCCACGGCCGGCTTGTCTCGACCATCTCCATCAATGAGTCCCAGAAGCCTTTCCAATCGTCGTTACGGAACTCGGGTGTTCGCGAGTTCCTGATGACTAGCCGGCATCGGGTAAACCGATTTCGGGAACAAGCCCAGTGATGACCATGGTACCTCTTGGGCAATTCGTGAATGTCGACTGGGCTTAGTGCTGGAACTGGGCGTCGAGCGGCGCAGTCGTGCCGATGCGGCCAGCCTCGGGCAGAAATGAATACTTGTGAAATATCCCGTATCCCGATGACGAAGCATAGTTGTCATAGGACTGCCAGCGATAAGCAAAGAGACCATCCGGATACCAGAGCATGAAACGGCTCGGGTACTTCACTTCATATTCCTGGAGTTCGAAGCTGACGTCCTTGCGCTTGTCACGCGTATCGGCATCCCACCACTTGTTGTAGAGGGCGAGCCGCTCCGGCTCGCTTTCCAGCAGTTTTTTCATCTGCGAGGACGAGTAGAACTGCATGTACTGGTCCTGATCGGCCAATCCATGCGGCGTGATTTCCGAGATCGAGAAATCATAATTGCCGGAATTCGAGAGATTGGCGAAAGTCGCGGCATCGACAGCCTCGACATGGGACTTGAACCCCACGTTGGCGAATTGCTTCACCATCAACTCGGCGGCCCGCACGTGCAGAGGCTGGTTTGTCGACACGAGGATGCGCCAATCGATGGGCTTGCCATCAGGTAGATCGCGGAAGCCGTCCTTGTCCTTGTCGACGAAGCCCTGGCTGTCGAGGCCCTTCTTGGCGAGCTCGGCGTCGTAGGGCACGGTAAGGCCCGGCTTCGTCCAGGTGCTGTCGAGATGCGGCCAGCCATGCTTGCCGGATTGGGCCCGGCCCAGCATGATGCGATCGACCATCTCGTCCGGCTGAATGGCAAGCGACAAGGCATAGCGCAAGTCGCGATTGTTGAAGACGGGCAGATCGAGGTTCATCTGCATCCAGGTCCCCCAGAGGCTGGGCGCCTGAGCGATCTCTATGCTTAGGTCGTTCCGCCATTGCTCCACCAGCTCGGGCGGCATGGCGCGTGCAGCGCCGTCGATCTCGCCTGACTTCAGCGCGGCGAACATCGTCTGGGGGTCCTTGATCATGACGAGGGTCAGTTCATCGACCACCGGTTTGCCCGCCCAATATTGATCATGGGCGACATAGTGGTAGTATTCATCCGCCTTGTAGTCGACCAGCTTGTAGGGACCGGTGCCGATGG
The DNA here is from genome assembly GCF_018398335.1 of Chelatococcus sp. HY11. NCBI lineage: Bacteria > Pseudomonadati > Pseudomonadota > Alphaproteobacteria > Hyphomicrobiales > Chelatococcaceae > Chelatococcus > Chelatococcus sp. HY11. The sequence goes on from NZ_JAHBRX010000001.1 coordinate 3,795,829, forward strand.
CCGGATCGGTGAGCGTGCGCGGATCCTTGATGTTTTCCCACTGCTTCTTCTGCAGAATGGGCAGTTCCGGCGCTGTTACAAGGTCGAAGTTAGGCATGGGCCGTTCGCTCGTGAAGCGTATGCGGGTCGGACTGATCTTCTCGATCTTGTCGACACGCGGAACGTCCGAAACATGGTGCGTCCAGCGATTGGCTGGCCCGTCGCGATAGTATTCATATGTGAAGACAACATCATCGACGGTCAGTTCGCTCCCGTCGTGGAACTTCACGCCCTGCCGGATCTCGGCTTCCCACACTCGTCCGTCGGCCGTCACCGGAACAACCTCGGTGGCCAGCCAGCTGCGGCCTTTGCTGAGATAAGGTGAAGGCTCGAGCAGCTTGTCGAGGCTCAGATACAGCACCCAGTCATTCCAGGAGTTGCCGATCGTGTAGGTCGTGATGTTGCCCGCGGTGTTCCAGATGCCAATGCGCAGATGCTTGGCTTTCTTGGGTCCTTCGTTATTGGTCGCGCTCAAAATTCCGGCCGCGGTGTGCTTCTGGTCGGCCGTCACGTGGGCACCATCATGGGCGACGACAGGCGCCGCTGTGGCCATGAGGGCGCAAACAGCCGTGGCGGTTGCAAGGCGCGTGAGAACTGCCATGTCCGGAACCTTTTCGAGAGGAATGCGCGTCCAAAATTTGACGGGCTCGCGAAGCCAGCGGAGCGCTGCTGACTTATCGTTATGTATTGCATCCGTCAAGGAAAGATGACATCTAAGAAATGTTAAAAACTAACGCTTTCGCGATCGACGAGGCATCACAAATTATGGGCGTACTTCTTGTACAGTCTCATTATAATTATTATAATGAAGGAAATAGTCCTATGGGACTTCAAATCCAGGCTCAGGAGGTGCTGCCGGTCCGCGAATTGCAGCTCACGGAAGGCCATTTTCGGGAAGCGACCGGGCTTATTACCACCACGCACCTGGATCAGATCGGATTTTTACGCTTTCGCGACGCGGTCGAGGACTTCCTGGATCGCGGCGGGCGTTGGATTTTCAACGGCCATCTCATGAGGCCGCTGGTCGAAGGGCTGCGCAACTATGTGCCGCTTCCAAGTCAGCGGCGGGTGGATCTTGACCAGATCCGCCTGAATTCACATCCCATCTTTCTTGGCATCGACCAGAAGAAGCTTGAGGAAAACCGTGGTGTCGCAGGCTTTTACGGGCGCGGCCACAATCCGATGCCGGAGGGCGCGGTGGCAATCAACGGAATTGGTCCCGACAAGGTTGCGGTGGATTGGGTCTGGGCGAGGCCGCGCGGCGGCGAGATCTTCTCACACAGTGGCAACGAGTTCTGGGGCTGTGGAGATGATCCCGACCTGAAAGCGAGTTTACTCGACCGGGCTGTCAGGTGGGCTGGGGGGAAATTGAACTGATGCGCGTCCTGGCTATCCATCCTGGCACTTATTATCACATTCAAAGTCTCGAGAGCCCTCCCTTCGCGCAATATTTCGACGCGCTGGTTCGGCCTGAGGACCTTACTTGGGCGGAGCTGCGGCGGTACGACGTTCTTTTCATCCCTTGCCGCACCCCCGCCGATAGGATGCTTCCCTACAAGGATCTCTTGCTGCGCCATCTCGATGAGGGCGGGACGATCATCTCGACGGGTGAGAATCATAGCGAGCTCTATCTCCCAGGCGTCCGTTTCACCCCGCAGCCGACCAACTGGTGGTGGTGGCTCACGCCGGGCGCGGATCTCGGCGTGCGGGCCGCGAATGCCGATCACTCCCTTTTCCGCTACCTGCCCGAGGAGGATCTGACCTGGCACCTGCACGGCTGGTTTGATCCGCCGGAAGGCGTCACGGCGTTGGCCGTCAACGAAGCCGGCAAGCCGATCCTCTACGTGGATGACGTGAGCACCAACGGCCGTCTCATCATCACCAGCCTCGATCCGCTTTTCCATCATGGCTCGCACTTCATGCCTGCCACGACACGCTTCCTGAAAGGCTTCCTGCCCTGGATGCGCGATCATGCCGCGCGCCAAGCCGCGTCAAAAGTCGAGTGAGCCTTCAAGAGCATGCGCTCGTGAAGGCTCACGGCTGGCCGGATGTTGAAAGGAGCGGAGCCTCGTCAGGGACCCCGCGCGTTGGGCGCGCAAGGTCCCTGTCTCCATTTACGTCCGGCGCGGGGCCTTGGTGTCGCGGTCATTGTCCAAATCTATTTACGGAAGAAACAAGTATATTTGTGTTTTATACCCATCGTTGAAAGTGGATTTTTTTTTGAGTGAATTATGAAAATCATGATGTGATTGATATGTATTGTTCGTAATGTATATCTACGAATTGCGAATTTCACGAATCGGAATGCTTTAACAGATCGAATATAGTAGATATATTGCCATTTGAGTGTATATATTTTGTTATGATCAACTATAAATCGAGCGCTGGCTTGTGCTATCGAATAAGCCTCCACTCCGCAGAGGCCTTCCGGCCCATTCGGCGGAACGTCTTGTCGTCCACGCGCGTTCCAGGGTTGTGCGTCATTGGGGCTGACGGCATCATCGCGCGCGTCGGAAATCGGGCTGGTGTTGGCTTGAGGTGGGAAAGGATACGCTATGGCAGTTGCCAAGAACACGATCTGTTTGTGGTTCGACAAGGACGCTGAGAATGCGGCCCGCTTCTACGCCGAGACGTTCCCGGACAGTTCGGTCGGTGCCGTTCACCGTGCGCCCAGCGACTTTCCATCCGGGAAGGCGGGCGATGTGCTGACGGTTGACTTCACCGTCGCGGGCATCCCCTGCCTCGGCCTCAACGGAGGTCCTGCGTTCAAACATAACGAGGCCTTTTCGTTCCAGATCGCTACGGACGATCAGGAAGAGACGGATCGGTATTGGAATGCCATCGTCTCCAATGGCGGCCAGGAAAGCGCGTGTGGATGGTGCAAGGATAAATGGGGCATCTCCTGGCAGATAACGCCGCGTGTGCTGACGGACGCTCTCGCCGCTGGCGGTGAGGAAGCCAAGCGCGCCTTCGAGGCCATGATGGATATGACGAAAATCGACGTCGCGGCCATCGAGGCGGCGCGGCGCGGCTGAGGATTCGAGATCGCGCGCTCCATCGGGTGATGTGGCGTGTCCAACGCGACGCGTCGTCGCTCCTTAATGGACAAGGTGTTGCAGCGTCTGGTTGCAAGGGAGTATCACGGCCAGTACCACGGCTGTTTATCGATTGAGTGATGCCTTGACCCATCCGGCGAATTATGAAGGACTAAGCGTTCCCTTTGCAGAGCCACCAGCCTCTGGTGAGGTCGTCGAAGTCGCTCCCGGTCTTCTCTGGGTGCGCTTGCCGCTGCCTTTCCGCCTGAACCACGTCAATATCTATCTGATCGCGGATGGTGAGGGCTGGGCGGTCATCGATGCGGGCATCGGCGACGCGACCTCGCGTGCGGCGTGGGAGGGCCTGATGGCCGGTCCCCTGGCGGGACAAAAGCTGACTCGCCTCTTCGTCACGCATTTCCATCCCGATCACATCGGGCTCGCCGGTTGGCTGGTCGAGCGTTTTCAAATCCCGCTTCTATGCAGCGGCACGACCTATCTGATGTCGCGCAACATCGCGCTCGACCCCAACTCGCTCGACGCGGATTTCTATCGGGATTTCTATCTGCGCCACGGGATGGATCCGGACACGGTCGCGCTCGTCGTGACCCAGGGCCATGCCTATCTCGGCATGGTCGATAGCTTGCCGCTGAGTTTCCGGCGTTGCGTGGCGGGCGATCAACTGCGCTTTGGCGAGCGCACATTCGACGTGATCGACGGCAATGGGCATGCGGCCGAGCAGCTGATGCTCTATTGCAAGGCCGAGCGCATTCTCCTGGCTGCCGACCAGGTGATGGCGCGGATCACGCCGAATGTCAGCGTGTCTGCTATCGATCCGGAAGGCGATCCTCTGGGCCTTTATCTGCGCTCGCTGACTGAGCTCGCGGATCAGATTGATCCCGAGGCCCTGGTGCTGCCCGGCCACCAACTGCCCTTCGTCGGCCTTCAGACGCGCTGTCGCCAGATCGCGGATCACCACGCCGCGCGATGTGAAATGATCGCCGCGGCTTGCGCCGTGGACGCGCGTTCCGTGGCTGAGATTGTCCCGGTGATGTTCCCGCGACCGCTGGACCCGCATCAATGGAGCTTCGCATTCAGCGAGGCCCATGCCCATGTGAACTACCTGGTCCATCGCGGCGATCTGGTTCGGATCGTTGAGGCCGACAGCGAAAGATTCTTGCTGAACGCCCGCTAAAGAGCTCTCCGCGCGGGCCGTTCACGGGCGGCGGGCAAGTCGGGCTGAAACATGCGCCAAACCCCGCGTAAGGAAGACGCCCGTCATGAAAGTGGCGCCACTAAGGGCGCCACCGAGTCATGCGATTACCCATCCCTAAAATGGATCAGGCGGGGGCGGTCTCACCGACGAAGCGGCGCACGCTGCTGGCTTGTGGGCCCATGGGGCCTTCGCCCGTCGCGCGGGTGATATGCACCATCATGCCGACTTCCAGGTCCTCAAACGCGCCTGATGTGACCGCGTTGCGGCTGAAATAGAGCTGCGGGCTGCCGACGACCTCGACAAAGCCGTAGTCCCGATCCGGAAAGAGCCGGGCGATCTTGCCGGTTTCGGCGCCTGTGTCGTGGGCTTTGACGTGCTTGCGCCGGACCTGCGCGTCTTCCTCGAGCTGCCGGCGGATGGCATCGAAAGCACGCGTGACGATCGCGGTGCGATCCTCCTTCATCTCTTTCATTTCATCGCTGCGCTTTGCAACCAGCGTGCGGCCGGGGACATCGACTTCGAGATTGATGGCGAGAGGGGTCTTGCCGCTACCCGAACCACGATGGGGCACTTCAATCACGACACGGCAGGCTACAATGTGGGGGTGGAAACGCTCCAGACGATCAACGCGTTCGCGGATGAACCGATCGAGTGACTCGGACGTCTCGGTATCCTTGAAAGTGATCTGCAGCGGTGTTTGCATGGTCTGCATCCCCTGTTCTGTCTACATGTCAAAGCTTACACAACCGGCCCGTACGTCAAGAGCTGAAAAGCCTCCCACCCGGCGAGATGTCCGAGCGTGATCGAATTAATGTGCAGGAAGGCACCAGCGACGGGCAGGGTTCTCACTATCCTCGTTTCATCCCCCCTCATTGATTCATTTAGGCTTTGATGGGCCATTCGCAATGCGCCCGACGTGCAGGGAATGGCAAAAAGGTCTCAGAATCTGTTTTGTGAGGCACCTTCTTACCATCGCAAACAGGCACGATGCAGCTGCGCTCCCCACGTTCCGGCATCGCTTCGAGGTTGTCCTGCCGGGACATCCGGGGCGCAGCCATTTCGGCTGTCAGCGCGGCCCGGCAACGATCAGCGCCCAATAGACCTTGTACTTGGAGCCGGGCGCATAGGCAGTCGCGATGCCGAGGCGCGTCGCGCGCGGGAGCAGCATGACACGATTGTGGGCCGGGGAATCCCGCCATCCCGAGAAGGCTTCCGCGAGGGTGTGGTATCCGGCGGACAGATTGACCCCCGGCGAGCTCAGGCCCCGTGTCGCCAATTGCTTGCTGAGGGCTTCCCCGGAGGCGGGCCGATCGGCGCGTGCCATGGCATTTGCGGCCGCCTGGGCGCTCTGGATGAGTTCTGGGTCAACCGTCAGCGGTGGCAGCCCCTTGTTGGCCCGGTAGGCGGAGATCATTTCGGCAGCCGTGGCCGGATCGACACTGGCGGAGGACGAGGCCAGCGACCGGTAGAACACCGGCTGGGAGGGCGGCGATGGACGTGGCGCATCCGAGCTGCAGGCAGCGAGGAGGGCGAGAACGCAGGCCGCGGCGGCGGCGGGGAAGGCGGATCGGACCATACGGATCACCCTCGGCGCCATTCGTTAATGCACCCTTGCAATCAGCGCGGCGGCAGTGCATCTCGTGCTTTTAATTCGCGCAGGATCTTGAAGCTGATTTCGCTCTTGATCCGCCCGCTGGTCGCCACGTCGGCGACGAAGCCGTGCAGATCGAAATTGACGGCCTTCTCGCCGAATTCAGTCAGGAACACGCGGGGCGGCGGGTCACGCAGAACCTCGGCATGGCCTGCGGCGAGCGACAGGAGCAGGTCCCGGATCTCGTCGGCGTCGGCCGTATAGCTCACGCCGACCTTGATAGTGAAACGGCCCGAGCGGCCGTTGTGGACCCAGTTCTTCACGACACCGGAGACCAGGTTGGAGTTCGGCACGATGACAGCCGCCCGGTCGAAAGTCTCGATTTCGGTCGCGCGCACGCTGATACGCCGTACATGGCCCTGATCCGCGCCGACCACGACCCAATCACCCACCCGTATGCTGCGCTCCCACAGCAGGATGAGGCCTGACACGAAGTTGTTGACGATGGATTGGAGACCAAGACCGATACCGACACTGAGCGCGCCGGCGACGATCGCGACATTCGCGAGGCTGAGGCCGAGTTGCGACAAGGCTACCATCGCGGCGATGAAGAAGCCGAGGTAGCCGACCGCTGTCGTGATCGAGTTGCGAATGCCGGATTCGAGCTCCGTCGTGGGCAGGAAAGTGCCGGATAGCCAGCTCTGGACGGCACGGATGGCGGCGATAATCACGATGAAGGTCAGAACGGCGATCATGATCGCCGAGAGCGATATGGTCACCTCGCCGATGGTGAAGCCGACGAGTGCTTGGCGCGCCGCGGGAATGATGTCGTTGGATTCGACGCCGAACGGGGCTAGCACAAGCAGGAAGCCGAGCAGGATCAGGGTGACGTTGATTAGCCCGCCCGCCAGCACGCTGAACTGCTCCAGTGAGCGGTAGCTGAGCCCGATATTGGCGTGAATGGCGGAGGCCATGCGCTTGTCACGCGGGATCGCTCCGATGGTGACCGCAACGAGTTGTATCGCGAGATAGATGACGGCGGCGACAAGGGCCGCCCACATGAGCTGCCCTACGATGAAGCCCGCGAGCGCGACGTAGCCGAGAATGACGGCCAGGGTGACAACGGCGATCGCGGCCCAGCCCGCGATCTTGAAAATGCCCGCGGAGCGATTGGGCGCGACATAGGGGCCAAGGGCGCATTCCTCGTCCTCATCGGGGCTGCGCAGGCTGTGCAGGGCCGTCAGCGTGACGAGGACGACGGCGACGAGATACAGGCATTTGACGAGGATCGTGCTGGGAAGGCTGGCGCTTGTGGCGACGAGCAGCGCCTCGATCACGCGTTCAGCGAGCATCAGGCCGGCTATCGTCGAGACGTAGGTCAAGAGCTGGCGTGCGGTCGTCTCCTGCATGCCGAACAGGCGCCAGGACGGCAGGTTTGGCGCGAAACAGGCGTCTGCAAGGGCTCGCGCGCAGACGACCAGGGAGAGAGCCAGGAAAATAGCCTGCGCCAGATCCTTGATCCGGCCCGGCAGAAGGCCAATACCGTCCATCGCCACATACATCAGGGCAAGGGTGATCGCGACCGTGAGCGTGCGGCCCAGCGCGATGCCGATCGCGACGAGGACGCGTTTGCGTTGCGAAACGTCGACGGCTTCAGGATCACGGCGGGTCAGGTGAGGTATCAGCCATTGCCGCAGGACGAACATGCCGATCCCGACCAGGAGCGGCAGGACGAGGGCCGCGATGCGCCCGTCTTGTACGCGTTCGGCGAAAATGCCCGCCCAGTCGCGTGCCAGCCTATGCAATGCACGCATGTCATAGGGCATGGCGGCGAGGGCATCGGTCCACAGCGCCGGGCTGAAGATGCCGGGGGTCTTGGCCAGGATACGGCCGCTGATAAGCGTGCGGCGCGCGTCCGAGATGCTGGTCCGCAACTGCGCGGCCTGGACCTGCAGAGCGTTGGCCGCGGCGACCAGGCCTTCCGCCCGGGCGAGGCCGGCCTTTTGGGCATCGCGCTCCTCGCGGTTTTCATCCATCGGCGGCGCCGTCGCACCCGCCACCGCCTCAGGGGCCGGGCCGAGCTGCGCCAGTCGGGCTTTCAGGGCATCCACACGCGGGCGCAGCTCCGCCTGAATCGTGCTGATCGTGACCGCTATCGGCTCAAGGGAATCACGCAGACCCGTCAATGTGTCGTCCGAGAGATCCTGGCGGGTTAGCGTTGCCTCGATCTGGTCGAGCTGCAGCTTCGCCTGGTCGAGGCGGGATTGGGCACTTTCAGCCTGGCCTCCCGCCGCGCTTTGGGATTGCGCCGGCGTCTGCGCCAGCGCTGGTCCATTCATCGTCAGACCGCCAAGCCCGACCACCAAAAGGCACAGGAAGATGGCGGCGATCCGGCACGGAACTGAACGAAGAAGAATGGACAGGCGCATGCGTGAACGGCTCCGCGAACCATCAGGATCTATCGTGAGTGATGTCAGGGTTGCCTGCCCTCGATGACGAAGGCAAGGCCTCTTTGGGGCCATTTCGGTCGCGATCCCTTTCCCGATACCCTGTCTCACGGCTTGACAGTGGTGCGCGGCGCGTTGTGACTGGCGTGTTCAGAAACACTCGCCAGCAATTCGGTTCCGATGAATCTTGCCCGTCTCTATCTGCGTGTCCTGTCTGCGCTGGGCGGCGAGGCCCGGCTCGGCGGTTTGCTGATCGTGGCGAATATCGCCCTTGCCCTCGCCCAGTTCGCGGAGCCCCTGCTGTTCGGTCGCATCATCGACCTGCTCTCGCATGCCCAGGGCAGCGGCCAGCCGCCGGACATCGGCCTGCTCGGCCGCTATACCGCGGCGTGGGTCGGCTTCGGACTTTTTAGCATTGGTGCCGGCGTGTTCGTTGCCTTGCATGCGGATCGCCTGTCGCACAGGCGGCGCCTGGCTGTGATGGCGCAGTTCTTCGAGCATGCGTTGACGCTGCCGCTGGCGTTCCACGGGGCAACTCATTCGGGCCGGATGCTGAAGGTGATGCTGGAGGGCGCCAACGGCATGGCCGCCGTCTGGCTCTCTTTCTTCCGTGAGCAGTGCTCCGGCTTCGTGGTGCTTGTCGCGCTCCTGCCCATCTCCATGATGCTGAACTGGCGGCTCGGCCTCCTGCTTCTCGTGCTCGTCTTTTTCTTCGCCGCCGTCACGACTTTCGTGCTGCGGCGTACGGAAACCTTGCAGGGCTCCGTCGAGCGTCACCATTCGGCGCTGGCCGAGCATGCCTCTGACGCGCTCGGCAATGTGCCGGTCATCCAGAGCTTCACGCGCGTCGAGGCGGAGGCGCGGGCTCTGCGGTCGACCATCGATGCGCTCCTCGCCGCGCAAACGCCTGTACTGTCCTGGTGGGCGCTGGCGACGGTCGCCTCGCGGGCGTCGGCCACCCTGACGGTCCTGTCCATCTTCCTGACGGGCACCTGGCTCAATCTCAACGGTCTTGCCACGCTCGGCGAGGTGGTCGCGTTCATGAGCCTTGCCACGATGCTGATCGGCCGGCTCGAGCAGATCGTGTCCTATATCAATTTCCTCTTCCTGCAGGCGCCCAAGATCAGCGAGTTCTTCTCGATTGCCGATACGGTTGCGACGGTGGCCGACCGTCCGACGGCCCGTGACGCGGGCGTGCTGACGGGGAACGTCGTTTTCGACAACGTATCTTTTTCCTACGACGGCAAGCGCGCCGCCCTCGCGGATGTCTCCTTTGAGGTCAAACCCGGCGAGACGATCGCGCTCGTCGGCTCCACGGGTTCAGGCAAGTCGACAACGCTCGGACTTCTCCATCGCGCTTTCGATCCGCAGTCCGGGCGCATCCTGATCGATGGCACAGACATTCGCGATTTCACGCTGCTGTCTCTGCGACGGAACATCGGCGTCGTCTTTCAGGAGCCGATGCTGTTCGCGCGCTCCATTGCGGACAATTTGCGGGTCGGCAAGCCGAACGCGACCGACGAGGAGCTGCGGGTGGCGCTGGAGCGTGCCCAGGCCACGGATTTCATCGCCCGGCAGCCCGATGGCATCTATACGCTCGTCGGCGAGCGCGGGCGCACCCTTTCCGGCGGCGAGCGTCAGCGCCTCTCGATCGCCCGCGCGCTTCTGAAAAATCCGCCGATCCTCATTCTCGACGAAGCGACCAGCGCGCTGGACGCGACGACCGAAGGCAGGCTGCAGGCGGCGCTCGACGAGGTGATGCGTGGGCGGACGACCTTCGTCATCGCCCATAGACTCGCGACCGTTCGCAATGCCGATCGCATCTTCGTACTCGATGCCGGCCGTATCGTCGAAGGCGGGACTTTCGACGAGCTCGTCGCGAAGGGAGGTGTCTTTGCGGCTCTCGCCCGCGCGCAGTTTCTCGCCGCGCCGGAGGAGGAGGCTGCTTCCAGGCAAGCCCGCCCTGTCACCCTGCCCGATGGCGCGGGGCTGGCGGAGACCTGACATCTGGCGGCGACGAGCCTGGGATCTGTCTCGCGCACCATGCTCATCAGCCATGCGCTCCAGGCAGTTGGTTGCATCGGCGACCATCGCTATGAAGAGCGTTCAGAAATGGGTGCTCAATCATGGCTGTCGAAGCCGAGACTAGTCAGAATGCCGCGGCAGGCGTGAAGCGCGGAGGGGCCGTCATCGGCATCCTGTCGGCGATCAGTCTGTCCCATCTGTTGAACGACACGATCCAGTCGCTCGTTCCCGCGATCTACCCGGTTCTCAAGGATGGGTTCCATCTTGATTTCGGGCAGATCGGCCTGATCACGCTCGCCTTCAATCTCACCGCCTCGCTTCTGCAGCCGGCGGTCGGACTTTATACGGACAAGCACCCGCAGCCCTTTTCACTCGCGGTCGGCATGGGCGTGACGCTGAGCGGCGTGGTGCTGCTCTCCATGGCCCACAGTTTCGGGATGATCGTGCTCGCTGTGTCGCTCATCGGGACAGGCTCGGCGATCTTCCATCCGGAATCCTCGCGCGTGGCCCGAATGGCTTCAGGTGGCCGGCACGGCTTCGCGCAATCCTTCTTCCAGGTCGGCGGCAATGTCGGATCGTCGCTCGGGCCGCTGCTCGCCGCCTTCATCGTCCTTCCTTACGGGCAGCCGAGCCTCGCCTGGTTCTCGCTGATCGCCCTCACGGGCATCATCGTGCTGACCCGCGTCGGCTTCTGGTATCGCAACGAGGGCCGACGTCCCAAGGCTGCCGCCGTCTCGCTGGCTGCGGGCGTGGAGGCCATTTTCAGCCGTGGGACGGTGGCGCGCGCCATCGGCATCCTCATCGTGCTGATCTTCTCCAAATATTTCTACATGGCGGCGATGGGGAGCTACTATACGTTCTTCATCATCGAGAAGTTCGGTGTGTCCGTGCGCGACGCGCAGCTCTACCTCTTCGTCTTCCTCGGCGCCGTGGCGCTGGGCACCTTCGTCGGCGGGCCGATGGGCGACCGTTTCGGCCGCAAATATGTCATCTGGTTCTCGATCCTCGGCGTCCTGCCGTTCACGCTCATCCTGCCTCACGTCAACCTGTTCTGGACGGTTGTATCGAGCGTGGCGATCGGCATCATCCTGGCGTCTGCCTTTTCTAGCATCCTCGTCTATGCACAGGAGCTGATGCCGGGCAAGGTTGGTACGATCTCGGGGCTGTTCTTCGGCTTCGCCTTCGGCATGGGCGGGCTCGGCGCGGCGGTGCTGGGGCAACTGGCGGACCACACCAGCATCCGCTTCGTCTTCAACCTCTGCTCCTTCCTGCCGCTCCTCGGCATCCTGGCAGCCTTCCTGCCCAATACGCGCAGGAAGACCCCGGTGGTGGTGAAGGATCAGTAGAGCGGCTGGACCGTCGCGAAAGCGAAAGGCCCCACGGCGACGCGTCCGTTGGAAATCGTCACCGTCGGCAGCGGCGTCAAGCCGTTAGACGGCTTCGCGGTGCCATCGCCTTGCCCCTGTGATTGCTGGGCTTGTGATTGCTGGGATTGGCGGGCGCCGAGACGCGCGAGCCCGCCCGCGATGAGCGCGCCGAGATTGCTGCCCTGGCCGCCGATGCCGAAACGGGCAAGCACCTGTTCAAGACCCGCGACCGATGCATCGATGGTCCCCGCGGGGCGGTGAGCTTCGTCGAGGCCGAGTTCGCCACGCGCCTCAAGCCGCTGCTGGCCCTTGTCCATGGACAGTCCGAGGATCTGCACCCTGCCGCCCGCCTGGCGCCAGGCCTCGAGCTCTTCGGCGCGGCTTTGCGCGGTGAACGGTCGCGCGTGGCTCACCTTCGCATCGAGCGCGAGCTTGATGGGTGTCTGGGTCGCGAGAAGGGCGTCCAGCGGCGGGACGACCGCACCATCGAAGGCAAGTGTGAAATCGTAGGTATTCTCTTCCGGCGGCCGTGACGGGTCTCGCCGCAAGTGGGACTCAAAGGTATTCGCGGTCAGGTTGAGGGGCATCACCGCTGATCCCGCGACAGTGAGCGTAGGTTGATCGATGACCATCGACACGCGCTCCACGGATCGGCCGGCGGCGATGACGCTTGCGTCGAGCAGCTTCCAGTCGAAAGTCAGGTCGATCGTGCCGTCCGCCTTGGCGACCTTCAGCGGTCCGGTCGCCTCGAAGATCACGTGCTGTGGCTTATAGATCTGGGCAACCGCGGCGAGGCGCGGCATGGATCCGTTGACAGGCCCTTCGGGTGTCTTGCCGGCGAAGGTGAGGTTGTTGCACGTCAGTTCGAAGCGGAACGGAAAGCCGCCTATGGTGCGATCCGGGCAACTCCAGTCGCGACCCTGGGCCGCCTCACGGGTCAGCCAGGTGTTGACCGCCGTATTGACGGTGTTGCGCGCAATGAACCAGAACACGGACCAGCCGGCGGCGATCGCGAAGAGGAGGGCGACGGGCAAATAGAGGCCGAGGCGGCTCCTTCGTTTGATGGTCCCGGACGTATCTGCGGACATTGCTGGCCTGATCTCCTGTTCGGTCACACTTTCCGAAGCGTCGACAATTCTTATCATCATTCATTCGGGCGGGACTGTGTTACATCACCGGCCGGTCGGATCCAATGCGCCTTCCCAATGGGCGGGACTGCCTGTTGACTGTGAGGGCCTCAAGCTGTCAAAGACCTTAAGCTGTGAAAGACCTGGTTCATGAATGAGATGACCGTGTCAGCGCGCGGGGCCGTTTCACCCGACCCGGCCAAGAGCATGTCCGACAGCATTTCCGGCGATCTCTGGGTATTCGGCTACGGGTCGTTGATGTGGCGGCCCGGCTTCCCCTTCGTTGAACAGCGCAAAGCCGTCATCCGCGGCTTTCATCGGTCGCTGTGCATCTATTCCCATGTCCATCGGGGCACCGCGTCGCAACCGGGCCTCGTGCTGGGGCTCGACAAGGGTGGCTCGTGCCTCGGGATCGCCTTCCGCGTCGCGGCGACCGATGCCACGGCAACGATCGCTTATCTACGCGAACGTGAGCAGGCGACGTCAGTCTATCTCGAACGCTACGTTCAGACGATGTTGGGCGTGGGGGAGGTCGTGCGCTCCCTGGTCTATGTCGCGGACCGCAAGCATGATCAATATGCGGGGCGTCTTGACGAAAGCGAGGTGCTACGCCTCGTCCGGCAGGGGATAGGCCAGTCCGGCGCCAATCCGGACTACGTGCGTAACACGCAGGCCCATCTGCTTGAGCTCGGGGTGCATGACCCCGTTCTCACCCGTCTCGTCGCCGGGCTCGACGCTCCGGCCTGAGCGAGCGCCTTTCAGGCGGCTCCGGCCGTTGCCGGCACTGGCGTTCCGTCGGTGTGCCGGCCCTCCTCGATCAGGCGGCTGGAGGCTTCCTCAATCTCCGCCGCGACCCGGTCGCGGAAAGTCAGGCGCGACAGCCCGGGCGGGATGGGGGGGAGGCACTCGACAATGATGGTGCCGGGGCGTTTGATGAACTGCCGGCGCGGCCAGTAGAGTCCGGAATTCAGCGCGACCGGCAGGCAGGGCACGGCAAGCGTGTTGTAGAGGTGCACGAGGCCGTATTTGTAGGCCGGTGGCGCTCCCGGCGGCCGCCGGGTGCCCTCGGGGAAAATCACGATCTGACGGCCCTTGGCGAGCTCGTTGCCGACCCGTTCCGCCATGGCGGCCAACGCCGTCGCGCCCTTGCCGCGATCGACCGGAATCATCTGCGCCTTCACCGCATACCAGCCGAAGAACGGCAGCCAGGTCAGCTCGCGCTTCAAGACGAAGACCGGGTCCTTGATGATGGTGAGCAGAGCAAAGGTCTCCCACAGGGACTGGTGCTTCGACGCGATGATGCATCCACCTGCCGGGATCCGCTCGACACCGCGAAACTCGGCCTTCGTGCCGGCGATGACGCGCAGCAGCCAGAGCGACGAGTGAGCCCAATTGCGCACGGCCGCCATCAGCCACGCGCGCGGTAGCACCAGCAGCGGCAGATACAGCACAAGGCGCGCGATCATGTTGACGTAGAACGCGATATTGAACAGCAGCGAACGTAGAACGAGCATGAGACAGGCCTGACAGTCAGTCCGCTAAACCGGCAGGTCGTCATCAGGCCGGGCGAAGCGAGGATCGCCCTCTCATATAGCGGTCAGACGCTCACCGCCAGATGTCGGTCCCGACATGGCGCGATCGGCGTCAGTCGTGCTTCGTCATGAGCGGGCCGCTGATCGCGGGCTCGCGGCCCCCGACGAGCACAGCCATGCGCGAGTGCTCCGGGTCACCCTCGACGAGCGTCCGCACTGACGCGGCGAGGAATTTGACGTACTCCATGACGAGCAGCCGGGTCGTCGCGGCATCGCTCCACCAGCGCTCGGTCAGGGAATTCTCGGCCACGACGGCGTATGGCATGAGCTTCACCCCGGGCAGCGTGTTGCCGAGCTCCACGAGCGTGCGGGGCATGTGATAGTTGGACGTGACGACGATGACGGAGTCGAAGTTATTTTCCTGTGCCCATCGCCGCGCGCCGATGGCATTGCCGATCGTGTTGCGGGCGCGATAATCGAGGTCGACGCAGCAATCGACCAGATGCGCGAGTTCGCTGTTGACCGCGACAATCTGTTCGCGTGTCGTCTTCAGATTGACGCCGGTGATCAGCATGCGCTTGGCGCGGCCCCGCGCCAGCAGGTCCGATGCCTCGGCGATACGCTGCGCGCCGCCGGTCAGGACGACGATGCCATCCGCGGTCGTGCTATCGCTGGTGCGATAGCTGTCGAGTTGGCGTACGAAGGCGAAAAAGCCGCCGATGAGAAGGACCAGCGCAATAACGACGGCGCCGATCCCGACCAGCTTCAGCCGCCGCCCAATCTTCAGCGGCTGCCTCTTGTTCGTGATCGCCAATCCATCCGTCATATACACCCATCCCACGCGCATTCGGGAGAGACCGTGGCTCCGCGCGCGAATCCAGATGTTTTAAGGATAATGGCGAATGAGGCAATGAGGGGGCAGCCAGAATAACCCTTCGCCATGGCGTTGCCGGGCATCGCGTCCTCACTGCAACCCGCTGAGGTGTCGTCGGACCGTCGTGCGCGAAACGGCCGCCGTCACCAAGGCGATGATAACCGCGATCGCGGCCACGGATGCATAGCCCCAGATACCGATGTCGAACAGGCCGAAGAGGGCCTCCAGCTGGTCGCCCCCAGGGCTCGCGCGCCAGTAGCGCGCCATCATGCCGCCGACGATGAGACACAGGAGTGCGGCGCCACCGCCGATGAGACCTCCCTTGAGGCCGAGGCCCAGAAAGCGTCGCTGGTACTCGCGCGCGATGAACTGGTCGTCCGCGCCGACGAAATGCAGCACCTCCAGGATCTCGCGGTTGCTCGCGACCGCGCCACGTGTGGCGGAGGCGATGGCGAGCGCGGCGGCGACCAGCACGAGGCCAACGATCGCGAGGGCGCCGAACACGACCGTGCCGGCCATGGCCGAAAGCCGCGCGATCCACGCGCGATGATCGTCGATGGTCGTCCCGGGCACGGCGGCGGCGAGCTTGCTGCGAAGCGTTGCGAAATCCGGCTGGATACCTGGCTTCACGGTGAGGACGATCAACCGGGGGATTGGCAGCTCCACGAAATCCAGCGTCGTGCCAAGCCATGGCGACAGGAGACGTTCCGCCTCCGCGCGCGAATAGACCAAGACGCCGTCGATCGCGACATCGGCTCGCGCGATATCGGCGGCAGCCGCCACGTCCGCCTCGATGTCACGCTGAGGATTGGGGCGGACCTGGATGGTCGCCTCGCGCGCGATCGAGGCGTTCCATTCCGATGAGGCGCTGGCGACGAGCTGGGCGGCCCCGGCGGCCAGCGCCGCGAGGAAGGTGAGGATGGCGATGACCGTGACCAATGCGCGGCCCGCCGAAGAATCACTTGGAACAAGCGACTGATTGCGCTTCAACGCTTCGGGCAGTGGGCCAAGCTCGGAATCCGGCGATCCCGGAGAGTGAGGCGTGTCATCCGCTTGGCCGCTTTCGGCAAAGAAGGTCATCGATCCTCAGTCGTAAATGTGAAGCCGGCCTTCGGCGAGCACCAGGCGGCGGGCATCGACCTGGTCCATGAGGCCGAAGTCGTGCGTGGCGATGATGACGGACGTTCCAAGACGGTTCAACTCGATCAAAAGGCGCAGCAGGCGGCGGCCGAGATTGGGATCCACATTGCCGGTGGGCTCGTCAGCGAGCAACAGCTCCGGCCGGACGATGAGGGCGCGTGCGATCGCCGCACGCTGCTTCTCTCCGCCGGACAGCACGGGCGGCAGCACATGCATGCGCTCACCCAGCCCCACCCAGCGCAGAAGCTCTACCACCTCGGCGCGGTAGCTGGCCTCTTCCTTGCCTTGTACCCTGAGTGGCAAAGCCACGTTCTCGTAAGTGGTGAGATGGTCGAGCAGGCGAAAGTCCTGGAAGACCACACCCATACGGCGACGCACGGCCGTCAGCGCCTCGCCCGCGATCTGTGAGACATCTGTCCCGAAGATGCTGATGAGACCCCGCGTCGGCTTGAGTGACAGGAGGATAAGGCGCAACAAGGTTGTCTTGCCGGCGCCCGAGGGGCCGGTCAGGAACTGGAAGGACCGTGGAGCGACCGTGAAGGTAAGGTCCTTCAGGACTTCCGGGCCCATGCCATAGCGCAGTCCGACGTTGTCAAAGCGGACCACTCTTCATCCTCTCCTCCAAAACCACTCGTTCACACGGGCCGCAGCGAGCAGTTGGCCCTGATTCGCCATGCTGCCGTGCTTCCACGCCGATGCAAGCGATGTTTCCAATCAAGATTTGGCCCACGGACGCGGACCGCCGGGCCTGCGTGGCCACGGCCGTTCCACGATGATCAAGACCATATGCCCCCCGAAGTTTCACTCTCGATTTGCGCGTGCCGGGATCGGCCGTGCCGAAATCGCCCGCGCGAGGGCCGTCGGCATAAGATTTCCAGCATGGGATCTCTCGCACTGGATCTCTTGCACCCGGATCTCTTGCACCATCTCATCGGCGCCTTTAATCCGAAAATCAGGCTGGCGGCTATCACATGTGTGTGCCGGGGACTATGCTGGCGCACCATATGGTCGCTGTCATCACGATGGGCGGTGATCCTATCCGAGAAAGAGGGTCATGGTTAACAAAGGCTTAGGTGCGGAAGAGAAGGGCGCGGATCGAGGGCCCGCCGCCAGTCACAATGATACGCCGACGCGGCCCGTGCGCGTGCTCTACGAGGCTAAGGACATAGCGCAGCGCAATGAGGAGATTGCGGCGGCGATCGCCGCATCCGAGCCGCGTGATCTTCTTGTCGTTGCCGTCCTCAAGGGCAGTTTCATGTTCGCGGCGGATCTCATCCGCTGTCTGCACCGGGTTGGCCTCGCGCCGCAGGTCGAGTTCGTGCATCTGTCGAGCTACCGCAAGGCCACCGTCTCGTCGGGGCAGGTCGACATTCTGAAAGATGTGGATAGCGACGTCCGCAATCGCGACGTGCTCCTCGTGGACGATATTCTGGAGTCAGGCAGGACGCTCGCGTTCGCCAAGGATCTGATGGCGGCGCGTGGCGCCCGACGGGTCATGTGCGCTGTTCTCCTGGAGAAGCCGCACAAGCGCGCCGTCAACATCGAGGCTGATTTCGTGGGCTTCGCCTGCCCGGACGCCTTTGTGGTCGGCTATGGGATGGATGCGGCCCATTTCTACCGCGAGTTGCCCTTCGTCGGCATCGTCGAGGCTGCAGACACCGAGGTTGATTGACCATGGCGCGCATTCTTCTCGTCGATGACGAAGCCGGCGTCCGGGGCCTTCTGAAGCGAGGATTGGAACTCGATGGCCACACGGTGGAGACCGGCGAGGATGGTCTCGACGGCCTTGAGCGGCTACAGGCAGCGCGCGGCGATTTCACCCTGCTGGTCAGCGATATCAGGATGCCGTTGATGGACGGCATCGAACTCGCCGTGGCGGCGAAGGAGGACTATCCGTCCCTGACGATCATGCTGATGACCGGCTTCACCGAGGAACAGGAGCGCATCAAGGGGCTCGACGAGACCGTCGCGGATCTGTTGATCAAGCCGTTCTCGCTCGGCGACTTCCGGGCCGCGGTCAGACGCGTGCTGGCTGCGGCGTGAGACGACTTCAGCGGTTCAGCCACCAGATGCTCGCGTTCAGCACCGTGGCGAAAGAGACCCATGCGGCATAGGGTACGAGGCACCATGCGGCGGAGGCATCCAGCCGGTGAAAAGCGGCGATCGTCACGAGAATCATCGCCAGCAGCGGAATGATGACGATGAGGCCGAGAAGCGGGCTGTTGGCGCCGAAGAACGCAAAGGACCACAGCGCGTTCAACACGAGCTGCAGATAAAAGAGCATGAGCGCCCCCCGCCTGTGCCGGACGGAGGTTGGCAGTCTCAGGATTCGCCAGGCAGCAAATGCCATGAGGATGTAAAGCACCGTCCAAACCGGCCCGAACACGCTGTTGGGCGGATTGAACGATGGCTTGATGAGGCCGGCGTACCAGGGAGCCAGGTTGGGGAAGGTGGCGTATTGCCCCGCGAGGGATGCAGCGGCCACCGGCAGGATGGCCGCAAGCGCCAGCCAGAGCGACCGTGGGAAGCCCGAGTGAGCGACTGTCGTCATGGGAATCTGTCTCGAAAGGGCGCTGGACGGCTTTGACCACGATGCCGCCATGAACCGCGCGCGGCAGACGACGACCTGCCCCATCAATCCGGCGAGACGATCAAAGGTTCCCATTCGCTCGCGACGGGCGACGGCATGAGGCGCCTCACCACGCGGGATGAATATGGGGGCTGGCGGATAGACGTGGCGGCAACCCGAGCCACGGCGACACGCTCCATAATAAGGCCCCGCGCCTCCTGGAGGCGCGGTTAGCTTTCAGCCCGCGGCGCGCTGGGACGATGAGCCGACGTCGGGCTGGGACGGGGTCTTTCCAACAACGTCTTCCATCACCCGGAAGGCCGCTTCGATCATAGCCTGAAAGGCGGCTGGAACAGACTCCGTCGCAAGCGCCGGCGAGGTTGTCAGCAACTGCGTGAACCCCCTGGGGGAAATCAGCATATACCGGGTATAGGGCCTGAAGGTATTGGGACTCGTTTCGAGCCTGGCGAGATGCTTATCGTCGGCCTTTACGGCGGCCAGCGCCAGCGTCACGTTAAGTTCGCCCCGGCGATTGACGAACAAGTCGAGTGCGCGGCAGATGTCGGCGGCCACGAACCAGGGTTCGCCCTGATGGCGGACGATCCGGATCTCCCGGTTGCTTTCCGGCCAGGGGACTCGGTGGATAACAGCCTCGGCAAAGCTGTCCATTGTTAGCCTCCGCTCGAATTTGCGTTGGGGGGAACGCTAGAGGACGCTCCGCACGGCGGCGTGGCGCGGCGCGCACGCCACCAAGTTTGGTGCGCAACGTAAGTAACGATTGTCAATATTCTCGTCTCATTGGTGAAGTTTTTGCCGGAGGATAACTTCGGGTTGTCGATTCTTTGCGGAGATCGTCCGCTCACGTTCAATTTTTAAAGCGTTTTATACTGAATTTCTGATGGGGACCGTTGAGTTCTTCATGTTGGATAGCGCTGACTTTGTGAAAGGTGCGAAGAAGAGACCCGAGGCTGGCGATAACGATCATTAGAATCTGCCCTTCTTTCATGTGCGGCTCGCGATGGCAACGCCACCTATGGCGATGGCGGTGCCCGTGATTTGCAGGGGTGTCATCGTCTCGCCGAACAGGGCGAAGGCCATCAGCGCCGCGACGGGCGGCACGAGATAGAAAAGCGAGGCGACCTGGGCGACGGCGCCGCGTCGTATCATGGCCAGCAGGATGAGTATGGCGCCGACTGAAATGCCGAACACCGCCCAGATCAGGCCCACCCACAATTGCCAGCTGTTGTCGATAAAGCCGGTCTCAAGCACGGCGGCGGCAGGCAGGGTCACAAGAAGGGCCGCGATGAACTGAATGACGGCGCCTGTTACGAGGTGCTGGGAAGAGCCCGTGCGCTTCTGCCAGATGGTTCCCAGGGTGATGCAGAACATGGAGGCCAGCGCCACGGCGATGGTGAGCCCGCCACCCGACGCGCTGAGGTTGGGAACGATCACACAGGCTACGCCGAGAAGTCCGAGACCGATCCCAATCCAACGGCGTCCCGAGACGCTCTCGCCGAGGAGGGGACCGGCGAGCGCCGCCGTGAGGACGGGCTGCAGGCTCATGATAAGGGCGACGACGCCGGCGCCGAGCCCATGGCGGACACTCCAGAATACGCCGCCAAGATAAAGTCCCTGGAGCAAGACCCCGGCGATGAGCGCGTTCCGCCAGCCATGCCAGTTCAGTGGCCAGGCTTGGCGCAATGCCACCGCGATGGCCGTGAGCGCCAGGATGCTGAGCACGTAGCGGGCGACAAGGAAGGTCAGGGGCTCGGCGTGGGGAGCCACCAGCCGTGCGACAATGAAGCCCGTGGCCCAGATCACCACGAAGATCGCAGGGGCGGCGCGCAGGAAGAGAATGGGATTCGACCGATCCGACAAGCGCCTGCCCGACATCTCAATGGCGACCGCCCCATGTGAGAGGGTCCTGATACCGCAATGAACCAAACGCGGCACTGGCGAGCAATGCGTTTTCCAGATAAGAGCCTTGCGCAAATTGCAAGGCTCACGCTTTATGCGCGCGGATCAGCGTGTCGCGGTCAGCATGTAGTTGACCGCGAGATCTCCGGAGAGCCGCCATGAGGCTGTCAGAGGATTATAGGTGACGCCCGTGCGGTCCCTCACGGTGAAATCGGCGGCGGCCACCGCTTGCGTGAGTTCCTCCGGCGTGACGAACTTTTCCCAGTCGTGGGTGCCGCGCGGCAGCCAGCGCAGGACATACTCGGCGCCGACGATGGCCAGAGCGAAGGACCGCAGCGTGCGGTTCAGGGTGGAGAGAATGACGATGCCGTCCTGTCCCGCGACCGCGCAGGCCGACTTCACGAAAACCTCCACGTCGGCGACGTGCTCCACCACTTCCATAGCGGTGACCACATCGAAACGCTCCCCCCGCGCCGCGACGGTTTCGATCGTCTCCGTGCGGTAGTCGATGGAAAGGCCGCTCTCCTCCGCATGCCGGCGTGCCGCGGCCGCCATGCCGGCCGCCGGCTCAAGGCCCGTCACATCAGCGCCGAGGCGTGACAAAGGCTCGGCGAGCAGGCCCCCGCCGGAGCCGATATCGAGAAGGGACAGGCCGGCGAGCGGTTTCGGCGTGCGGACCGACCGGCCGAAATGGGCGAGCACCGCGTCGCGGATGTAGGCGAGCCGCAGCGGGTTGATCTGATGCAGGGGGCGCATCGGCCCGTTCGGGTCCCACCAGCTGTCGGCCAGCTTGTCGAAGCGCGCCACTTCAGCAGGGTCGATCGTCTGGCCCGCTGGCGCGGCCGCACCCTCCGGTGTTCGATCCTCGGGGGCTGTCATGGTCTGCTCCATAGGGCTCATCGCCTGCCTTCATTCAGCCACGGCAGCAGTGCCATGGTGGTCATATGTCGCCCGCGTTGACAGCGGCCGGCCACATCGTCATGTATACGCGCCTTTTGTTGAGCAGCCATAGCGTGGCCAGCGGCGCGAGGCATCACAAACGTTCCTATCGACACTGAAGTTGCAGATCCTGTCATGGCTCGCCTCGTAATGAAATTCGGCGGCACTTCCGTCGCCAACGTCGATCGCATCCGTAACGTCGCTCGCCATGTCAAACGCGAGACCGACGCCGGGCATGATGTTGCTGTCGTCGTATCGGCCATGTCGGGGAAAACCAACGAGCTCGTCGGCTGGTGCCGCGAAGCGGCGCCGCTGCATGACGCGCGCGAGTATGATGCCGTGGTCGCCTCGGGCGAACAGGTCACCGCAGGCCTCCTTGCCATCGTCCTGCAGGAGATGGGGGTGCCCGCGCGCTCCTGGATGGGGTGGCAAGTTCCCATCCTGACGGATGGCGCGCACGGGGTCGCCCGAATCACGGGCATCGACGGCTCCGGCATCATCCGCCATTTCGACGAGCGGAAGGAAGTGGCCGTCGTCGCCGGGTTTCAGGGCATGCATGAACCCACGCGCCGCATCTCCACGCTCGGGCGGGGCGGTTCGGACACGAGCGCGGTGGCCATTGCCGCTGCCATCGGGGCGGACCGGTGCGACATTTATACGGACGTGGATGGCGTTTACACGACGGATCCGCGGATCGTGCCGCATGCGCGCCGTCTCGACCGTGTGTCGTTCGAGGAAATGCTTGAACTCGCGTCCCTGGGCGCGAAGGTCCTGCAGGTTCGGTCCGTGGAACTCGCCATGACCCAGAAGGTCAGGACATTCGTACGTTCGAGCTTCGATGATCCGCTCGATCCGAAACCCGGCACGCTCATCTGCGATGAGGAGGATATCTTGGAAAGTAACGTGATCACGGGTATCGCCTATTCCAAGGACGAGGCCCAGATCACCTTGCGGCGCGTGGCCGACAAGCCCGGCGTCGCGGCGGCGATCTTCGTGCCACTGGCCGAAGCCAACATCAATGTGGACATGATCATCCAGGTGGTTTCGGACGATACCACCACCACGGATATCACCTTTACGGTGGGATCGGCGGATTTCGAGCGAGCCAAGGGCATCCTCGAGGCCTCGCGGGCGAAGATCGGCTTTGCGACGCTCGAGGGCGCGACCGATGTGGTCAAGGTTTCGGCCATCGGCATCGGTATGCGCAGCCACGCCGGCGTCGCGGCGCGAGCATTCCAGGCGCTGGCCGAGAAGGGCATCAACATCCGCGCGATCACCACATCGGAGATCAAGTTCTCGGTGTTGATCGATTCGGCTTATACCGAGCTCGCCGTTCGCACGCTTCATTCGCTCTACGGCCTCGACAAGCCACAGTAAGGCCGCGCCCCGGGGCCGGTTTACGCCGATGCGGGCTCACCCTGAGCTCAGTGTCATTCCGCGCATCGGCGTCGTGCATTCGCGCCGCCTCTATTCTGGCAGCGGACTGCGCGTGCCGGGTTGGCAAGTGGCCAGCCCGGGTTGGCGAATGGTGTCGCCAACCGTCACATCCTATCCACGTTTCCCCGATATCCCCCCAACGGGGATGATTGATGCGTTTGAAACAGTTGATTCGCCAGAGGATCGGCGCTTTGGATCAAGTGGTCCTGGAGCCGGCCCCGCCGCCAAAGCGGTTTTCGGATAAATCCCATGCTCCAGCAATGAGATAGAGTGGCGCGTCGGGTATCTTTGACGGCCTGCTCGTCTAGCTTTTCCTAAAGGCGACCAGGTGGTTTCGGCCCGACGATGATGGGCTTTTGTCGTTTGATGCAATGCTTCATGCGACAGTGATGCGTTAATATGCGCACCATGGGTTGCGGTAGCGCGAATTCGTTGGCTATACCAACGGTCTATTGGCGCGCCACGTACCGGCGGAGCGGTTTCGCCGGCGCGGTTGGCCGTTAGCTGACCCGCTTCGTGCGGGACGTTCAACGGGAACAGGTTGATGCGAGGCGCTCTTGGTGGCCCGCGAGTCCTGTTGCGTCGTCTCCGCGAGGTCATGGCGGAGCCGGTCAGCGCGCAGGACAGGCTCGACCGCATCGTCGTTTTGATCGCGGCCAACATGGTCGCGGAGGTCTGTTCCGTCTATGTCATGCGCACGGACGGAACGCTCGAGCTCTATGCGACCGAGGGTCTGAAGCGCGAAGCCGTCCATCTCACCACGATGAGTTCGGGCGAGGGCCTCGTCGGCCTCATCGCGCGGGAGGCTGAACCGCTGGCCCTGCCGGACGCGCAGGTCCATCCCGCTTATTCCTACAAGCCCGAGACGGGTGAAGAGATCTACCACGCCTTCCTCGGTGTGCCGATCCTGCGTGCTGGCAACACGCTCGGCGTGCTCGTGGTACAGAACAAGACGCATCGGGTCTATCACGAGGAGGAGATCGAGGCGCTGCAGATCACGGCGATGATCATCGCCGAGATGATCGCCTCCGGCGAGCTGCAGGCACTGGCTCGTCCCGGCGCGGACATCGCCATCCGCCGCTCCTTCCATCAGCGCGGTGTCGCCCTGGCCGATGGTGTCGGTCTCGGCCATGTCGTGCTGCATGAGCCACGCGTGGTAGTGAAGGATCTCATCGCCGAGAATGTCGAAGGCGAGGTGAAACGCCTCGAGGACGCGATCGCGGTGATGCGGGCCGATATCGATCGCCTGCTGGAACGCGGCGACGTGGCTCATCACGGCGAGCATCGCGACGTGCTCGAGACCGTGCGCATGTTCGCCAATGACAAGGGCTGGATCCGTCGCATCCGGGAGGCCGTGACCACTGGCCTCACCGCCGAGGCCGCCGTCGAGCGCATCCAGTCGGACACGCGCGCGAAGATCCTGCGGCAAACGGATCCCTATCTGCGCGAGCGTCTGCACGACCTCGAGGATCTGGCCGACCGCCTGCTGCATGTCCTGGCCGGGGCTAAGCGCGGCGCGACGCGCGAGGATCTGCCGGAAAACGCCATACTCGTCGCGCGTTCGATGGGGCCGGCGGCGCTGCTGGATTACGACCGGTCCCGTTTGCGCGGCCTGGTGCTGGAGGAGGGGGGGCCTTCGAGCCACATCGCCATCGTGGCGCGGGCGCTCGGGATCCCGGCCGTCAGCCGCGTCGAAGGCATAGCCGGACTTGTCGAGGCCGGTGACGCCATCATCGTCGATGGCGGCGCCGGTGATGTCCAGATCAGGCCCGCGCCCGATATCGAGGCGGCCTATGCCGAGAAGGCGAGGCTGCGCGCGCGGCGGCAGGAGCAGTATCGCAGCCTGCGCGGCATTCCAGCGATCACCAGGGATGGGACGACCATCACTCTGCAACTCAACGCGGGCCTGCTCGTCGATCTGCCCAATATCGTCGAGACGGGCGCGACGGGCATCGGCCTGTTTCGCACCGAGCTGCAGTTCATGGTTTCGGAGCGCATGCCCTCCACCAGCGACCAGCAGACGCTCTATCGTCAGGTGTTGGTCGAGGCCGGCGGCACGCCGGTTACATTCCGTACGCTCGATATCGGCGGCGATAAGGTTTTGCCCTATATGCAGGCCGCCGAGGAAGAAAATCCGGCGCTCGGCTGGCGGGCCATCCGTATCGGGCTTGATCGGCCGGGCCTCTTGCGCTCGCAGTTGCGGGCGCTGCTCAAGGCGGGCTCAGGCTATCATCTGAAGATCATGTTTCCGATGGTCGCGACGGTCGAGGAATTCCTGCGCGCCAAATCGATGGTGGGCCGCGAGCAGGCCTATCTCCGGAAATATGGCCATCCCGAGCCCGAATCGGTTTCGCTCGGCGTGATGGTCGAGGTGCCGTCGCTCCTCTTCCAGCTCGACGAGATCGCGAGCCACGCGGATTTCCTGTCGGTTGGATCGAACGACCTCCTGCAGTTTCTTTTCGCGGCGGACCGCGACAACAAGCAGGTTTCGGATCGTTTCGATCCGCTAAGCGCTCCGGCTTTACGGGCGCTGCGGTCGATCGCGGAGACCGCGGGCCGTCACAACTGTCCGGTGACGCTCTGCGGGGAGGTCGGGGGGCGTCCGCTTGAGGCTATGGCCCTGATCGGCATTGGTTATCGCGCTTTTTCGATGACGCCGGCTTCCGTCGGTCCCGTGAAGGCGATGCTGCTGGAATTGAACGTATCCGAACTGGCAAACACCATGACCACGCTGCTTGGAGCCAGTGAGAAGGGCAGCCTTCGGCCAGCGCTTGCCGCCTTCGCGGCCGCGCACGGCTTGCCTGTGCAGTGAATCCACCGGACTGGCCGCGAAAAACCACTGGCATAAAGGCCGCGTCGCACTTATGTGCCCTTCCTCATGACCCAGTCCAGCACCATGGTTCCCCAGGACAAGCTCGCGGCGATCCTGCAGCGGCACGATATTCTCACGGCCACGCTCGCGGCGGGCGGGGATGCTGATGACTTCGTCGCCTTGTCACGGGAATTGTCGGAGCTCGACCCGGTCGTTGCCGCGATCCGTGATTTTCAGGCGGCCGCCCGCAATGCCGAGGATATCGAGGCCCTTCTGAACGATCCCACCACGGATGCGGACATGAGGACCCTTGCCGCAGAGGAGCAGGCGGATGCGGACGCCGCAGCGGAGGCGGCCGCGCTCGCCTTGCGCCTGCTTCTCATCCCCAAGGACGAGGCGGATGAGAAAAGCGCCATACTCGAGGTGCGCGCCGGCACAGGTGGTGACGAGGCCGCGCTGTTCGCGGGTGATCTCTTCCGTATGTACTCCCGCTATGCCGACCTGAAGGGCTGGAAGGTCGAGATTCTCTCCGAAAGCGAGGGAACCGTCGGTGGCTACAAGGAAGTCATCGCTGAAATTCGGGGAAGGGGCGTTTTTGCGCGCCTCAAGTTCGAATCCGGTGCCCATCGGGTCCAGCGGGTGCCGGACACGGAGGCCTCGGGGCGCATTCATACCTCGGCAGCGACGGTAGCTGTGCTGCCGGAGGCCGAGGACGTTGACATCGCCATCGATGAAAGCGACCTCAAGATCGATACCATGCGGGCACAGGGCGCTGGCGGCCAGCACGTCAACAAGACGGAATCGGCCGTGCGCATCACCCATATCCCGACAGGAATTGCGGTCGTGGTGCAGGACGAGCGCTCCCAGCATCGCAACCGCGCCAAGGCCATGGGGGTACTGCGCTCCCGGCTTTACGACATCCAGCGTCAGCAGAAGGACGCCGCCCGCGCCGCGGACCGGCGGTCACAAGTTGGCTCCGGTGACCGTTCGGAGCGTATCCGTACCTATAATTTCCCGCAGGGGCGGGTTACGGATCACCGCATCGGCCTTACGCTCTACAAACTTGACGAGATGATGATGGGGACGGCTATGGACGAGGTCGTCGATGCCCTGACCGCGGCGCATCAGGCGGCCTTGCTCGCCGAGGGAGAATGACGCCGCCCGCCAGCAACTGGATAACCCCCGCCACGACGCGCGGGGAGGCACGGCGTCTGATGGCCGACGCCTTTTCCACCGCGGGTCTCGATACGCCGGCGCTGGATGCGCGTGTGCTGCTATGCAAGGCGCTGGAGATCACCGCTCTTGATCTCTCGACGAAGCCGGACGTGACGATCGGACCAGTCGCTCCCCTGCTTGCAGGGATGGTCGCGCGGCGGCTCAAATTCGAACCTGTCGCCCGCATCTGCGGCATGCAGGAGTTCTGGGGACTGCCTTTTGCGCTGTCAGGGGCGACGCTGGTGCCGCGTCCTGATACCGAAACACTGGTGGAGGCCGCCCTTAAGGTCGTTCGCGAGGAGGGCAGAGCCGACAGCCGGCTGCGCATTCTCGACCTCGGCACCGGCTCGGGCTGCATTCTGACCGCCCTTTTGAGTGAGCTGCCGGCCGCCACGGGCGTCGGCATCGACCTTTCACCGGACGCCGCGCGCGTGGCGCGCCAAAACGCCGCGATGAACGGGGTGGGCGCGCGCGCCGCGTTCCTCGCCGGGGACTGGGCCTCGGCCGTGGCGGCGCCCTTCGATTTTATCGTCTCGAATCCCCCCTATATCGAGACGGCTGACATCGAGTGCCTTGCCCCCGATGTGAGGCTCCATGACCCCCGGCTTGCCCTCGATGGCGGGCCGGATGGACTTGCGGCTTATTGGCGCGTCGCTGCCGAAGCGGAGCGCTTGCTGCGTCGGGACGGACACTGCCTCGTCGAGGTTGGGGCGGGACAGGCGGGCGATGTGGGCCGTCTGTTTGGCCGATATGGTCTCGTCAATTGGGTCGCGATACCAGATCTCGCGGGAATCGAGCGTGTCATTCACGCAACACCCGATCGCGATACGGGCGATATGCACCGATCACCATGAGGGTGATCTTGCAAAAATGGCTTGGCTGAATAGGGTAAAGACGTTAGTGTGGCTTTTAGGAATTGCGCTTAGCGGCAAAAGATAAAGGGTCATGCGATCCTATCGGATCCGCAAGGAGTAGACCTCCGCGAGAAGTGCGAATCAGAATCTCCGGTGCAGTGGATGGCGGGCAGCTTTGATGTTGCGCGCAGACCTCGGGTCGAATAATTCGCTGCTGGTGAGGCCTTGTCGTATCACCTTGGGATCGGCATCCGCAATATGAACACAAGGGTGGCTGACTGGACCTTCGGGGGTTTCAGCTACGGCGCTGACTGAATAAGCGCGCATTCTCCGCCACTGGCGGCTGGCGCGTTTGAACGCGGGCGTTTGCCGCGCGTGGTTTTTTTATCCATATCCAGAGACAGTCGATGAGACCAGGTCAAAACAGGCGCATGCGGGGCCGGAATCGGAAGGGCCCCAATCCTTTGACACGGACATACGAGTCCAACGGACCGGATGTGAAGATCAGGGGCACAGCCCAGCATATCGCCGAAAAATATGCGCAGTTGTCGCGTGATGCACAGGCCTCCGGTGATCCCGTATCGGCCGAGAACTACCTGCAGCACGCCGAACACTATTACCGGCTCATCGCCGCCGCGCAGGCTCAGTTTCAGCAGACCTATGGCACCTTTCCCCGCGCCTATGACGATGAGCGCGACGAGGGCGAGGGCGCTGAAGAGGGCGGTTACGGCTACGGCTCGCAGCAGCCTTCGGACTATGGAGCGCCGCAGCCTGCTTATGACGAGCAGCCCTATGCGCCAGCGCAGCCTTATCAAGCACGCCAAGACCGTAATGACCGCCAGGACCGTGGCGAACGTCAAGACCGTGGCGAACGTCAGGACCGTGGTGAACGCCAGGACCGTGGTGAACGCCAGGATCGCAACGATCGTCAGGATAGGGGTGAGCGTCAGGACAGGGGCGATCGTTACGAGCGTACCGAGCGTCAGGATCGCGGCGACCGGCAGGCTCGCGGCGAGCGCCAGGATCGCGGCGAGCGCCAGGATCGTGGTGAGCGCCAGGATAGGGGTGAGCGTCAAGAGCGCAACGATCGTCAGGAGCGTGGGGATCGCCAGGACCGTCGCGAGCGGTTCCGTGGTCCGCGCCGCAACGATGATGCCCAGCCGGGCGAGACGGGCGCAAATGCGCAGGGTGTGCTGCCCGCCTTTCTGACGGCGCCTCTGCGGCAGTCGCCGGAAGCGGTTGATGAAACGCCGGAGGTCGTCGAAGCTCCCGCACCGGTCGAGCGGCCCCGTGGTCGCGCTGCCGCGAAGACCACCGCTCCCAAGGAGACTGCTCCCAAGGAGACCGCGGCGAAGGTCGAGGCTCGGGCCGAGACCCCGGCCGCCGCCGAAGAAGCCGAGGCGCCTGCTCCGCGCGCGCGCCGCACCCGCAAGGTGGCGACAGTGGCGCCTGAAGCGCCGGCCACACCCGCTCCGCGGGCGACGCGCGGGCGCCCGAAGCGCCGTGCCGCGGCGGAAGAAGATGCCGACAGCGACGAGAGTGTGCTGCCGCTGGGCGATTGATAAGCTGCGCGCGGCTCGGCTTTACAGACCGGAATGATGACGAAGGAGGGCCTTGAGCCCTCCTTTTTTATTGTCTGGAACTTTTGATTGCCAAGGCGGCATAGTGGTGCTTGGCTCTTACGAGGTCACCCGCCCAATCCGGCTCCGGCCGATGCCGCCGGGATTGTTGCGGCATCGTCGCAAATATCCGGTCATCGGGCGGGGGTGGCCACTTGTGTTACTGATTTACAACACTACATCAGCTTCGCCGACCCCGCCGATGGGGGCGGTGCCTGGCGCGGCTCAACCCGCGGGGCAATCCTTCGCGGGTCTCGGCGTGCCTCTCGGGGGCGCCGCTGCCGGAGCGGGAGCAGGACATGAATATTGATAAGTACACCGACCGGGCAAAAGGTTTTCTTCAGTCCGCTCAGGCGCTTGCACTGAGAGAGGGACATCAGCAATTCACGCCGGAGCACCTCCTCAAGGTGCTGTTGGATGATTCCGAAGGGCTTGCGGCAGGCCTCATCGACAGGGCGGGCGGTCAGTCGCGGCTGGCCTTGAGCGCCGTCGAACAGGCGCTCGCCAAGCTGCCGAAGGTGCAGGGCGGCTCGGGGCAGATCTACCTGTCGCCGGCGCTGGCGCGAGTTTTCGATCAAGCCGAGAAGGCGGCCGACAAGGCGGGCGACAGCTTCGTCACGGTCGAGCGGCTGCTGCTTGCGCTCGCCGTCGAGAAGGACAGCGAGGCTGGCAAGGCTTTGGCTGAGGCCGGCGTTACCGCGCAGAGCCTGAACGCGGCGATCAATGCGCTCCGTAAGGGCCGGACGGCCGACAACGCGTCAGCGGAGAATGCCTATGACGCGCTCAAGAAATATGCGCGGGACCTCACGCAGGCGGCGCGCGACGGCAAGATCGATCCGGTCATCGGCCGTGACGAGGAGATCCGTCGCACCATCCAGGTGCTGTCGCGTCGCACGAAGAACAATCCCGTGCTCATCGGCGAGCCCGGCGTCGGTAAGACGGCTATCGTGGAGGGCCTCGCCAAGCGCATCGTCGATGGCGACGTGCCGGAGAGCCTGAAGGACAAGCAGTTGCTGGCGCTTGACATGGGCGCGCTGATCGCCGGCGCGAAATACCGCGGCGAGTTCGAGGAACGCCTGAAGGGCGTTCTGTCGGAAGTGCAGGCGGCCGAGGGCGGGATCATCCTGTTCATCGACGAGATGCATACGCTCGTCGGCGCCGGCAAGGCCGATGGGGCCATGGATGCCTCGAACCTCCTGAAGCCGGCGCTCGCCCGGGGCGAGCTGCATTGCGTCGGCGCGACCACGCTCGACGAATATCGCAAGCATGTCGAGAAGGACGCGGCGCTCGCCCGGCGTTTCCAGCCCGTCTTCGTCTCTGAGCCGACGGTTGAGGATACCGTCTCGATCTTGCGCGGCATCAAGGAGAAATACGAGCAGCACCACGGCGTGCGCATCCAGGATTCGGCGCTCGTCGCCGCCGCGACGCTGTCTAACCGCTACATCACCGACCGCTTCCTGCCCGACAAGGCGATTGACCTTGTAGATGAGGCCGCGGCCAGGCTGAGGATGCAGGTCGATTCAAAGCCCGAGGAGCTCGACTCGATCGATCGTGAGATCGTTCGTCGGAAAATCGAATCCGAGGCTCTGAAGAAGGAGACCGACGCGGCTTCCAAGGATCGGCTCGTGCGGCTGGACAAGGAACTGGCGGACCTCGAGGAGCAATCTTCCGCCCTGACGGCCAAGTGGCAGTCCGAGAAGGACAAGCTCGGCAAGGCGGCGGACCTCAAGAAGAAGCTCGACGAGGCGCGCAACGAGCTCGCCATCGCGCAGCGTCAGGGCCAATACCAGCGTGCGGGCGAACTCGCCTACGGCATCATTCCGGGCCTGGAGAAAGAGCTGGCCGATACCGAGGAAAAGGAGAGCAGCGGCCAGGGCGGCGTGGTGCAGGAGGCGGTGACGCCCGACAACATTGCCCAGGTCGTCTCCCGCTGGACGGGCGTGCCCGTCGACAAGATGCTGGAGGGCGAGAGGGAAAAGCTCCTCAAGATGGAGGACCAGCTCGCCAAGCGTGTCGTGGGCCAGGAGGAGGCGGTCGAGGCCGTGTCCACCGCGGTGCGCCGCGCCCGCGCCGGGCTGCAGGACCCGAACCGGCCGATCGGCTCGTTCATGTTCCTCGGCCCGACGGGCGTCGGCAAGACCGAGCTGACCAAGGCGCTTGCGGCTTTCCTGTTCGACGACGAGACGGCCCTCGTGCGCCTCGACATGTCGGAATACATGGAGAAGCACTCGGTGGCCCGCCTGATCGGCGCGCCTCCCGGCTATGTCGGTTACGAGGAAGGTGGCGCCCTGACGGAGGCCGTGCGACGCCGGCCTTATCAGGTCGTGCTCTTCGACGAGGTCGAGAAGGCTCATCCGGACGTCTTCAACGTTCTCCTGCAGGTGCTTGATGACGGGCGCCTGACGGACGGGCAGGGGCGGACGGTGGACTTCCGCAACACGCTCATCATCATGACGTCGAATCTCGGCGCCGAATATCTCGTCAACCAGAAGGCCGGCGAGGATTCCGAGGCCGTGCGCGAGGAGGTGATGGGCGTTGTGCGGGCGCACTTCCGACCGGAATTCCTGAACCGCGTGGACGAGATCATCCTGTTCCACAGGCTCAAGAAGGAGCAGATGGGTGCTATCGTCGATATCCAGCTCAAGCGGCTCGCCAAGCTCCTGGAGGAGCGCAAGATCACGCTGGAGCTCGACGAGTCGGCCCGTGAATGGCTTGCTGACAAGGGCTATGACCCGGCCTATGGCGCTCGCCCGCTGAAACGAGTGATCCAGAAGAACGTGCAGGATCCGCTGGCTGAGCTGATCCTCGCGGGATCGATCAAGGACGGTGAGACCGTGCCGATCGTCGCCGGGCCCAGCGGGCTTATTATCGGTGACTTCCCGGCAGCGGAGACACGCCGTCCCGTGGGCGTCTCGCTGAACTGAGGCTTCGCTGCCCGCAAATCCCCCTTCCCGCATGCGGGAAGGGGATAACGCGTATGAATATGTCACCATGCCCTGACAATTGGCCTCCCGGCGCTTATCTCTCAGGGGTTCGTCGGGAGAACTCTTGATGCAGGACAGCGACAGCCCCAAAGCCGATCGGGAAGCAAACCGCCTTTCGGCGCGGGCTGCGCGTTATGCCCGGGTCGGGCGCGATGTGGGCGGCATCGCTGCCAAACTTGCCGGTGCCCGGGCGCTCGGATTGACCACGGATCGCGAGCAGAATGCCGGGGAGCTTATGCGCGCTCTCGGTGGCCTCAAGGGGCCGCTGATGAAGGTGGCCCAGCTTCTCTCCACCATTCCCGATGCCTTGCCGCCGGAATATGCGACCGAACTGCAGAAGTTGCAGGCGGAGGCCCCGCCCATGGGAGCTGCCTTCGTGAAGCGGCGCATGATGAGCGAGCTCGGGCCGGATTGGGCCACGCGCTTTCAATCCTTCGATCTGAGGCCGGCGGCGGCCGCTTCGCTCGGGCAGGTGCATCGCGCCACCGCGCATGACGGCACGGCGCTTGCCTGCAAGCTGCAGTACCCTGACATGCAGTCGGCGGTCGAGGCGGACCTGGTGCAGCTTGGCCTCGTCATGAAGCTGCAACGCCGCTTCAATCCCTCCATCGACACACGGGAGATCGCCACCGAGATCGGCGCGCGCCTGCGCGAGGAGCTGGATTATCGCCGCGAGGCCAAGCATGCCGCGCTCTATCGCCTCATGCTGGCCGATGTGCCTGATGTGCGCGTGCCGCGCGTGCATGAGGATCTGTCGACCGGCCGTCTCCTGACGCTGGACTGGCTGCAGGGCGAGCGGCTGCTGGATTTCCGGCATGCCTCGCTCGATACCCGCAACAGGCTGGCCACCGTGATGTTCGGCGCCTGGTGGCATCCTTTCAGCCACTATGGCGTCATCCACGGCGATCCCCATCTCGGCAACTATACCGTCTTCCGCGGCGGTCCGGACAACAACGCGCAAGGCATCAATCTCCTGGACTACGGATGCATCCGGATTTTCCCGCCAGCCTTCGTCGGCGGCGTAGTGGATCTTTATCGCGGGCTCCTCGGTGGGGACGAGGAACGCGTGGTGCAGGCTTATGAAACCTGGGGTTTCCGCGGGCTGACGCGCGATCTCATCAGCGTGCTGAACATGTGGGCGCGCTTCATCTATGGCCCGTTGCTGGACGACCGCGTGCGGACGATCGCCGATGGCGTGGCGCCGGGCGAATATGGCCGGCGCGAGGCCTGGCGCGTCAAACAGGCGCTGAAGGAGAAGGGCCCGGTCCGCATACCACGCGAATTCGTCTTCATGGACCGCGCCGCGATTGGCCTTGGCGCGGTTTTCCTGCATCTCAAGGCCGAATTGAATTTCCACCGGCTGTTCGAGGCCGAGATCGAAAGCTTTGATCTCAATGTCGTGCGGGACCGGCAGGCGAGGGCGTTGGTGGAAAGCGGCCTGGCTTGAAGCGTTCCGGAGACGACACGTGGTCGCGCCGCAGCTATCGCGATTCCCAATGGCGCGCTGCAATTTCTGAATGACGATAAGGCGTTGCAAGGCGCATTGGCATGGGGTAAAGCCCCATCCAGGAAACGTGACAGCAGCCTGAGGGAACATTATGGCCCAAGCCGCCGAAGCCAAAGCTCACCACGCGCCGCCGGCGATGGACTACGGTGAGCACGAGCGCACCTATCAAGGCTTCGTCGTCGGGGCGAAATGGGGAACCATCGCGGTCTGCGCCATACTCATTCTGATGGCGATCTTCCTCCTCTGATTTTGCAATTCGCTGATCGACAGATAGGGCCGGATCCCTGCCTCATGTGATGATCTGCACGTGGTGGTTGGATCGCTCGGGGTAGCCATGGGCTACAGGTCGTGACGCGCCTTTGCTGTTTCCGGGAGAGACGTCGGCACGTTCCTGATGGCCGACTATCCATCTCTCGCCGCCGTCCAAGCTGTTACCGTCGTTCTGGAGTGGTTCAACGATGCTGATCGCCGTCCCCGCCGAGACCGAGCAGAATGAAGGGCGCGTTGCCGCGACGCCCGAGACGGTAAAGAAATTCCTGGGCCTCGGGGCCGAGGTGGTCGTGCAGAGCGGGGCTGGCCTGCGCTCCGGCTTGACCGATGCTGACTATACGGAAGCCGGCGCGCGTATCGCGGCGACATCGGAAGAGACCTTGAGCGGCGCCGATGTGGTGCTGAAGGTGCGGCGGCCGAGCGTCACCGAGCTCCCGTTGATCAAGCGGGGCGCCCTCGTGATCGCCGTGCTCGATCCCTATGGTGACGATGCTGCCGTGAGGAGCTGGGCGGATGCCGGCATCTCGGCATTTTCCATGGAATTCATGCCGCGCATTACCCGCGCGCAGGTGATGGACGTTCTGTCCTCGCAGGCCAATCTCGCGGGTTACCGCGCGGTCATCGACGCGGCCGCCGAATATGGACGGGCCTTGCCGATGATGATGACGGCCGCCGGCACCGTTCCCGCCGCGCGTGCCTTCGTGATGGGCGCGGGTGTCGCCGGCCTCCAGGCCATCGCGACGGCGCGACGTCTGGGCGCGGTCGTTTCCGCGACCGACGTGCGTCCCGCCGCGAAGGAGCAGGTGGCCTCCCTCGGCGCCAAGTTCATCGCGGTCGAGGACGAGGAGTTCAAGGCGGCCGAGACGGCCGGCGGCTATGCCAAGCAGATGTCGGCCGAGTACCAGGCCAAGCAGGCCGAGCTCACCGCGAGCCACATTTCCAAGCAGGACATCGTCATCACGACGGCGCTGATCCCCGGTCGTCCCGCGCCGAAGCTGATCACGGCCGCCATGGTGGCCTCGATGCGGCCGGGTTCGGTGATCATCGACCTCGCGGTCGAGCGCGGCGGCAATGTCGAGGGCGCGGTTCCCGGCGAGGTGGTGGTGACGCCGAACGGCGTGAAGATCGTCGGGCATCTCAACGTGCCGGGCCGTCTCGCCGCGACGGCATCGAGCCTCTATGCCAAGAACCTCTATGCCTTCGCCGAGACGCTGATCGACAAGGCGTCGAAGGCGCTGGCCGTGAACTGGGACGACGAACTCGTGAAAGCGACGGCGCTGACACGGGACGGCGCCATCGTGCATCCGGCCTTCCTGCCGAAAGCCTGATGGCGACGAACCTGCCCCTTCTTCTCCGATTTCCCTGACCACAGAACCACACCGGTATAAACGAGGGAGTGCGAGCGATGGCCAATCTTACGCCGGAGGAAGCGCTCGAACGCGCCCGTGCGGCAGCTGACGCGGCCCGGCAGGCCGCCGAGGCAGCGCAGACCTATGCCGACTACGCCGCTGACATGGTGGGCAACGTGGCCCATGCGGCCACGGGCGGAGCGGTCGACCCGACGGTTTTCCGCCTGGCGATCTTCGTGCTCGCGGTCTTCGTGGGCTACTATGTGGTCTGGTCGGTCACGCCGGCACTGCATACGCCATTGATGTCGGTCACCAACGCCATCTCGTCGGTGATCGTGGTGGGCGCTCTGCTTGCCGTGGGCGTCGCCGTGGCGCCTGAGCTCGGCGCCGGGCCCTGGTGGGCGAAAGTCTTCGGCTTCATCGCCTTGATCCTCGCCTCCATCAATATCTTCGGTGGCTTTCTGGTGACCCAGCGCATGCTCGCCATGTACAAGAAGAAGGGCTGATGGACATGGCCGCCAATCTATCTGCGCTGCTCTATCTCGTCGCCGGCGTCCTCTTCATCCTGGCCTTGCGCGGCCTGTCGTCTCCGGCGACCTCCCGCCAAGGCAATCTCTATGGCATGATCGGCATGGGGATCGCGATCCTCACGACCATCGTGTTCCATCCGCCGGCGGATATCCTGAGCTGGCTGATCATCATCCTGGGCATGGCCATTGGTGGCGGCATCGGCGCGGTCGTGGCAAAACGCGTGCCCATGACCGCGATGCCGCAGCTCGTGGCTGCGTTCCACTCCGGCGTCGGCCTTGCCGCGGTGTTCGTCGCCGCAGGCGCACTTTATGCCCCAGAAGCCTTCGGCCTCGGGGCAGTCGGCACGATCCACGGCGGCAGCCTCGTCGAGATGTCGCTCGGCGTGGCGATCGGCGCGGTCACCTTCACGGGCTCGGTCATCGCGTTCCTGAAGCTTGATGGCCGCATGTCCGGCAAGCCGATCATGCTGCCGCAGCGCCATCTCCTGAATATCGCCCTTGGCGCGCTTCTTGTCGTCTTGATCGCCGTGTTCGTTGCCACCGAGAGCCATGTGGTCTTCTGGCTGATCGCGCTGGTCTCCTTCGTGCTCGGCGTCACGCTGATCATCCCGATCGGCGGCGCCGACATGCCGGTCGTCGTGTCCATGCTCAACTCCTATTCGGGGTGGGCGGCCGCCGGCATCGGCTTCACGCTCGGCAATCTGGCGCTGATCATCACCGGTGCGCTCGTCGGCTCTTCGGGCGCGATCCTGTCCTACATCATGTGCAAGGGCATGAACCGCTCGTTCATCTCGGTCATCCTTGGCGGTTTCGGTGGTGACAGCGCGGCCGCGACCAGCGGTGCCGTCGAGACGCGGCCGGTCAAGCAGGGCTCGGCCGATGATGCTGCCTTCCTGATGAAGAACGCCGCCAAAGTCATCATCGTGCCGGGTTACGGCATGGCGGTGGCGCAGGCCCAGCATGCGCTGCGTGAAATGGCCGACAAGCTCAAGGAAGAGGGCGTCGAGGTCAAATATGCGATCCACCCGGTCGCTGGCCGCATGCCCGGCCATATGAACGTGCTTCTGGCCGAGGCCAACGTGCCCTATGACGAGGTCTTCGAGCTGGAGGACATCAATTCGGAATTCGCGCAGGCCGATGTCGCCTTTGTCATCGGCGCGAATGACGTGACCAATCCGGCCGCCAAGACCGATCCCGCCTCGCCGATCTTCGGCATGCCGATCCTTGACGTCGAGAAGGCCAAGACGGTCCTCTTCATCAAGCGCGGCATGGGTTCCGGCTACGCGGGCGTGGAGAACGAGCTGTTCTTCAAGGACAACACCATGATGCTGTTTGGTGATGCCAAGAAGATGGTGGAGAATATCCTCAAGTCGCTGTGACCGTCCGAGCTCCGCCGGACCGGGGACCGCAGCAGTGTTTCCGGTCCTGCCTTGACGGGGCCATGGTCGATACGGAAGGGAGGCCGCTTGTCGGACGCTCAGCATCCACCGGTGATGCCGCCTTCGCCGCCTCCCAATCTCCCGCCGCCACCGCCGGAGGGCTCTTTCCCCGGCCTGCCGCAGCGCCCGCCGGACGCGCCGCCGCGTGTCCGCCGCAACTGGCGGCGTCTTGTGGCGCTCGTCATCGGCGCGATCGCGCTGGCCTATCTCGCGGCGGTCGGCGCCCTCTACAGCCAGCAGCGGCATTATCTCTTCCCGCTTGATCCGGCGCGGACGGATCCGGTGGTCGCGGGTATCCCCGGGCTGGCTGAGACGACCATCAGCACCGAGGACGGTGAAACTCTGGTCGCCTGGGTTCTGCCTCCTCAGGAGGGCAAGC
Source organism: Chelatococcus sp. HY11 (assembly GCF_018398335.1). Lineage (NCBI taxonomy): Bacteria > Pseudomonadati > Pseudomonadota > Alphaproteobacteria > Hyphomicrobiales > Chelatococcaceae > Chelatococcus > Chelatococcus sp. HY11. The sequence goes on from NZ_JAHBRX010000001.1 coordinate 3,834,042, forward strand.
CCGTCCTTCTTTATTTCCATGGGCAAAGCGGCAATCTCGCGCGTCCCGGCCGGCTCGACCGCTACAAGGCCTTGAGCGAGGATGGCGAGGGCCTGTTCATCGTCAGCTACCGCGGCTATGGCGGCTCTACGGGCAGCCCGTCCGAGGAAGGACTGCGGGCGGACGCGCGCGCCGCATACAAAGCCGCCGCTGAACGGTTCGGCGCCGAGCGCCTGGTTGCCTATGGCGAATCACTCGGCACCGGCGTCGCCGTGGGTCTCGCGGCGGAAGTCCCGCTCAAGGGTGTCATTCTGGAATCGCCCTACACCTCGACCGCCGAGGTCGGCGCGGCGCGCTACCCCTGGGCGCCGGTCAAGCTCCTGATGCGCGACCCGTTCCGGTCGGATGAGCTGATCGGCAAGATACGCGCCCCGCTCCTCATCCTGCACGGGCTCCAGGACCACATCATCCCCTACGCGCAAGGCGTTGCGCTGTTCAACCTGGCGCCGGGGCCGAAGCGGCTGGTCTCGTTTGTGGGCGGGGGACATGTGGACCTGCCGGACCACGGCTCCATCCCCCAGATAACCATGTTCCTGCGGGATATCGACGGCGCGACGCCGCTGCCGGAGGCACAGACTCGCGTTGTCAGGGAAATCCTGGACGCGCCGGAGCCGGCGCCTCAGGGCCAGAAGTAACATTCCGGGCGCCGAGCGCGGCTCTTTGTGGAAACCAGGGGATAAGGCTTCGCGGCGGCAGGCCTGTCCGTGGGTGTCCCCCATAGGCGAGGACGAATCGAATCTCACTCGCTGGGGCAGTGGCTTTCCGAATGCGGGCAGGGCGCGTGCGGGCGGGATGACGACCGCCTCACAATAAAAGAGCACCGGCTGGTATGTCCGGTGCCCGAAATATGGAGGAGGGGGAGGCCTCCTCTGACCGGAGCCATCATCCCATCTGCGCGCAAAGCTGCGGCGCGGGACATGACGGCTCGGAAGCGAAGCTAATTAAGGATTTCCTAATGTTAAGGACATTCCTAATGTAAGGACTTGGACGCCATGCCATGCTGCAATTGCTCTAGCTCGTCCTTGAGCTGGAGTTTTTTGCGTTTGAGCTCGGCCACCTTGAGTGTGCTGGCATTAGACGGGCTCGCGAGTGTCGATTGTATCTCCTCCTCGAGGGCCTGATGCCGCCTCTTGAGCTCCATGATATGGGCCTGCAAAGACATCGGACTATCTCCTCTCCTTAAGAGCAGTGACGACAGCAGTGTGACACAACGGACAGCGGCTGTGGAGCCTCGGGTCTCGCACATTGCGAAATCTTTGTGACGCTTCTTGGCGTGCAGCCCCTTGAATAGTGCGCTGATGCCCTATATAGGGACGGTCACTGAACGCTCCCTTCGTCTAGCGGTCTAGGACGTCGCCCTCTCACGGCGAAAACAGGGGTTCGATTCCCCTAGGGAGCGCCAGTATTTCAAGGGTTTAGCGGGTGACGCTCGACGACCCCTCCCTCTTCCTCTTCTCCCCATTTTTGTGATGCCGGCGCCGTTTTCGGCCGTTCGCCATGATGCGAACTTTTGATACGGGCTCACGGAAATTTTTTTACACCGGCAGAGGCTGCACGCGATCGCGGCGCCCGATCGACATGCCGATCGCGGCCTTTCCTTGGGCGAGATAGATTTCGCCGGGTTCCAGTGTCTAGTTGTTTTCATATATAAATTCGCGATAATCCCGAAGTTTGCGAATTAATCCTGTATTATTTTCTATTTCAAATTTATTTATTTAGACTTAAACATAGCATTTGAAATGTTATAAACTTGAATATTTTATTCATTATTTATTTTGAAGGTTTCTCTGAATTTTATAATGATCATAATTGAAGTTCGTGCATTTATGGCCTGATCATTACTGCATGGCTCCGCGCCGGATGTTCACTGACAATGCAGTTCTTGACCTGGATCAAATTCTGCGCTGATATAGTTCTATGTAAAGCATATGTCTTCTATTAGAAGACAAACAGAAGCGCGATCAAAGTCACCCATGGCAGTTCGTTCTCTCTCCACGGTTTTGAAAACGCTTGCCGTTCTTGATGCGGCGGGGCGGTCCGATCGTCCCTTGCGGCTTGTCGATTTCTGTCGCGCGACAGGAGAGGCGAGGGGCGCGGTCTATCAGCGGCTGGTGACCCTGATCGAGGCGGGATGGATCGAAGCGACCGACGAGGGCACCTATCGATTGTCGTTGCGCATCGTGCCCTATGCCAACCGCGCGCTCGACCAGGCGAGCCTTGGGACGCGGCTCGCGGATGTGCTGCAGCAGATCGTCGTTGATACCGGCGAAACCGCTTCGCTCGCGGTGCTCGAGGATGGCGAGGCCGTCATCGTCCAGCGCGTGGAATCGAAGGGCATCCTGCGGTCCGACCTGCGGGTCGGCAAGCGTCTGGAACTGGCGCGCACGGCGCTTGGGCGTGCCCTCGCCGCCTATGCGCAGCCAGAGATTCTGGCGCATCTCGCCGAGCTCGGGGTGGATCTTCCTCCCGAGGAGGTGATGCGTGAGGTGCGCGAGCAGGGCTACTCCGTGTCCGTTCTCTCAGGCCCGCGCACGGTCTCGGCTGTGGCGAGCCCGATCTTCGACAGCCGCGGCCACTGCATCGGCGCCATTTCGGTGTCCGGGCCGACGGCTGGTTTCGACAAGGACAAATGCGCGCGCGCGGCCGTCGCGGCCGCCGAACGCGCCAATTCACGCTTGATGGGAATGGCTGCCGAATGATGGCTCTAGACACACGCCCGGCCGACCCGGCGTTCGACATCGCTGCCTTGATGCGCGCGCCAGCGCGCATCATGCGGCCGGAAAAGCTGGCGGCGTTCCAGCCGTCGCGATTGAGCGCCTCCCGCGCGCTGATGAGCCAGGCCGTGCGGCAGAAGTGGTCTATCCATCGCCGGCGCTTCGACATCGATGCTACCGGCCGCGGCGTCGCCGACTATCGTATCGACATCGGCGGCTGGCGCTTCTCCTTCCCGGTCTATTCCTTCGCGCCCTCGAAGGAGGGGCGGACGGGCCGAATCATCGGCCGCGCCTGGGACATGATGGGCGCGCTCGTCGAGGGCGACATGTCCGCCGAGGATTTCGAGACCACGGGACGGGAGCTTCCCAAGCTCTATGAGGGCCGCGCGACACCCGGCACGCTGATCTGGTGCCGCTCGAACCGCAGCGGCCGTTTCTTCAACACGGCGCAGCAAGCTCTTGCGCAAGGCCGCCAGCCGGATGTCGCGGCCCTCGCGCAGAGCTGCTACCTCATGCGCAACACCGGCCTCGACGGCAACGGCACCTTTGGCACCAAGACCTTCCTGACTTACGAGAAGGACCACCCGCTGCGTTGGTCACTCTCCGCCCAGATGCTGTGCGCCTACATGATGCGGGTCTTTGCGCAGGATCTCGTGCATCACCTCGCGCGTCTCGCCAATCCGGCGGCGCCCGAGCTGGCGCCGGAGCTTCGCCGCTTCCTCGGTGTGGGCAACGGCTCGGCGCTGGGGCTGATGCTGTTCGTCAACAACCACCCCCGGCTGATCGATCGCTGGATCGGCATCCGCGAGACGGCGCTGGCCCATGCCAAGAGCGTGGCCCTCTCGCCCGACGGCCGGGAACTCGCCCTGCTGCTCGGTCTCATCGACAAGGCGATCGTCTTCCGCCAGCAAGACCGTGCGGAATATGAGGCGTTGACGGCGAGCGAGGTCATCGCCGAGGACCTCGTCGTGGTCCGCGACGCCCTTTGCCGTCTCCAGGCGCGCGTCGGGGCCGGCGAAGTCCTGCCCGAGCGGCCGTTGTGCGATCTCTGCGAGGGGCTTGAAGGCCGCATCGCTCCCGAAGCGCTGGAAACGCTTCATTCCATCCTGATCGAGCTGGTGCCCGATGTCGCCAACAGCTTGGCCGCGACGCTCGTGCTCGACGAGGAACTGACCGGGCGGCCGGAGATGCCTGTCAGCCGGCTGCTGGAGATCGTGCGCGAGGAATATGCCTGGGCCTTCGCGCTGGGTCTCACCTCCGAGGCCTCGTCCCGCTACGTCTGGTACAAGTCCGCGACGGCGGAAGAGCCGCGCCGTGGGCCACGCAGCGAGGCGGAGGACGCGGTGAACCTCGGGCTCGACCTTGCCCGCTTCATTGTGCGGCTGGAGGCGGATCTCGCACGGCAGGACCCTCGCCTCAGCACCGCGCGCTTCCTCATGGCCCATCCCCAGCACCGGGCCATCGTCACGCGTGTCCAGGCGCTCGCCGGCTCGCTCTATCATTCGCCTTACGCCGACATCATGAGCGAGGATTTCGTTCCCGCCCATATCACGCGGCTGCTCAATGTCGGCCTGCACGGCATCGACAAGACCCGCGACTTCCTCAACCGCAACCTGCGCGGCGTTCTCTATCACGGCGCGCCGCTGCCTGAGGATCTTCGCGCCGGCACGGCTGATGATCTCTGGTTCTATCCTTCGGAGCCCGTATTGTGAGTTCAGCGAACGCACCCTCCACACCGATGCGCGCCAGCCTGCGGGAAAGCCGCATGGTCCTGGAGCGCCTCATGCAGGTCGTCCGTATCGACGAAGGCTTGGTCCCCTCGCTGCGCGACTGTGCCCTCTATTCGGCCGCCCTCGGGCTCGGCGGCTTTCCGGTCGTATCGGCCCAGCTGGAACTGCTGCGCGGCGCGGCCCCCGCCGCTATCAGGCTGGTGAGCGAGGCGCCCTTGACGATCGACGGCGCCGGCCAGCACGCCTGGGTGGTGGCGGAGGCCGTCGTCGACCTTCTTGTCGCCGAAGCGCGTGCCGCGGCAGCGCCGGGCCCGGAGACGGCGGAGGCGCGCGTCCTCAATGTGGCGGAGCCGGGCGAACTCGGGATTGTGGCGGCTATCGCTCGCAAGCACGGGTTCACGACCGAACTCAGCCATGGCGAAGGAGAGGCCGGTATCCGTATCGTCCTGCGGCCCGCATCGGCCGACGAGCTGGATCCGCTGCAGCGCATCCGGCTTGAGGGACTGCCGGTTGCCCAGGACCTCTGGTGGCGGCTCTTCCATCGCGCCAATGAGGCTCTTGCCGCTGATACGGTGGAGTCGCGGCGTCATGCCGGGCCCATCCGGGTCGAGGAGGATGGACGCATCGTTGGCCGTCAGGACGACGACGAGACGGATTTCAGCCTGCTTGTCGGTCCAGCCGTCTCACCGCACACGCCTTCAGCCACGCCCATCGCCAAGCAAGGGGCCTGAACCATGCTCATCGACGCGTTGCAATGCGGAAATTTCGACCGGGACGTGTTCGAGGAACTGAAGGCGGGCGGCTTCACCTGCGTCACGCCCACCCTCGGTTTCTGGGAGGGCACGCTCGAATCCCTCGATGAGCTCGGCCGCTGGCGCGACCGGGAGCGGGAATATCCCGATCTCATCAAGATCGTGCGCAAGGCCGACGACATCCGCGCCGCCGAACGCGAGGGCAAGGTCGGCGTCCTGCTCGGCTACCAGAACACCAACCTGCTCGAGGACCGGATCGCCTATGTCGAGCTGTTCGCCGATCTCGGCGTGCGTGTTCTCCAGCTCACCTACAACAACCAGAACGAACTCGGCGGCAGCTGCTACGAGGAGCAAGACAGCGGGCTTGCTCGCTTCGGCCGGGAGGTCGTGCGCGAGATGAACCGCACCGGCATCGTCATTGATTGCTCGCATGTGGGCGACAAGACAACCCTCGACGCCATCGAATACTCGCAGAAGCCGGTAGCGATCACCCATGCCAATGCCGATTCATTGTTTCCGCACAAGCGGAACAAGACGGATCCGGTCCTGAAGGCCTTGTCGCAGACAGGCGGCGTCATCGGTTGCGCTGCCTATCGCAATATCACGCCCGCCGATGCCTGCGTCACCGTGGATGCCTGGTGCGAGATGGTGGCGCGCACCGTCGAGATCGCCGGCATCGACCATGTCGGCCTCGGCACCGACTACAGCCACAAGACAGGCCCGAACCATCTGGACTGGATGCGCAAGGGCCGCTGGACGCGCGGTGTGCAGTATGGCGCGGGTTCGGCCGCCGTCCCGGGCAAGGTCGCGAAGCCGGACTGGCTCGTCAATATCGGCTCGTTGAACAGCGTCGAGGGCGGTTTGCGCCGTGTCGGCTTTGATGAGGAAGGTATCGCCAAGATCATGGGGGGCAACTGGCTGCGCCTCTATGAAGAGGTTTTTGGATAACATCCGGAAATTGTTGGAACAGACGGGGAGAGAATAATGACAAAGTCAGATATCAGCGGTGTCTGCTCTCCTGAGCAGGCCGTATCGACTGCAGCAACCAAGGTTTCGCGCCGCTCGTTCCTGGCAACGGCTGCAGCGGGCGCGGCGTTGTCCATGCCGGCTGTGCGCCGGGCGGTGGCGGACGAAAAGGTGCTCTATGTGAATACATGGGGCGGTGCCTGGGAGGAATCGGCGAAGGAAGCACTGTTTACGCCGTTCACCCGCGATACCGGCATCGAGATCCGCACCGTCGCGCCGGTGTCCTTCGCGAAGCTCGCGGCGCAGGTGCGCACCGGCGTCTACGAATTCGACGTCACGACGCTGGGGGTCGCCGAACTCGGGCGCGCCAATCAGGCCAAGCTGATCGCCGCACCGGAAAAGTCGATCCTCGATCCGGCGAAGCTGTGGCCGGGCGCCGTGGTGCTCGACGGCGTGGCCTCGCACGCCTTCGGCAATGTCATGGCCTTCCGCAATGAGAAGTTTCCCGCCCCTGGGCTGCAGAGCTGGGCCGACTTTTGGGACGTCCAGAAATTCCCGGGCTCACGCTGCCTGCAGCGCTATGCCGGCCGCGTCATCCCCATCGCGCTCCTGGCCGATGGTGTCGCGCCCGACAAGCTGTTCCCGATGGATCTCGACCGGGCCTTCAAGTCGCTCGACAGGATCAAGCCTTATATCCGCGTGTGGTGGTCGCAAGGGCCGCAATCCCAGCAGTTGCTGCGCGACGGTGAGGTCGATGCCATCGGCATGTGGAACACGCAGGTGCAGCGCCTTGTCGAGGCGAAAGCCCCAATCACGGTGAGCTGGAATCAGGCCGTGGTCGACGTGGCCTACTGGGCGGTCGCCCGAGGCACGCCGCGCTCCGAGAACGCCTGGCGCTTCGTGAACTACGCCGTGCAGCCGGAACCGCTTGCGAAGTTCTCCGTGAAGAATGACTATGGCCCGATGAATCCAGAGGCTTTCAAGTTTATTCCGGAAGATAAGGCCAAGCAGCTGCCGACATGGCCCGAAAACTTCAAGAACTCGATCGTGCTTGATCCTGCGAAAATGCTGCCGCAGATCGATGAGTTCTCGAAGCGTTTTGACCAGTGGATCGCGAGCTGACGGCCTCCGCATCCGTTCCACGGATCTGGATTTGTCCCGGTCGTCTTGAAGACGGCCGGGATTTTGGAATGCGCGGCACCTGCCGCGGCGCGGCGGGCTTTGCCTGCCCGGTATACGCGATGCTTGAGGAATAGGTTTATGGGGTCGAGCGTCTCGCGCTTGTTGAGAGGGCCGGCTGTGCTTTATTTGCCAGCCGCGCTCTTTCTGCTTGTCTTCTTTCTCGTGCCGCTTTTCAACGTGGCCTGGATGAGCTTTACTGAGCCGGATACCGGGTTCGGCAACTATACCGCTTTCTTCGCATCGTCCTTCGACGTCGGCGTCCTGTTGAATACGTTCAAGACAGCGGCGATCGTCACGCTCATCTCCCTTATCTTCGCCTATCCCGTCGCCTATGTGGCCGCGCGCTATGGTGGGGCGCTTGGTTCCATCCTGCTGCTGGTCGTCACCTTAAGTTTCTGGACGAGCTTCCTGGTCCGCACCTATGCGTGGATGGTGATCCTCGGCGTCAAGGGGCCGATCACGGCGGCGCTCATCATGCTCGGCTGGTCGCCGCCGCCGCAGATCCTGTTCACGACCTTCGCCTCCACCTTCGCCATGACGCATCTCCTGATGCCGTTCATGATCCTCACCCTCTACGCGGTCATGCGGCGTATCGATGGCACCTACATGCGCGCCGCCGCAGGACTAGGCGCCAGGCCTCTCAAGGCTTTCACCTCGATCTATCTGCCCCTCAGTCTGCCGGGCATCGCCAATGGCTCGGTGCTGGTCTTCATCACATGCCTTGGCTTCTATGTCACACCGGTCCTGCTCGGCAGCCCGCGCGACAAGATGATCGCGGGGCGCATTGGTGACGAGATCGAGCAGATGCTGAACTTCGGCGGTGCTTCGGCGATGGCGATCGTTCTTCTTGTCGCGACGCTCGGCCTGTTCGCGCTCTACAGCCGCTTCTTCGGCCTCGACAAGCTCTGGAGATAGCGATGTATTCGGAAAATACCCTTCCGGTGAAGCTGCTTGCGGTGCTGATCGCACTCTTCATTGCCGCACCGATGTTCGTCGTCATCCCCATGTCGTTCTCGACGGCGCCCTCCCTCGAGTTCCCGCCGCCGGGATACTGGCTCGGCTACTACGAGCGCTTCTTCACCGATCGGAACTGGACGCTGCCCTTGTTCAATTCCATCGTCATCGGGCTTGGCACCACGGTGCTGACGCTGGTGCTCGCGGCGCCCGCGGCTTTCGCGCTCGTGCGTCACGATTTCCGCGGCAAGGCGTTGCTCAATCTCGCCCTGATGATGCCGCTCGTCGTGCCGCATATCGTCATGGCGCTCGCCTATTACAGCTATTTCGGCATGCTGCGGCTCGTGCAGAGCTACACCGGCCTCATCCTCGCCCATACCTGCCTCTCGATGCCGGTGGCGATCCTCATCCTGACGGCGGCGCTGAAGACCTTCGACCGCAATCTGGAGCGGGCCGCCGCCAATCTCGGCTCGCGGCCGCTGACCACCTTCCGGCTCATCACCTTGCCGGTGCTGAAGCCCGCGTTCCTTGTCGCCGGCCTCTTCGTCTTCATCCACTCCTTCGATGAGACGGTGATCGCCTTGTTCATCTCCGGTCGCGATACCACGACGCTGCCCCGGCAGATGTTCAACTCGTTCCTCATGCAGGCCGACCCGGTGCTGTCGGCCGCGTCCTCCGTCCTTTTCACCGCCGTGCTCATCGCAGTCGCTGTGCCGGCCGTCGTGCGGGCGGTGCGCGGCAAGCGCGCGGTCTCCCCACGATCGTAGTCAGTCCACCATTCATCGTCGTTTCATTCGTCTGAGAAGAATTCATGCAGCCGCGTTCCTTGATCCTGACAGATCTCGTCAAGTCCTATGATCGGCGAACCAATGCCGTCGACCATATCGATCTTCGGATCGAGGCGGGCGAATTCGTTTCATTTCTCGGGCCATCCGGTTCCGGGAAAACAACCACCTTGATGATGATCGCCGGCTTCGAGCAGCCGACCTCGGGGGAGATCAAGCTCGACGGCCGCGCCATCGAGCAGGTGCCGCCCTATGACCGCAACATCGGCATGGTGTTCCAGAACTATGCGCTGTTTCCGCATATGACGGTGCGCGGCAATGTCGGCTATCCCCTGCGCATCCGCCATGTGGCGAAAGACGAGATGCGCCAGCGGGTCGACAAGGCGCTCGCCATGGTGGGACTGAGCACTTTCGGGGAGCGATATCCCGCGGAGCTTTCTGGTGGCCAGCAGCAGCGTGTCGCGCTGGCGCGCGCCCTCGTCTTCGAGCCGGGCCTCATCCTGCTCGACGAGCCCCTGGGCGCGCTCGACAAGAATCTGCGCGAGCATATGCAGGTGGAGCTGAAGCGCATCCACAAGGAACTCGGCGTCACCATGATCTATGTGACGCATGACCAGACCGAGGCGATGACGATGTCGGACCGCATCGCCGTGTTCAATGCCGGCCGTATCGAGCATCTCGGCACCCCGACTGAGGTGTATTTCAAGCCGCGCACACGCTTCGTCGCATCCTTCGTGGGCGACAGCAATCTCCTCGAGGGCACCACCGGCAAGGGGGGCGTCGTCGAAGTCCCCGGCTTCGGCCCGGTCGCCACGGCGGGCACCGACCTGCCTGCCGGCTCGCCGGCACTGCTGCTCATGCGGCCGGAGATCTTCGAGGTGGTGGCGGACGGGGAGGGGGCTTCCGTGACCGCCAACCGCCTTCAGGTGGCCGATGTCGTGAACTATGGCGACAGTCTGCTTCTCATCGGCAAGGCGGGCGAGCAATCCCTGCGCGTGCGGGTGCCGAGCCGGGTCGCCGCGGGCTATGAAGCGGGCGGGCATTATGGCATCCGCTGGAATCCGGCCAATGTGCAGGTGGTGGGCAACTGACCACCCGGGCAGACGACAAGCCCCGCGGATCCTGATATTCACGGCGGAAGCCTGTTTCGGGAGACCGCCTGATGACCGCCTATTCCGAGCTCTACGCCCATTTCGGCCGTGTCGCGGCGCTGGCCAATGCGGTCGGCATCCTGCAGTGGGACAACGACACCATGATGCCGCGCGGCGCGGCCGTGACGCGCGCCGAAAGCATGGCGCTGCTGCATGTCCTGCGCCATGGCATGATGACCGACCCGCGTATCGGTGACTGGCTGGAGGCGGCCGCCGCGGATACGGGCCTCGGTGCCTGGGAAAAGGCCAATCTGCGCGAAATCCGCCGGGTCTGGACGGTCGAGACCGCGGTGCCGCCGGATCTCGTCGAGGCGTCGAGCAAGGCGATCTCGGCCTGCGAGATGACCTGGCGGCAGGCGCGCGCCGATTCCGACTTCAAGGCGCTGCTGCCGACGTTGACGGAAGTCCTCAACCTGCAGCGTGCCATCGGCGAGGCCAAGGGCGCGAAGCTCGGCCTCTCCGCCTATGACGCCCTGCTGAATGACTATGAGCCCGGCGGGCATTCCACGGCCATTGATGCATTGTTCGATGATCTGGCTGACTTCCTGCCGGGGCTCACCGCAGAGGTGCTGGAGGTCCAGGCCCGCCGGCCTGCCGATCCGCCGCTGGCGGGTCCCTTCCCGGTTGCCGCGCAGCGCGCGCTCGGCATGCAGATGATGGAGGTGCTCGGCTATGATTTCGAGCGTGGGCGGCTCGACGTCTCGACCCATCCATTCTGCGGTGGGGCGGACAACGATGTACGCATCACGACGCGCTACGACGAGGACGATTTCACGAGCGCCCTGATGGGGGTGATCCATGAGACGGGTCATGCCCTCTACGAGCAGGGGCGCCCCCAGGCCGAACTTGGCCAGCCCGTCAGCGTCGCGCGCGGCATGAGCATCCACGAGAGCCAGTCACTGCTCATGGAGATGCAAGCCTGCCGTAGCCGCGAGTTTCTCCGCTTCGCCGCGCCGGTGATGCGCAAGGCGATGGGGGGCAGCGGCCCTGCCTGGGAAGCCGACGCCCTGTGGCGCCGCTATACGCATGTGGAGCGCGGCTTCATCCGCGTCGACGCGGACGAGATCACCTATCCAGCCCATGTTATCCTGCGCTACCGCCTGGAGAAGGCGCTAGTCGCCGACGCGATGCCGCTCGCGGAACTGCCGCTTGCCTGGAACGCGGGCATGCGCGACCTCCTCGGGGTGACGCCGCCGAACGACCGGCTCGGCTGCCTCCAGGACGTGCACTGGCCGAGCGGCGGCTGGGGCTATTTTCCCACCTACACGCTCGGCGCCATGACGGCGGCCCAGCTTTTCGACGCGGCCTGCAAGGCCAATCCAGATGTTTTGCCGGCTATCGGCCGGGGCGACTTCGCGCCGCTCGTCAACTGGCTCCGCTCGAATATCCATATCTATGGATCATTTTATGAGACGAACGATCTGTTGACCCACGCAACCGGCCGGCCGCTCGACGCGAGCGTTTTCAAGGCGCATCTGCGCCGGCGCTATATCGAGGAAGTCTAGGTGGGGGTGCGTTGCCCTCACCCCGCCCCTCTTCCATTCGGGAGAGGGGGCGCCAGTGATCCGCCTCTGGGCGATGGCGATGGTTTTGGGGAGAGGTGAAGGACGGTATCGGGACGCTTCGGTGCAGTATCGGTGAAACAGACGATCATTGGCGTCCCTTCTCCCCGGCGGGGAGAAGGACAGGATGAGGGGAAAGCAGCGTTCAGGAATGCGAGCCAGGCCTTGCTCCAGATGCTGTTCGTCTGGAGCATTTCCAGTTAACTCCGGTTCACCGGCAATGCTCTAGGTTTTTGTTTTTTCGCATTTCCTTCACGCGAACCGGTTTCAACTTCGCTCGAAAATGCTCTAATCTTTCGCGCCCCCCGTGAATTCTTCCGGCGCGGGGCCGTCGGGGGCTTCGATGAACATGCCGGAGACAGGTTCGACATAGGTCAGGTGGTCCTTCACCGCCTTGGTGCCGGGAATGCCCTCGGCCAGCACTTTCAAGGCGTAACGCACTTCGTCGGTGACGATGACGCCGACGAGATGCACGACCCCGTCACGGACGAAGACATCGACACCATTGACTGGCGCCCAGGGCTGCTTGGCGACCTCGGTCATGATCGCGTCCTGAATCGCCGCGTCCCCGCGGGCGGGTTCCGGACGGCGAAGCAGCGCCACGTTCAGCGCCTTGAGAAGGTCCGCGCGGGTGATGATGCCGATGAGCCGTCCATCGCGCACCACCGGGATGCGCTTTACGCTTTTGCTCTCCATCAGAGCCACGACGTCCTCAAGGCTTGAGTCGGGCGCGACGGTCGCAACCTCGCGCGTCATCACCTCCTCGACGCGACGGGCGTGGGCCTGCACATAGTCCTCGGCAAGGCGCCCGGGCCCCAGGATGTAGGAGAGCCACCGCGGCCGCTTGGTCTCGGTTCCGAGCTCGGCTCGCCGCAGGAGGTCACCTTCAGTCACGATGCCGACGAGCTGCCCGCTCGCTTCGACGACGGGAAGACCACTGTATCCATGCTCGATGAGCAACTGGACTGTATCGGCGATCGTCGCATTGGCCGGCACGCTCATCACCGTGGTCGTCATGACATCCGAGGCTTTCATGGCCTGCTCCTTTCGACGCGGCTCACCATCGGACTGGGCGATCCTGGCCGCATTGACAGCGATCAAACGACACTTGATCGACGTCAAGGACAAATAATTGATGCTGCATACCTTATAATCCGGCACGTTGCGGCAAGGCCCCGTTGCGCCAGCTGCCCAAAGGGAGAAGACGTCATGCCCAGAATGAAAGCCGCTATCTTCGTCGAACCCGGCCGTATCGTTCTCGATGAGAAGCCCGTGCCCGACATCGGCCCGCTCGATGCACTTCTGCGCATCACGACGACCACCATCTGCGGGACGGACGTCCACATCCTCAAGGGCGAGTATCCGGTTGCCAAGGGGTTGACGATCGGCCATGAGCCCGTCGGCATCATCGAGAAGCTCGGCTCGGCCGTCACGGGTTATCGCGAGGGGCAACGCGTCATCGCCGGTGCCATAACCCCGAGCGGCCACAGCTATGCCTGTCTGTGCGGTTGCTCATCGCAGGACGGCCCGGACACGCGTCACGGCTTCAAGGCCACGGGTGGCTGGAAATTCGGCAATACGATCGACGGCGCGCAGGCTGAGTATGTCCGGGTGCCGGACGCTATGGTCAACCTGAGCCCGGTGCCCGATCATCTGACTGACGAGCAGGTGCTAATGTGCCCGGACATCATGTCGACAGGCTTTTCCGGCGCCGAGAACGGCGGCGTGCGTATCGGGGATACCGTCGTCGTTTTCGCACTGGGTCCGATCGGGCTTTGTGCGGTTGCCGGCGCCAAGCTGATGGGGGCCACGACGATCATCGGCGTCGATACGGTGCCGGAGCGTCTGGCTGTCGCCAAGGCGCTCGGCGCCGATCACGTGGTCGACTTCAAGCAGGGCGATCCGGTCGAGCAGATCATGGCCCTCACGGATGGGCGTGGCGTCGACGTATCGATCGAGGCGCTGGGAACGCAAGGCACCTTCGAATCGGCGCTGCGCGTGCTGCGGCCGGGTGGAACGCTGTCGAGCCTCGGTGTGTATTCCAGCGACCTGACCATTCCCCTCAACGCCTTTTCCGCCGGGCTCGGCGACAACCGCATCGTCACGGCTCTGTGCCCCGGCGGCAAGGAACGCATGCGTCGTCTGATGGATGTCATCGCGTCGGGCCGCGCGGATCTGACGGCGCTTGTCACACACCGGTTCAAGCTCGACGACATCGAGACGGCCTACGAGCTGTTCTCCCATCAGCGCGACGGGGTGCTGAAAGTGGCGATCACGCCCTGACGCGTGACCGACGCCGCAAATAAGAACGCCGCCCGGATCCGGGCGGCGTCAATGTCAGCGGTTTCCCGGTCGCTGCCTCTCACCTCTCCCTGGTGAGGGAGAGGTCGCGCTGCAGGCGCGGGTGAGGGGGATGCACGCATTGAAATCGATCAGTCCCTCGTCCCATTCCTCTACCCGCCAGGGAGAGCGAGAAACGCGCGCGTCCTTCCTCGGTTGATTCGATTGCACGTCGGCAGCGTGAATATCGATGATCCTAGCCTGCGCAGGCAAAGGAGATGTCGTCATTCCGCTCCTCGTCGGCCCCGCCGCTGAGTTCGCGCAGGCCCCGTGGGCGCTCGATGATCAGGTGGTAGCGGCCGCGAAAGGAGATCATCCCGTCGCGCTGCATTCGCGTCAGGACGCGGCTCACCGTTTCGATGGTCAGGCCGAGATAGTCGGCCATATCGAGGCGGCTCATTGGCAGGTCGATTTCCCGCGGCGACTGACCGATGCGCTCGGCCATGGCGAGAATGAAGCTCGCCACGCGCTCATCCGCCGTCTTGCGACCGAGCAGCACGATCTGGTCCTGCGCGCGGGCCAACTCCTTCGCGATGGTGGCGAGGGCTTCCGGGCGAAGGCTTGGGATCACGTCGGCTGCATTGTAGAGGCTGCGGCGCGACACACGGCGGAGTTTGATTTCGCCGACAGCCTCGGCGCTGCAGGGATAGCGGCGCGTGAAGGCTATACCGACGATCTCGCCCGCGCAGGCAAAGCCTGTGATCGCTCGCCGTCCGTCGGGCAGAGAACGGTAGAGCCTCAGCAGGCCTTCCACGACGGTGAAGACATCCTCGGCGTCATCACCTTCCCAGAAAACGGTCTGGCCAGCATCGAAGGACTCAAGCGCGGCGTCCCGGAAAAGTGAGCCGAGACTTGGCTCCTCCGGTCCGGCCTGCATTGCATGTCCCTCGCGCGCCGCCAGAGCGGGCTGCCGTGCGGGGAAGGGAAAGATGGGGGCAGCGGCCAAGGCGGTGGTCAGAGTCTGCATAACGCTCTCCTGTCGAGGTGCGACAATGAGAAAAGCCCGACCGTGTGACGCGCGTGTCAGAACTATCGCAAGAATCTGTGCGATTGTGTAACAGTTTGTAATCGGTGAAGGTTGAGCTGCGATTTGGGGCGGGTTTGAGCGACGACGACAAAGGATCAGCGCATATCCTTGTGGTGGATGACGAGGTTCGCATCCGGGATATGCTCCATCGCTATTTCGAGGGCGAAGGTTTCAAAGTCACCTTGGCCGATGGCGGACCCGCCATGCGCGCGGTTCTTGAGCGCGAGCACGTCGACCTTGTCTTGCTCGACCTGATGATGCCCGGTGACGACGGTTTCACCCTCGCCAAGGAGATCCGCGCCCGTCCGGATATCGGCATCATCATGCTGACGGGGCGCAGCGACATGGTCGACCGGGTTGTCGGCCTGGAAGTCGGCGCCGACGACTACATCGCGAAGCCTTTTCATCTGCGCGAGGTTCACGCGCGGGTCAAAAGCGTGCTCAGGCGGCTGCAACCAAGCGCCCGGCCACCCGGCCAGGTCGCTCCCTCAGCGGAGCAGACCCTGCGCTTCGACGGATGGCTGCTCAACCTCGATCGCCGCCAGCTGACGACGCCGACTGGCGACGACGTCGCGTTGACCACCGGCGAGTTCGATCTGCTCGCGGTGTTCGTCAGCAACGCTGGGCGCGTGCTGGACCGCGACCGGCTGATGGATCTGACCCGGGGGCGTCACTGGGAAGCTTTCGATCGCACCATCGATGCGCAAGTGGGGCGTTTGCGCCGCAAGCTCGACATCGATCCCCGGATCCCCTCGCTCATCAAGTCCGTGCGCGGCGTCGGCTACGTCTTTACAGGCGCCGTCGCGCGGGGCTGATCGTCCCGGCATCCACGTCGTCTGGCGCTCAATCGAGGACGCTGCGGAGCTTTTTGGCCAGGGCCGTTGTCGTATAGGGCTTCATCAGCCATTGGGCCGTCGATGCCGGATGCCGCATGACGAGGTCCGGTTCGGCATAGCCGGACGTGAGCAGGAGCTTGATGGCGGGACGCAGCGTCTGCACCGCCGTCGCGAGATCGCCTCCAGTCATGCCGCCTGGCATCACCATGTCCGTGAAGACGAGCGCGATTTCCTCGTGGCGCTGGAACATCTCGAGCGCCAAGGGGCCGTTCTCGGCCTCCATGACATCATAGCCGAGATCGCGCAGGCGGCTGACGGTGACACGGCGCACGCGCGGGTCATCCTCGACGACCAGGATCGTCTCGCCCTTCGCCCTTGGCAACGAGGCCGGGGTATCGACTGATGTGACCTCATCGGCGTTACGCTCGGGAACCACGACTGGCAGGAACAGCCGCACCGTCGTGCCATGGCCGGGCTCGCTGTAAAGTTGGACGTGTCCGCCGGATTGCTTGACGAAGCCATACACCTGGCTGAGGCCGAGCCCCGTGCCGGCGCCAACCCCCTTGGTCGTGAAGAACGGTTCGAAAGCGCGGTCGCGCACTTCGGGGGTCATGCCCGAGCCGCCGTCGGTGACCGCGATCAGAACGTAATGGCCGGGGGAAACGTCCGGATATATTTCGCAATAGCTCGCGTCGAGTTCAGCGCGGCTGACCTCGATCGTCAGCCGCCCCCCGCCCGGCATGGCGTCCCGCGCATTGATGCCCAGATTGAGCAGGGCGTTCTGCAACTGCGACGCATCGACCACGGCCTGCAGGTTATGCTCGTCCACGACCATGCGCACGTGCACGGTCTCGCCCAGCGTGCGCCGCAACAGTCCCGCGAATTCGCTGACAAGCCTGCTGATGTCGACCAGTTTGGGATCAAGGGGATGCCGGCGCCCGAAGGCGAGCAGGCGTTCCGTCAACTGGGCGCCGAGCTGGGCGGCCTCCTGCGCTTCGCGAACAAGGGTGTGCTTCAGCGGATCCGGCTGCAACCGCTGTTCCAGCATTTCGAGATTGCCGAGGATGACCGTCAGCAGATTGTTGAAGTCATGGGCGATGCCCCCGGTGAGCTGTCCTATGGCTTCCATCTTCTGGGCATGGCGAAGTTCCTGCTCCATGCGATGCCGCGATGTCAGGTCGCGGATGAAGCCGGTGAACAGCCGCCGGCCGTTGGCCATGGCTTCGCCCACAGCCAGTTCCATAGGAAACGTCGAGCCGTCCTTGCGTAATCCCTCGACGGTGCGACCGATCCCTATGATGCGTTTCTCGCCCGTGGCGAGGTATCGGCTGAGGTAGCCATCGTGGGCGGCGCGGTGGGGCGCCGGCATGAGCATGCTGACGTTGCGGCCCACGACTTCGTCGGCATCGTACCCGAACAGGATTTCCGCGGACTTGCTGAATGATTCGATGTGGCCTCGCTCGTCGATGGTGACGAGTGCCTCAGGGGCCGTCTCAAGGATAGAGCGCAGCCGTGCCTCACGCTCGCGCAGCACGCTTTCCGTATCGCGCTTGTCAGTGCGCGCCTCTTCAAGGGGCGCGCTTCTCCTGGTGGCACTCTGGGTCACGCCGGCTTCGTCCCTGGATCCCCGACATAGTCTCATTGACTGCAAATCTAGCGCTCTTCCCGCGCCATTCATTGCGCGATGTCAAACCCGCTATGGCGATTTTTGTGCCGGGAAGTTTCGCGCAACACAGGTCTATCGCAGAAAATCTCTGAATAGCCTCCAAGCCAGCCTGCGGCAGTCTGCCGCAGTTAGCCTTGAATCCGTTAAAGTTTTGGTAACTTTTTGGAAGTTTTCTCGTCATGTTGCCGCAAAAAAACACGCGGCGGTTGATGGACGAACCGAGCGCCACCGTTATAGTGCGGACATCTGTGGCGTCAGGGAGCTCCGGCATTGGATATAGCGGCATGAACGAACGCAGCTTCGCGAAGATCTCGATGGGCTTGGCCTTGCTGCTTGTGTCACTGTCGCTCGGTGCCTGCAGCGCTTCTCGTGGAACGGTCTCCGACGCGCGTACATATTCTGGCACCAGCCGGGAATGTCTCGCACGTGCCATGTATTTCGAATCCAATCGCTCGAGTGAAGACGGCATGCTCGCCGTGGGCTCCGTGGTGATGAACCGCGTCGAGTCGCAGCAGTTCCAGAATTCTGTTTGTGGTGTCGTCGGCGCGCCCCGGCAATTCGCCCAAGGCGTCTTGTCCAAGCCGATGAAGGAAGGGGCCTCGAGGGAGCGCGCGCTCAAGGTAGCGGATGCCGTTCTTTCCGGCAGGCGCCACAAGGGTGTCGACAAGAAGGTCATGTACTTCCACACGGCCGGCTTGAAATTCCCCTACAACAATATGCATTACACGGTCGTGGCCGGTGGCAATGCCTTCTACGAGAAGCGCGGCCGCAAGCCGACGATCCCGGTCGCGCCGATCGAGACCGCCTCGCCGGTCATCATGGTCGCGGATGCCCGGCCCGCCCCACGCGCTGTGCCGAGCTTCGTGACTGCCTCGGCGGATCAGCCTGAGCGCGTGACCGAAGCGCGCACGGTCGTCGCGAGCTATGCGCCGGTGCAGGAACCCGCGCCGGCACCTGTCGTCGCGCAGGTCCAGCCTCAGACGCAGCCGGCCGCGGTGGCCGTGCAGGCGGCGGTCGAGCCGGAGCCCGTCAGGACGCCGGTCATCCGCACGGCGACGCCCGCAAAACCCGTCTACCAGCCTAAGCCGGTCGTCGTAGCCTCAATGATGCCGCTGCCGCCCAGCCGTTCGGTCGTGGCAGCTCCGCCGGCGCGCGCGCCGCGGAATCTGACGGAGCTCATCGAGGCGACGTCGCATGTGAATGCGGGTCTCGGCCCGATCTATTGATCATACCCACGTTTGCGGATGAATGCTTAGAGCCACCCCATGGGTGGCTCTTTTGCTTTGTGCCGAATCAGCATGCGCACGTAATCGACGTAATCGGCGGAGTGGTCTCTACCGGCTCGCCGTTGCGGCCGGAGCGGCTTGCCAGCCGCCGCCCAAAGCCCGAAACAGCCCGACGCTGGCCTGCAGGCGCTGAAGATTCATTCCCGCCATCTGGTCTTCCGCCTGGAAGAGCGTGCGTTGCGCGTCCAGCAGCGTGATCAGATCCGTCGCGCCGGCGCGGTAGCGCGCATCGGCGAGGCGGAAGGCGATCTGCGCCTGCCGCTGCTGTTCCGCCACGAAAACGGACTGCCGATTGAGCGTCTCGACCGCCTTCAGCGCGACGCTGACATCGGCGAAGGATGCGGCGAGGACCGCGCGGTAGCTCGCGATGAGTTCCTGCTGGGTGGCGAGCGCCACATCCCGTTGGCCGATCAGCCGCCCGCCCTCGAAGATCGGCTGAGCCAGCCCGGCGGCGAGGCCGTAGCCGAAGGCGCCGCCGCTGAACAGGGAGGTCAGCGCGGTGCTCGCAAGATTGGTGGTGCCTGTCAGGTTGATAGTCGGGAAAAAGGCGGCGCGCGCGGCCTGCACATCGGCCCCGGCCGCCGCCAGGCGCTCTTCCGCCGCCTTGATGTCAGGGCGGCGCGTCAGGAGCCCGGAGGGCAACCCGGGCTTGACCTGCGGCGCGCGGAGGCCGGCGAGCGAACTGCCGGCTACGGTGAATGTGTCGAGCGGTTGATCAAGCAGCACCGCCAGCGCCGACCGGGCCTCGAATTCCTGCCTCTCGAGCTGGGGGAGCGTTGCCTCCTGGCCGGCGATGACCGCCCGCTGCTGGGCAAGGTCGAGATCCGTTCCCGCGCCGGCGCGGACGCGGGCCTCGATGGTGGCGAGCACGCTGCGGGCATTGGCAAGATTGGAGCGGGCGATGCGCAGCCGGTCTCGCAGTGACAGCACGGTCAGGTAGTTGTTCACGACATCCGCGGTGATGCTCAGCGCGACCGTGTTCTGGTCGGCCGTGCTGGCCCGCAGCGTGGCCTGGGCGGCAGCCTCGTTGGCCCGAAGCCTGCCCCACAGGTCCACCTCGTAGCTGCCACCGATGCCGGCCCCGTAGGACCGCGTGACGTTGCTGTTGCCGGCATTGCCGCGCAAGGCCGCGTCCGCATCGAAACCGATGCTCGGGAACAGCGCGGCGCCGACGACACGGGTGCGCGCCTCGGCCTGCAGGATTCGCGCCGCCGCGATCGCGATATCGGTGTTGTTGGCATGGGCGGTCACGACGATCGTGTCGAGTTCCCTGCTGCCGAAGCCGCTCCACCAGCCCGGGGCGGGCCAGGTCGGGGCGCTGTTGGCGACCGGTGCGCTCCAGCCACGCGGCTCGGCAACCGCTGGCTTGTCGCCAGGCGCGCCGACACACCCCGCGATCGAGGTCATCAAGGCCGCGCCGCAGCCATAGCCGATGATGGAGATGAGCTTCATTCGTTGGCGAGCGCGACGACGGGATCAAGGCGGGACGCCTTGATCGCAGGAGCGAGACCAAAAAGGAAGCCCGTGCTGACGGCGCAGCCGAAAGCCAGGAGCACCGGGCCGGCGCTGAGCTGCACGGTCATGCCGGTCAATGTCGTGACCCAGGCGGCGAAGAAGCCGAGCGCGATGCCCGCGATGCCGCCGCAGGCGGATATGACGAAGGCCTCCGTCATGAACTGGCTCAATATGTCACGTGTCCCGGCGCCGGTCGCCATGCGGATGCCGATCTCGCGCGTGCGTTCGGTGACGCTCATCAGCATGACGTTCATGACGCCGATGCCGCCGACGAGGAGGGAGATGGCTGCGATGGAACCGAGCAATATGGTCATGGTGTTGGCGGTCGCCGAGACTGTTTCGATCAGTGAAGCCATGTTGCGGATCTGGAAATCCTCCTTTCCGTGCCGGTCGGTAAGAAGGGTCCGAACGTCGGTCTCGCTTTGGTCTATCCGGCTCGTGTCCGCCACCGCGACAGTGATCGACTGGACATGGCGACGGCCAAAAATCCGGAGGCTGCCGGTGGTGATCGGAACGATCATCACGTCGTCCATGTCGCGCCCGCCGGAATTCGCGCCTTTGGGCGCCATCACGCCGATGATCTGGAAGGGCACATTATTGATGATGATGAATCGCCCCAGCGGTTCCTCCCCGTCGGGAAACAGGATGTTCGCGACGGTGGTGCCGAGAACGACGACCGCCGCATAGCTCTCCGCATCCTCGGGCGTGAAGAAGGTACCATGCGCGATATCCCAGCGCTGGGCGACGGGATAACCGGAGGTCGTCCCGGTGGCGAGGGTGCTGTAGTCGACGCGCCCGCCGCGCACCGTGACCGATGACGAGATCTCCGGCACGGCGACGATCACATTCTCCTGTTTCGCGATCGCCTCGGCATCCGCTGGCACGAGGCTCGTCACCGAGCCGCCGGCCGAGAAGCGCTGGTTGGGTGCGCCCGGGCGGACCAGAAGAAGATTGCTGCCCATGGCCGACACGCGGTCGAGCACGTTGCGCTTGGCGCCTTCCCCGACGGCCAGCATGGCGATGACGGAGGCGACGCCGATCATGATGCCGAGCAGCGTGAGAAGGGTACGGAACGGGTTGGTGCCCAATGCCCGCATCGCCATCTTGGCGGCTTCCGCCATTTGGCCGGCGGGATGACGGCTTGCCGGCGCCGGATGGGCCGGCAGTCCGTGTGATGCGGTGCGGTCGAGATGGGTGAGATCGTTGCCGGTGTCGGACACGATCCGTCCATCCTGGATCTCGACCACGCGCCGGGTCTGCGCGGCGACATCGCGGTCGTGGGTGATCAGGATGATCGTGCGGCCTTCGTCCGAAAGGCGCTTCATCAGGTCAAGCAGCTGCTGTCCGCTCTTGCTGTCAAGGGCGCCGGTCGGCTCGTCGGCGAGAATGACGCGGCCGTCGTTCATCAGGGCGCGGGCGATCGAGACGCGCTGTTGCTGACCGCCGGAGAGCTGATTTGGCAAGTGCTCCAGCCGCTCGCCGAGCCCCAGATCGGTCAGGATGCTCTCCGCCACCGCGTGGCGTTCGCTGGCTGGCCGGCCGGCATAGATGGCCGGGATCTCGACATTCTCGACCGCCGTCGCATTCGCGATGAGGTTGTAGCTCTGGAAGACGAAGCCGAATTCGTGTCGCCGAAGCTGCGCGAGTTCGTCGCGTGACAGATCGTCCACGTCGCGCCCGGCGAAGCGGTAGCGACCCGCGCTCGGCCGGTCGAGGCAGCCGAGAATGTTCATCAGGCTCGATTTGCCGGAGCCGGAGGAGCCGACGATCGCCACGAACTCGCCGGGATAGATCGTGAGCGAGATGCCCTTCAGCGCCTCGGCGCGAATGCCGCCATCGGTCACATAGACCTTGGTGATGCCCTCGAGCTCGATCAGCGGCTGAACCGGCACCTTCGGTTGCGCGAGAGACTGGCGGGTATCGAGCTCGACGTTCATGGCGGCCCCCGCGTCAGAAGCGCATGCGGGGGAGGCCCGGAGGGCCGCCGGGGCGGTTGCCCTGCGCGGTGCGGGCGTCTCCGGTGCGGTTGCCGACCACCACGCGCTCCCCTGGCTCTATGCCGGAACGGATTTCGGCCAGCACGCGGTTGGTCACGCCGACGTCCACGGGCCGGGTCTCGATCGAGCCGTCGTCGCGCACCACATCGACGGTCGCCTTCCGCTCGCGGCCGCCACGTTTCACCGCGGAGAACGGTACCGTGATCACATCGCTGGCTTCCGCCACCACGAAATAGACCTGCGCCGTCATCTGGGTCATCAATTCCTGCTTGGGATTGGCGACGTCGAACAGGGCCGTATAGAGCACGACGTTATTGACGATCTCGGGGGTCGGCATGATCTGCCGCAGCGTGCCGGTCCAGCGCCGTTGCGGCATGCCGAGCGTGTTGAAATAAGCCTTCATGCCGAGCTTGAGCCGCGACACGTCCGCTTCCGACACCTGGGTCCAGATGGTCATGGTCGACAGGTCGGCGATGCGCAGGATGATCGGGGCCTGCTGGTTGGTGTTCAGCGTCTGCCCCTTGCGCGCGGTCAGCGACACCACCGTTCCGGCCATGGGCGCGAAGATCTTGGTGTAGCCGAGCGTCGCCTCGTCGCCGCGGATCGTCGATTCAACCTGGCTGATCTGGGCTTTCAGCATGTCGATCTGCGCCTCAGCAGAGCGCGCGGCGGCATCGGCGCTCTCGTAAGCCTCCTCGCTCGTCGCCTTGTCACGGCGAAGCCTGCCCTGGCGCTCAAACACCTGGCGGGCGAGGGTCGCCTGCGCCTGTCGATCGACGAGCTGCGCCTTCAGGCTCGCAAGCTGCGCCCGCCCGCCCTCGACCCGCGCGACAAGCACGACGGGATCGATCTCGGCCAGCAGGAAATTGTTGGGCACTTCGTCGCCCACGACGACGTGGATCTGCTTGAGCTGGCCTGATACCTGGGCGCCCACATCCACATAGTCGCGTGGTTGAATGTTGCCGAGCGCGGAGACGGCGTCCTCGATATCGCCGCGTGTCGCGACAGCAGTCACGGGTTCCGCGCGCGCCTCTGTCTCCGACGCGGCACGCATGTAACCCATCGCCCCGGCTCCGGCCGCGAGTATCACGATCGCGAGGAGCGTGAGGCGCCAGCGCGAGCGTCCGCGGCGCTTCGCCGGCACAGGCTGCGCCTTGTTGCCCGCCGAGGGATTGGTGCTGTCGGTCATCAGGGTTCGGCTCCGCCGTCGATCACTTCTGCCGGAACATCCCGAAGCTCAATCAAAGCGTTCGCTGCCTCAAGCCTGATATAAGTCGCGTATGTTTCTCTGATCGGTGATATCCGTGGGCAGATCAATAGCGGCAGCCGCGTCCACGCCGCCGAAATCGCATTAAATTTTTGTAAACCTTGGCCGCCGCGCGACTGTTGCAGGCAAGTGTGGCAAGCTGTTGTAGCGCGACATCACGATCGCTGGAGCGTCGTGGGGGTCAGGCTCTGGCGCGAACGGCACCCAGTATCGCCGCTAGACCAGAGGTGCAGGCCGCGATGATGAGCATGGCGTTGGGGGCGTTGTGGCCGAGCAACCCGAAAACGGTGCCGGCTGCGGCAACGCCAAAGGTCTGGCCGACGAGGCGCGCTGATGACTGCATGCCACTGGCACTGCCGCTGCGGGACCGTGGAACGCCCATGAGCATGGTGATGTTGTTCGGCGTCTGAAACAAGCCAAAGCCCACACCCGCGAAGGCGAGCCGCCAGAGAATATCCATCGTTGTGGCCGTGGCGGGCAGCATGGCGAGCAGGGCGATCCCGAGCGTCATCAGCACGAGGCCAGCCGAAGAGACATAGGGCGCGGGGTAACGGTCGGCCAGACGGCCGGCGAGGGGCGCCGTGCAGGCGACCGCGACAGGCCAGGCCGTCATCACGAAGCCCGCCTGGATCACCGGCCAGCCGAGGATGTCCTGCAGGTAGAAGGCGAGCGCCAGGAACGTCATGGCCTGGGTGGCGAAGGACGAGATGGACGTCAGGATCGACAGGCTGAATATCGGTCGTTTCAAGAGGTCGATCGGCAGGAGGGGCACCGGCAGTTTGAGCTGCCTGCGTACGAAGAACACGCCGACGATGGCGGATACGACGAGCTCCATTATCGGCAGGGTTCGATCCGCGGCACCGCCAATCGTACTGACCCCCCTGATCAACAGGCCGATCACCACGGCATAGAGCACAGTGCTGATGGCATCGAAGGGGCGTCCTGAACGCGGAGTGAGCGGCAGGTAGCGCAGCGACGCGACAAGCGCGAAAAGGCCGATCGGAACGTTGACGAGGAACAGCCAGTGCCACGACGCGACGGAAAGGATCGAGGCGCCGATGGTCGGCCCCGAGGCGATGGACAGCGCGACGATCACAGCCATACGCCCTGCGCCGACGCCGAGCATATGCGGCGGATAGATGAAGCGTACCAGCGCGAAGTTCACGCTCATGACGCCGGCCGCCCCCAGGCCCTGGATGGCGCGGCCCGCGAGGAGAACCTCGAAGGACGGCGCCACGGCGCAAAGCACCGAAGCGAGCGTGAAGACCGCGAGGCCGGTGCAGTAGACTCGCTTGTAGCCATGGCTGTCACCCAGGGCGGACAGGGGCAGCAGGGCAATCGTCACCGCGAGCTGGTAGATGTTGACGAGCCAGATGGCCTGCGCGGCGGGCACATTGAGATCGCGCGCCATGTGGGGCAGGGCGATATTGACGGCGGTGCCGTCGATCACGGAAAGGCTTACCGCCGCGGCGATGGCAATGGAGGCGAGGTTGCGGGCGGCGCGAGGCAGGCCTTCCTCGCTCATCGTGGGCTTCGGCGGATCCGCGGGCGGCGCGACGTCGTTCCCGGCTGGCAAGGCCTCGCCCCGCGCATTCATGTCCGCAGAGGTCCCGGAGGAAGTTCCCGCTTGCGGCCCCTTGGCATCCCGGCGGTCCCTGGAACGTTGATCGTCCTTGGCCGCCTTGTCGCTGGAAAGCGTCATTCCTAGTCCATGGGGTGCGACCGCAGTCTCACAAAGCCACTAAAACTCCAATGCGGCTCTATCGTTTTGCGCAATCTGCGACAAGCGCTCATTGCGCATGGCTTCTTTCCTTTTCATGAATGCGCGGCCTCCGCCTTTATTTTCCGAATTCTGCAGCCTATAAGGCGCCACATTTCCTTCATTCATTCTGGATCGCCGTTTGTGGCCATTGCGCTGTGAGCCGATCCGCCAGCCGGAGCAGACCATGGCCGGACATTCACAGTTTAAGAACATCATGCACCGGAAGGGCAAACAGGATGCCGTCCGGTCCAAGCTCTTCTCCAAGCTCGCCCGCGAAATCACCGTGTCGGCCAAGCTCGGTATGCCCGATCCCAACATGAACCCGCGCCTGCGTGCCGCCATACTGGCCGCCCGCGCCGAGAACATGCCGAAGGACAACATCGAGCGCGCCATCAAGAAGGCGTCTGGCGGCGATGGCGAGAACTACGAGGAAATCCGCTATGAGGGCTACGGCCCCGGCGGCGCGGCGCTGATCGTCGAGGCGATGACCGACAACCGCAATCGCACGGCGTCCGATGTGCGCTCTTATTTCGGCAAGGCCGGCGGCAACCTCGCCGAAACTGGCGCGGTGGCCTTCATGTTCGATCGCGTGGGGCTCATCGAGTTCGACGCGGGCGTCGCCTCCGCCGATGCCATGCTCGAGGCGGCCGTCGATGCCGGCGCCGACGACGTGGCGTCCAGCGAGGATGGCCATGAGGTCTATTGCGAGCAGAGCGCGCTGGCCGAAGTCTCCAAGGTACTCGAAGGCCATTTCGGCGAGCCGCGCAAGTCCAGGCTGATCTGGAAGCCGCAGACCCCCGTGGCCGTCGACGACGAGACCGCCGAGAAGCTCATGCGCCTGATGGAGACGCTCGAGGATCACGACGACGTCCAGAACGTTTACGGTAATTTCGAATTCTCGGACGCTTTCCTCGCCAAGCTTGCGGATTCGTGAGCATTCCGGCCTACGGACTGGTGTGTTCTCGCTTTGTTTCCGCTAGGCTGCAGGCATGGTCATGCATCCGATTCGCATTCTCGGTGTCGACCCCGGCCTGCGTCGCACCGGCTGGGGCGTCGTGGCGGCGGAGGGCTCGCGTTTGTCCTTCATCGCCTGCGGCTGTGTGGAGTCCAATGGCAAGCTGAGCCTGGCCGAGCGGCTGCGCGAGCTGCATGTCGGCCTGACCGAGGTGCTGGAACGGCACATGCCGCATGAGGTCGCCGTCGAGGAGACCTTCGTCAACAAGGACGCGCAAGCGACGCTGAAGCTCGGGCATGCCCGGGCGATCGCTCTTCTGGTGCCGGCGCTCGCCAATCTTTCCGTTGCCGAATACGCGAGTAATCTCGTGAAGAAGACGGTTGTCGGCGTTGGCCATGCCGAGAAGGCGCAGGTCGGGGCCATGGTCAGGGTGCTCCTGCCGAAGGCGACGCCCAAGACGGCTGACGCCGCCGATGCCCTCGCGGTCGCTATCACCCATGCACAGCACAGGCAGGCGCGTGCTCTGGCGCGGCGGGTTCTGGAGAGCGCATCGTGATCGGCAAACTGAAGGGTCTGGTCGATTCCTACGGCGAGGATTTCGTGATCCTCGATGTGGGGGGTGTGGGCTATGTCGTGCATTGCTCGACGCGCACCCTTCAAAATCTGCCGCAGGCGGGAGAGGCCGCGACACTCGCCATCGAAACCCATGTCCGCGAGGATATGATACGGCTTTACGGTTTCCGCTCGGACGCCGAGCGTGAGTGGTTTCGCATTCTGCAGACCGTTCAGGGCGTCGGCGCCAAGGTGGCGCTCGCCATTCTGTCCGTCCTCGATCCCGGAGCGCTCGCCACGGCCATCGCCATGGCGGACAAGGCGGCGGTGGCGCGGGCGCCAGGCGTCGGCCCGAAGCTCGCCGCCCGCCTCGTCGCGGAGCTGAAGGACAAGGCGCCGGCGTTCGGCGTCGTCGATCCGATCGTCGCAAGCCTTGCCGGCGCCGTCGAGGATCGACGCGCGCCGCAACCGGCAGCGGATGCCATCTCGGCGCTGGTCAATCTGGGCTATGGCCAGCCGCAGGCGGCCGCTGCCATCGCCGCCGCCATGCGGCAAAGCGGGGAGGACGCGCCGACCGCGACCCTGATCCGGCTCGGCCTTAAGGAACTGGCGCGATGAATACTCCTTCCCGCCTCGTGACCGCCGAGAAGCGCGACGACGATCAGGAGATGTCGCTGCGCCCGCTGGCGCTGGGCGAATTCATCGGCCAGGCGGCGGCGCGGGCCAATCTTGGTGTCTTCATCGAAGCGGCCAAGACACGGGGCGACGCGCTCGACCATGTGCTGTTCGTGGGACCGCCCGGCCTCGGCAAGACGACGCTGGCGCAGATCGTCGCGCGGGAGCTCGGCGTCAATTTCCGTTCGACCTCGGGACCGGTGATCGCCAAGGCCGGCGATCTCGCCGCGCAGCTCACCAATCTGGAAGAGCGCGACGTGCTTTTCATCGACGAGATCCACCGTCTCAATCCGGCGGTGGAGGAAATCCTCTATCCGGCGATGGAGGACTACCAGCTCGATCTCATCATCGGCGAGGGGCCGGCGGCGCGCTCGGTCAAGATCGACTTGCCGAAATTCACCCTCGTCGGCGCGACGACCCGGCAGGGCCTCCTGACGACGCCGTTGCGCGACCGCTTCGGCATCCCCATCCGCCTGCAGTTCTATACGGTGGAGGAGCTGGAGCTCATCGTCTCGCGCGGCGCGCGCGTGCTCGGCATCGGCATGAGCGACGACGGCGCCAACGAGATCGCCCGGAGGGCGCGCGGCACGCCGCGCATCGCGGGGCGTCTCCTGCGCCGCGTGCGTGATTTCGCTATCGTCGACGGCAATGCCACGGTCACCCGGAGTGTCGCCGACAAGGCGCTGGGCCTGCTCGACGTCGATGGGGTGGGCCTTGACCTCATGGACCGGCGCTATCTGACGATGATCGCCACATCCTTCGGGGGAGGGCCGGTCGGGATAGAGACGATCGCGGCGGCGCTCTCGGAGCCGCGGGACGCCATCGAGGAGATCATCGAGCCCTTCCTGATCCAGAAGGGCTTTGTCCAGCGCACGCCGCGCGGACGCATGTTGACCCCGCACGCTTTCCGCCACCTCGGCCTCGCCGAGCCGACCCGTGAGGGGCCGCAGATGCCGCTCTTCGATGAAGGCGATTGAGCCTGTCGACGGCCGCGCTTCCGTCATGTAAAGCCTCGTCACATGAGCTGGTCGAAAAAGGATGGTCCGCGCGGCTATCATCATGGCAACCTGAGGGAAGCCCTGATGCAGGCGGCGCTCGACCTGATCAACGAGAAAGGCACGGCGGGCGCGACCTTCGCCGAGGCCGCGCGGCGCGCGGGTGTGAGCCCAGCCGCGCCCTATCGTCACTTTCGCGACCGCGATGAACTTCTGGCGGCTGTGGCCGCCTCAGGCTTTGCACAGTTCGCGGAAGCGCTGCAGACCGCCTGGA
The DNA here is from genome assembly GCF_018398335.1 of Chelatococcus sp. HY11. Classification (NCBI taxonomy): domain Bacteria; kingdom Pseudomonadati; phylum Pseudomonadota; class Alphaproteobacteria; order Hyphomicrobiales; family Chelatococcaceae; genus Chelatococcus; species Chelatococcus sp. HY11. The sequence goes on from NZ_JAHBRX010000001.1 coordinate 3,863,024, forward strand.
ACCAGGGGCAACCACACCCGGCGCAGGCTTTCGAGCGCATGGGCAAGGCTTACCTCGCCTTTGCCCGCGACAATCCGGCGCTTTATGTGGCGATGTTCGAATCGGGCCTGCCGGCCGATGCCAGCGCTGAACTTCAACAGGCGGCCGAGCGCGCTTTCGGTGTGCTGCGGAGCGGCGCCGAGGCCCTGGTGGCGACCATGCCGGCACCCGGTCGTCCGCCCGCGCTCATGGTGGCCCTCCACATCTGGTCCATGGCACATGGGGTCGCCAGCCTGTTCGGCCGCGCGGACGCCGCGCGACGCAAGGTGCCGATGGCGCCCGAAGACCTCCTCGAGGCAGGGTTCCTGATCTATCTCAAGGGATTGGGCGGGGCGCCCGAGTAGCGCCGGTCGCCATGTTTCGAGCATGATCCCGACACCGTGTCGGACATTTTGAACCCTACCATTTTCACCCAGAGGGCCGTCTGGGATCCACCCGACGCTGCCCCGCAGGCGATCGGCTGGCGTGGGGGCAGCGGCTCGAGCCGTGTGACCCCACCCGACCTCGCTCGGCGAGGCCACCCTCCCGGAGGGAGGGACCGGCCCGTCGTGCCGCTTGGCGTGAGGCCTGCGTGAGGCTTCGGGCGGTGGAGGCGCCCCCTGGAAGAGCTTCGACTCATCATTTTTCACGACCCGTTATTGACAGGAAAGCCTCCCATCTCTAACTATGTAAATGTGATTAACATTCACAGAGGACGGACGGTCATGCAGCTCGCAGCAAAGCTGGACGAATTTGGCAAACCGGCCTGGATCGCCCTCATGGTGCTGGGCTTCATTGCCTGGTGGCCCCTGGGCCTGGCGGTCCTCGCCTTCTCAGTATGGAGCGGACGTATGGGATGCGGTATGAAGCGCGGCGGTTTCGGCCCTTGGGCATTTCGCCGGGACGACGGTCAGCGTTGGGGCGGCCGGTGGGGTGGCCCACCGTCAAGCGGCAACCGCGCTTTCGACGAGTATCGCGAGGAGACCTTGCGCCGGCTGGAAGACGAGCAGCGCGAGTTCCGCGACTTCCTCGAGCGTCTGAGGCTGGCCAAGGACAAGGCCGAGTTCGACCAGTTCATGGCGGACCGGCGCAACCGCCCGCAGACGCCGCCTTCGCAGCCGGAAGCGCAGGCCTGATCGTAACCAAGCCTGATCCTAGCCAGCCCTGATCATATCAGGTCTGAATGTAACCTCCCCGGTCCGGTCGAGCTGGATGGCTGATCCGGACCGTTCCGCCAAAGACGACGCCGCGCTCGCAAAAGCGCGGCGTTTTTTTTCGGGCACTCGCTATCCCTTCACGCACGATAGGCGATGAGGACCGCGCCGGCCGCAATCATGACGACGCCGAGCCAGTTGGTGCCGGACAATTTTTCGCCGAGGAAGAGGACGCCGAAGACGGCGACGAGGACCACGCTCATCTTGTCGAGGGGGGCGACGCGCGCTGCATCGCCGAGCTTCAGCGCGCGGAAATAGCACAGCCAGGACGCGCCCGTCGCAAGGCCTGATAAAGCCAGGAAGACGTAAGTTCGGCCAGGAACCGAGCCCGGCTGCTGCCATTGGCCGGTCGCGCCCAGCAAGGCGGCCACCGTGATGAGGATGACGATGGTGCGGATGAAGGTCGCATAGTCCGAATTCACCTCACTCACACCGATCTTGGCGAGAATGGCGGTCAAGGCAGCGAAGGCGGCTGACATCAGCGCCCAGAATTGCCAGGTCAGGAGAAAGGGTTTCATGAGTTGCAGGGTCCCATGGGCTCGCGGCGCCTCTGGTGTGATCTCAGCGAAATTCGTATCACCTGTACCCGGCCAGCGGCGGACGAGCCGCCGAGCACGCCCGCATTGCCGGGACGCGTGGCCGCGATGCCGAAGTGCCAGATCAGGTTTTGGATATCCGATGAGTGAAACGCACCGCACCGACTTTTCCTATCTCGCCGGCCAGTTGATCGAGGGTGTTCACCGCCTGCCCGTGCGCATCTACTACGAGGATACGGATTTCTCGGGCATCGTCTATCATGCCGGATACTTGCGCTTCCTGGAGAGGGGCCGCACGGATTTCCTGCGGCTGGCGGGCGTCGACCAGTCTGTCCTTCATGACGAGGGGCAGGGCCTTGCTTTCGCGGTGCGGCGCATGACGATCGACTTCATCCGGCCGGCGCGCATGGATGACGTCGTCGAAGTGGAAACGCGCATGGCGGAGGTGCGCGGCGCGTCGCTTGTCATTGCCCAATCCATCAAGAGGGGGGATGACGTGATCGTGACGGCTGACGTCCGCGTGGCGTTGATCCGCGGTGGAGCGCCCGCACGCATTCCCGAGCCACTGCGCCGCATCCTGAGCGGCGACGCAAAAGTTTAACGCCAGGCGCCGATTGCCGGGGCGAGTGAAGTTGACGACATCGGCGACGCTGCCTGTGATCACGCAGCCAACTCGTTGACTAGAACTTTTGCGTCGAGACGCCGCTAACCGCAAATTAACCTTATCTCATGCTTAACTCATCGGGAGTGCGCGGCAGGGGGAATGCCTTGGCAGTCCCTTTGTAGCGCCCTCATTTCGACAGATTCCGAGGCGAGTGAGGGGATACGCGGATCATCCCATTTTTTCACAGCCGTTCGACCGTGGTGACTTGACACGAGCGAAGAGGGTGGGCCCGCGCATTGAAGGAGTAGTCGATGAATCCGGCCGAGGTTACCCAGGCGGCTCTGCCCCATGCGGGTGGTGGCTCGCTGCTGGAGTTGTTCTGGCAGGCGCACATCGTTGTCAAACTGGTGATGCTGGGGCTCATTGCCGCTTCAGTGTGGTGCTGGGCCATCGTCATCGATAAATCGCTCCTCTTTGCGCGCACCAAACGAGCGATGGACCGCTTCGAGGAAGTGTTCTGGTCGGGCCAGTCGCTGGAGGAGCTCTACCGCTCCCTGCACAACCGCCCGACCCAGGGGCTGGCGACCTTGTTCACCGCCGCGATGCGCGAATGGAAGCGCTCGTTCGAGGGGGGCGGCCGCTCGATGGCGAGCCTCTCGCAACGGATCGACAAGGTGCTCGACGTCGCCATTCAGCGCGAGACCGCGCGGCTCGAATCACGCCTGCTGGTTCTCGCCACCGTAGGGTCGTCAGCACCCTTCATCGGCCTGTTCGGCACGGTCTGGGGCATCATGACCGCCTTCCAGTCGATCGCCGCATCCAAGAACACCAGTCTTGCCGTCGTCGCGCCAGGCATCGCGGAGGCCTTGTTCGCGACCGCCATCGGCCTGTTCGCCGCCATTCCCGCTGTCATCGCCTACAACAAGCTGCAGGCGGAGGCCGCCAAGGCGCAGGGGCGTATGGAGACTTTCGCGGACGAGTTCTCCGCCATTCTGTCGCGGCAGATCGACGAGCGGGCAGCCGCCTGACGGCGGACACGAGGAGCCGACAGCATGGGCATGTCTCTCGGAGCATCAGCGGGCGGCGGCGGGCGGCGCAGACGCCGCCGCAAGCATGGGGCCATCGCCGACATCAACATGACGCCCTTCATCGACGTCATGCTCGTGTTGCTCATCATCTTCATGGTGGCGGCACCGCTATTGACCGCTGGCGTGCCGCTGGATCTGCCGCAGACGTCTGCCAAGCCGATCAATGTCGACCAGAAGCCGCTGACGGTGTCGATCAACGCCGAGGGCCGCGTCTATCTCAATGAGGACGAGGTCCAGCCTTCCGATGTGGTGTCACGCCTCCAGGCGCGGGCCCAGGAGGGAATGGAGCAGCGCATCTACGTGCGTGGTGCCAAGAACGTGAATTACGGCCGCGTCGCCGAGATCATGTCGCTGATCACGGCTGCCGGCTTCAAGAAAGTCGCCCTTATCACCGAGCCGGACCAGCAAAGCTGATATCGTGAGCGTGAAATCGGCCATCCTCAGTTTTGTGAAGCGTGAACCCGGGCTTGTCGCATCAAGCACGGGACACGTGGCGATTCTCGTCGCCGGATTGGTCGCCTTTTCGGCGGCCGCTCCTTTCGCGGACCAGCAGGAGTCGGTCGCAGTCGAACTGATGTCTGCGAGTGAATTCGGCGCCATGATGCGGGGCGATAAATCCGCGAAGGAAATCAAGCCGGATCCCAAGCCGCGCGCCGACAAGGTCGCCGAGGTGGCCGAAGAGAAGCCTGTGCCGGGCGAGGCCGCGCGTGATGTGCCGGCGCCGCCTTCGCGGCCGCAGGTCCTGCCGGACCCCAATGTCGCCGAGACGCCGCCGCCTCCACAGCAGGCCAAGGTTGAGCCGAAGCCGGAGCCGCCCAAGGTCGAGCCGCCCAAACCGACGCCGAAGCCGCCGGAGCCGGCGAAGATAGAGCCGCCAAAGCCAGAGCCCGTGAAAGAGGCCGAGCCGAAGCCTGAACCGCCGAAGCGGCCTGAACCGCCGAAGCAGGCTGAGACAAAGCCGGAGCCGCCGAAGCCTGAACCCAAGAAGGTCGAGGCGCCGAAGCCCGAGCCCAAGAAACCCGAACCCCAGAAGCCTGAACCCCAGAAGCCCGAGCCGAAAAAGCAGGATCTTGCCAAGCTCATCGAGAGCAGTGAGCCGAAGGCCAAGCCCCAGCCCTCGAAGCCGGCCGAGCAGGAGAGCAGCAAGTTCAATCCGAGCGATATCCAGAAGCTCTTGCAGAGCAAGGAGAAGGCTCAGAACGCCGCTTCGACCGGCCGTGAGGTCAGCCGCACGGCGTCCGCCGGCACACGGACGGGGGCCGGCACCAGCAATACCAATTCGCCCAAGCTCTCGATGGCGCAGAAGGACGCGATCGGCCGGCTGCTTAAGGAGCAGATCCAGCGCTGCTTCTCAGCGCCGCCCGGCATCGAGCAGGTGAAGACGCCGCCCATCGTGCGTGTAGAGTTGAGCGCGGACGGTTCGCTGGCGGCTTCGCCCAAGGTGGCTAACTCGTCTGACGACCCGGGCTTTCGCTCCTATGCGGAGAGCCTGCGCCGGGCCATCCTGCGCTGCGCGCCTTATCATATTCCCGCCCAGTATGCGCCTTTCATGAATGACTGGCGCGATCTCAATATCGTCGCCGACCCTCAGGACTTCTTAGGCTGATGCGCATTTCCTCCTTTCTCCCTTCGATGCCTAGACGAGGTGTCGCCGTCGATGCCGGCCTTCCCGGTCGCAATTTCCTACGCCGCACCGTTAACGAGGCCGCGCCGCTTCTCCGGCGGGCGTGGCAACACGGTCAGCGGGGCCTGTCGGCCGGAAGGCTGTTCGCCTTGCGGGGGGTGGCGATCGGCGCCGCCTTCATAGCCACGGCGGTGGTGCAGCCGGCCCGTGCCGAGATTACCATCACGCTCGATCGGGCCAATTTCCAGCCGCTGCCCGTGGCGATCACCGATTTTGCCGGTGATGGCGACCTCGGCGCGAAGATAGCGGGCGTGATTTCCGCCAATCTCAAGCGCTGCGGCTATTTCGTTCCCCTCGATCGGCAGAACATGCCAGCCAGCATGGCCGGGTTTGACGCGGTGCCGCAGTTCCAGCAGTGGCAGGCCTTGAATATTCAAGGCCTTGTGACCGGCCGTGTCACGCGTGAAGGGTCCGGCCGCCTCAAGGTGGAGTTCCGGCTGTGGGATGTTCCCGCCGGGCAGCAGCTCACCGGCCAGCAGTATTTCACCGATCCCGCCAACTGGCGCCGCATCGCGCATATCATTTCGGACGCCGTGTTCACGCGGCTCACCGGGCTCAAGGGCATGTTCGACACGAAGATTGTGTTCGTTGACGAATCCGGCCCCAAGGAAAGCCGCCGCAAGCGCCTTGCGGTCATGGACCAGGATGGCGCGAATGTCCGCTTCCTGACGCGCGGCGAGGATCTCGTCGTGACGCCGCGCTTCTCGCCGACGAGTTCCGAAATCGCTTATATGGCGCAGCGCCGTGGAGCCCAGCCGCATATCCAGTTGCTCAATCTCGACACGAATCAGCGCGAGATGGTCGGCAACTTCCCCGATATGACCTCGAGCCCGCGCTTCTCGCCGGATGGAAGCAGGCTTCTGCTCAGCCTGCAGCAGGGTGGCAACGCCAATATCTATGTGATGGACCTGCGCTCGCGCACGACAACCCGGCTGACGTCGACCAATGCGATCGACACGAGCCCGTCCTTCTCGCCGGATGGCTCGCAGATCGTCTTCGAGTCGGACCGTGGCGGCCAGCCGCAGCTCTATGTCATGCCGGCATCCGGCGGCGAAGCGCGCCGCATCTCCTTCGGTCAGGGCACCTACGGCCAGCCGGTCTGGTCGCCGCGTGGCGACTACATCGCCTTCACGAAACAAAGCGGTGGCCGTTTCGGCATCGGCATCATGAAGCCGGATGGCTCCGGCGAACGCCTGCTGACGGAAGGCTTCCATAATGAGGGCCCGACGTGGGCGCCCAACGGCCAGTTCCTGATGTTGTGGCGCGATGGCGGCGGCGCCAATGGCGGCCGGATCTTCATGGTCGATATCACCGGCCGTGTCGAAGTGCCGGTGCCGACGCCGTCCTTCGCGTCCGATCCGGCCTGGTCGTCCGTTCTGACGGAAATTCGCTGACGCGCACGTCTGTGACACGGCGCCCGAACTTCGGGCGTCGTCCGGGTTAAGGTCAGTCTTAACAGGCCGTTAACCTTGTTTCGTGTTTTGGTTTTGAAACGAGCCAGCGGCTCGCCGCGTCAAGAACCCGTCAAGGTTGACGGATCATGAATTGTAACAAACCGAGCGGCTTACGCGTCCCGTGTTCTCCTGCCAGGTGTTTCAGGCAGAGGGGCAGGCGCGTGGAGCCGCAGTGCAAGCCGTCGTTCTGGAGTGATCCGATGCTGTCTCTCACTTGTTCCCCGCGCGGCCTGAAGTTGGCAGCGGTCTTTGTTGCAACGCTCGCCATGGCCGCCTGTGCCAAGGACGCCAACCAGGCGGGGCTCGGTGGCGCGGGCGGCGCTGGTGGCTACGGCGCCGGCGGCGCGAGCACGCCAGGCTCCACGCAGGACTTCGTCGTCAATGTCGGCGACCGCGTCTTCTTCGAGACGGATTCGAGTGACCTGACGCCGACCGCGATCGCCACGCTCAACAAGCAGGCGCAATGGTTGCAGCAGTATCCGCGCTACACCTTCGTTCTCGAAGGACACGCCGACGAGCGTGGCACGCGTGAGTACAACTTCTCGCTCGGCGCCCGCCGCGCACAGACGGTGCGTGACTACCTCGCCTCGCGCGGCATTCCCGCTTCCCGGATGCGCACGATCTCCTACGGCAAAGAGCGGCCGGTCGCGGTTTGCGACGACATCTCGTGCTGGTCCCAGAATCGTCGCGTCGTGACCGTTCTCGACGGCGCTGGCGCCTGATTGGTCCACTAGGGCCTGCGGCGCCAATCGGCCCGCAGGTCCGTGGCCATCGCGCATGCGCTATGGTAGAAGCCCCGAGGAGCGGCGAGGATCCTGGCTCTTGTCTGCGTTGCGGGCCTTGCCTCGAGTCGCGACATCAGATGGTCGCGGGTGTCAAAGTGTCTCGACCGCGATGACGTGAATTGACGTGGCGGCGGGAATGGGCGCTCCTCGCTTGAGGATTTTATCTTAAGGGCGGTTCATGATCAGAGTTCAGCGTTCGCTTTTACTCCTGACCGTTTGCGGCATGGCACTTTCGGCCGGCGTCGAGGCACGAGCCCAGGACGCTTCGGAGATGTTCGTCCGCCTGCAGCGGCTTGAGGGGCAGGTGCGCGAGCTCTCCGGCCGCGTGGAGCAACTGCAGTTCGAGAACCGCCGCCTTCAGGACCAGACGCGCAAGTTCCAGGAAGACGTGGACTTCCGCTTCCAGGAACTTGGCGGGAAGGGCGGCGGCAATGCCGCTCCCCAGCGGCCGCCGCAGAAACGCAGCGACGCCTTCGATCCCGCGACGCAGTCTGGACAGCCTGGCGCACCGCGACCGCTGGGACAGGGCCAGTCCAACCTTGCCGCCGCGGATCCGGATGCGACCGGCGGCATCGCCATCATTGACGAATCCGGATCAGGCGATCGCCCGGACGCGCCTCTAGACCTCTCGAGTGTGGGCCGGAATCCCCCGCCGCCGCCCCGGATGAGCGTCGCCGCGACGGCGACGGATGATCCGCGCACGCAGTATGAGAGCGCAGTCTCGTTGCTTCAGCGGAAGGACTATGAGAGCGCGGAAATGGGCTTTCGCCAGTTTCTGCAGTCCCACCCGCGCGATCGGCTCGTTCCGGACGCGACCTATCTCCTCGGGGAGAGCTATCTGTCCCGTGGCCGCTATCGCGAGGCGGCTGAACAATATCTCAAGGTGACGACCGAGTACGGCAAGAGCAACCGCGCGCCCGCCGGCATGGTGAAGTTGGCCGTGTCGCTGAACGCGCTCGGCGCCCGCGACCAGGCCTGCGCAACGCTCGCCGAGGTCGGCCGCAAATATCCTCAGGCTGATGCCAATGTCCGCCAGAACGTTGCGCGGGAGCGCGCGCGCGTCAAATGTACCTGAGACGCCAGCCACAGTGCTGAGCGGCAACGCGCTCGGGCAGGCTGCCGCGCAGGCGCCGGACGGATCCGCGCTGGACAGACGCCAGGTGGACAAACCCAAGCTTGACAACCCCGGGCTCGACAAACCCTTGCCAGGGTTTTCTGATTGCGAGGTCGTTGCATTGCTTGCCCCGCTAGGCGAGGCCAGTGGCATCATCCTTGCGGTATCCGGCGGCCCGGATTCGCTTGCTCTGCTGCTGCTGGCATTGCGATGGCGGGCTCTTGTCGAGGCTCCGCCAATCACCGTTGCCAGTGTCGACCATGCGCTCCGGCCGGAGAGCGGGGCGGAGGTCGCGGCCGTCGCCGCGCTTTGCGCGCGCCTCAACGTCGCTCACCGCGGTCTCAACTGGGAAGGCCCGAAGCCCGCGACAGGCATTCATGAAGCGGCGCGTGCGGCGCGCTATCGCCTCCTGGCGATCGCCGCCCGGCAGGCCGGCGCGACGCATCTGGTCACGGCGCACCACGGGGATGATCAGGCGGAAACCGTTCTGCTACGCCTCGCGCGGGGAAGCGGCGTCGGCGGCCTGGCGGCGATGCGGCCGACAAGTCCTCTCGCCCCGGGCCTCATTCTCGCGCGGCCCCTCCTTGGCCTGCCCAAGGCGCGGCTCGTGGCCCTGGTGAAAGCGATGGGGCTCTCCGCCATCGATGATCCGTCCAATCGCGATCCCCGCTTTGCGCGAGGAGCCTTGCGCGGGCAGGCGGGGGCGCAGGAGGCGCTCGGTCTGACGGCGGCGCGGCTGGTGCTGCTCGCTCGCCGGGCGGCACGGGCCGAGGACGCGCTCGAACAGTCGACGAACACCGCGGCCGCGCGTTGCGTTCTGAAGGATGCCGACGCGGCTGTGGGCAGCCGGCTTTCTCCGGATTTCTTCCTGGAGCCGGAGGAGTTGCGTTTGCGCCTGTTGCGGCGCGGGATCGCGGGGGCCTCGGCAGATGTGCGGCACCTGCGGCTCGAGCGCCTTGAAACATTGACAGAAGCGCTCTCGGAAGCACGGGCGCGCGGGGCACCGCTTAAACGGACTCTTGGGGGGGCGGTGATAAGGTTATCGCGGACCGGTCACATCCATATGACCCGGGAAAGCCCTCGCCGACGCGGAAAGATACGGAAAGTTTGACTTTTTGACCGAGTATCTGGAACAATCGCCGGCTGTTTCCAGGCGCGCATGCCAACTTCCTCGGGCTCTTCCCTTGGCAAGCATGGTTGTGAGCCCTAGATTAGCGCGTACGGCGGCTTTCGCAGATAACAATGCCGCTTCAGAGTGACGAGGAAGACCTAATCCGATGAACCCCAATTTCCGCAATTTCGCCCTGTGGGTCATCATCTTTCTATTGGTGCTTGCGCTCGTCACGCTCTTCCAGAATCCGGGCTCGCGCGGAACCGCCAACGAGATCCCCTATTCGCAGCTCCTGAACGATGCTGACGCGGGGCGGATCACGAGCGTGGTGATTTCCGGCCAGGACATTACCGGCACCTACACGAATGGCGGGTCCTTCCGCACCTTCGCGCCGAATGACCCTTCGCTGGTGAGCAAGCTTTCCCAGAAGGGCGTGCAGATCACCGCCAAGCCGCCGTCGGACTCGACGCCTTGGTTCATCGCGCTGCTTTTCAACTGGTTGCCCTTGCTTGTTTTCATCGGCGCCTGGATTTTCCTGTCGCGCCAGATGCAGAGCGGTGCGGGCCGTGCCATGGGCTTCGGCAAGTCCAAGGCAAAGCTCCTCACGGAAGCGCATGGCCGTGTAACTTTCGAGGACGTGGCCGGCATCGACGAGGCCAAGGAGGACCTGCAGGAGATCGTGGAATTCCTGCGCGATCCGCAGAAGTTCCAGCGGCTCGGCGGTCGGATCCCGCGCGGCGTGCTGCTCGTCGGCCCGCCCGGCACGGGTAAGACGCTCACGGCGCGTGCCGTCGCGGGCGAGGCCAATGTGCCGTTCTTCACCATTTCAGGCTCAGACTTCGTCGAGATGTTCGTGGGCGTCGGCGCAAGCCGTGTGCGCGACATGTTCGAGCAGGCCAAGAAGAACGCGCCCTGCATCATCTTCATCGACGAGATCGACGCGGTCGGCCGCCATCGTGGCGCGGGCCTCGGCGGCGGCAATGACGAGCGCGAGCAGACGCTGAACCAGCTGCTCGTCGAGATGGATGGCTTCGAGCAGAACGAAGGCATCATCATCATCGCCGCCACGAACCGCCCGGATGTGCTCGACCCCGCCCTGCTGCGTCCCGGCCGCTTCGACCGCCAGATCGTCATCCCGAATCCGGATGTCGCCGGCCGCGAGAAGATCCTGCGCGTTCACGTCCGCAAGGTGCCGCTGGCGCCGGACGTCGACCTCAAGACCATCGCGCGTGGCACGCCTGGCTTTTCCGGCGCCGATCTGATGAACCTCGTGAACGAAGGGGCCCTTCTCGCCGCAAGGCGTGGCAAGCGTATCGTCACACAGGCTGAGTTCGAGGATGCCAAGGACAAGGTCATGATGGGCGCCGAGCGCCGCTCCATGGCCATGACCCAGGAGGAAAAGGAACTCACGGCCTATCACGAGGCGGGCCACGCGATCGTCGGCATCAACGTGCCGAGCCACGATCCGATCCACAAGGCGACCATCATTCCCCGTGGCCGCGCGCTCGGCATGGTGATGTCGCTGCCGGAAAGTGATCGTCACTCCTATACGCGTGAGTGGTGCGTCTCCCGTATCGCAATGACCTTCGGCGGTCGCGAGGCCGAGATCCTGAAGTTTGGCCCGAACAAGGTGACGAACGGCGCGAGCGGCGACATCCAGCAGGCCACCCGTCTCGCCCGGGCGATGATCATGGAGTGGGGCATGTCCGACAAGCTCGGGCGCGTCCGCTACCAGTCCAACGAGCAGGAGGTGTTCCTCGGCCATTCCGTGGCGCAGAGCCAGAACATGTCCGATGAAACCGCGAAGCTCATCGACGCGGAAATCCGCAAGCTGATCGAGGATGGCGAGAATGAAGCTCGTCGCATTCTCATCGAGAAGCGTCAGGATTGGGAAACGCTGGCTCAGGCGCTTCTGGAGTACGAAACCCTGTCCGGTGAGGAAATCCGCGACCTCCTGAACGGCAAGCCGCCGACACGTGACAGTGGCGAGCCGAAGACCCCGAGCCGCAGCTCGGCCGTGCCGACGACGGGCCGCAACCGGCCACGGGGCGAGCCGGATACGGGCTTGGAGCCTCAGCCGCAGGTCTGATGATCAAGCCGCATAGAGACTCTTCCAACCTCCGCCGGATGTGATCCGGCGGAGGTTTTTGCTTTTGGGAAAGACACAGGCTTGAAGACGCGCCGGCTTGAAAGATTTGCTCATATTTTTTGAACGAAGTTCGGTCACAGTCGGCGCGCGGCGCTGCTATAAGCGTCAGAATCCGTACAGTTCGGACGGTATGGGCTGTGGAGGTCGCGATGGCGCGCAAGGGACGTAGAACGCGCCTTGAGATGAAATCTCCCGCTGAAGACAAGCAGAAGGCTGCCGATATGAGACGCGCGTATTTCGGAACGGATGGCATTCGTGGCTTGGCCAATGCCGTCATCACGCCTGAACTCGCCCTGAAAGTCGGGCAGGCGGCGGGGCTTCTGTTCCAGCGCGGCGAACATCGACACCGTGTGGTGATCGGCAAGGATACACGTCTTTCGGGCTACATGATCGAATATGCGCTGGTGGCGGGCTTTACCTCGGTCGGCATGGACGTGCTGCTGCTCGGCCCGATGCCGACGCCGGCGGTCGCCATGCTCACCCGCTCGATGCGGTGCGATCTCGGCGTCATGATTTCCGCCTCGCACAATCCGTATGAGGACAACGGCATCAAGCTGTTCGGCCCCGATGGCTACAAGCTCAACGATGAGGTCGAGGAAGAGATCGAGGGATTGATCGACGCCGATCTCAGACTGCGGCTTTCGAAGCCCGAAAGCCTTGGCCGCGCGAAGCGTATCGAGAGCGTGCACGCGCGCTATATCGAATTTGCCAAGCGGACCCTGCCACGCCAGCTTGATCTCGACGGACTGCGTATCGTCGTCGATTGCGCCAACGGCGCTGCCTACAAGGTGGCCCCGGAAGCTCTGTGGGAGCTCGGCGCGGATGTCATTTCCATTGGCGTCGAGCCGGATGGTTTCAACATCAACCGCGACGTCGGATCCACCGCGCCCTCGGCGTTGATCGCCAAGGTGCGTGAGACACGCGCCGACATCGGCATCGCGCTCGATGGCGACGCCGATCGCGTCATCATCGTCGACGAGAAGGGCCATCTCGTGGATGGCGATAGCCTGATGGCCGCCATCGCCACGAGCTGGAAGGAAGACGGGCGCCTGTCCCGGCCCGGAATCGTCGCGACGATCATGTCCAATCTCGGGCTTGAACGTTATCTTGAGGGGCTCGGCCTCAACCTCGTCCGCACCGCGGTGGGGGACCGCTATGTGCTCGAGCGCATGCGTCAGGATGGCTATAATCTCGGCGGCGAGCAATCCGGCCACATCATCATGCCGGACCACGCGACGACCGGCGACGGGCTTGTCGCGGCCCTCCAGCTGCTTGCCGTGGTGAAGGGACGTAATCGCCCCGTCAGCGAGATCTGCCAGTGTTTTGAGCGTTTGCCGCAAATTCTGAAGAACGTGCGTTATCGCAGGGATCAGGCGCTCTCGGAAGAATTGGTCGGGCCGGTCGTCGAGGCCGCCCGCAAGAAACTCGGCTCAGGCGGGCGCCTTGTCATCCGGCCTTCAGGCACCGAGCCGCTCATCCGCGTGATGGGTGAAGGCGATGATCGCGTTCTCGTCGAGAGTGTTGTCGATGAGGTCGTCGAGGCCTTCACGCGAGCCGCTGCCGCGGCGTGATTCGCACGGTGAAACGGCGCCTCGTGGTTAACGCGGCGCCGCCTTTCTTTAATCATTTTCACCGTTTCTGGCGACAGGAGCGGGGTGTCGGTGCCCGGGATGATCTTGTCCGGGCCAGTTGCCGGCGCGTAAAAAACGCGTCCGGAGTCGCCTCGCGAGCTTGTGTCGTTGCCGAATAGTAATGAAATCAGCCCGTTATGGATCTGTCGCTCCGCGTGGTCCCATGGCCTCGCGGGTAGGTCCGCGCGTGCCCGATCGATGACCGGAAGACGATAAGCTCAATACTCATTATGGTGAAGTATTAAGGTTAAGATCTGTTTAAGAGTTTTATGCGACTGTCCTTCCATGTGCAGTGGGGAGCTCCACAACCGGACCCTTCCCTGACAAGAAGGAACCTCGTTCATGCGTGGCATGAAATCTATCGTCCTGGCGGGCAGCTTTGTTGTGGGGAGCATGGGGGCTGGTCTCGCCGCGGATCTCTTGCCACCGCCACCCCCACTCGCGCCTCCGGTGCCGCTCGACATGAGCGGATGGTATCTGCGTGGTGATATCGGCTTCAGCAACCAGCAGGTCGATAAGCTCGACAATGTGCTCTACCAGGGCACAACAGTTGTCAATATCAATAAGGACTTCGACGCCGCACCCTTCGCCGGTGTCGGTGTCGGTTATAAGTTCAACAACTGGTTCCGCACCGATCTGACAACCGAATATCGTGCGAGAGCCAACTTCAAGGGGCTCGATATATACGAGGCTCCTTATCTTTCGACCGGCTATGCGACCGATCAATACTCCGGCGGCAAGACGGAGTGGACGACGCTGCTCAATGCTTATTTCGACCTCGGCACCTGGTCAGGCATAACGCCTTTCGTTGGCGCGGGCATCGGTGTCACGCGCAATACGATCACAGGTTTCACCGACACCAATATCATCACGCAGGGACTTGCCTACGGTCGCGACAAGTCGAAGTGGAATCTCGCCTGGGCGCTTTACGCTGGCCTTGGTTATGAGGTGACGCCGAATTTCACGGTCGAACTGGCCTATCGCTACCTCAACCTGGGCGATGCGGAGTCGGGTGATCTGATCACCTACACGGGCTATAATTCAGTCTATAACCCGATGAAGTTCAAAGACTTGAGCTCGCACGACATCAAGATCGGCCTGCGCTGGATGCTGGGTGGCCCAAGCTATGCGGCCATGGATGAGCCTTTGATGCGCAGCTACTAAGGCGCGGTCGTCTGGAACAAATCGGATTTGGATGGGATCAGTTGTTTCCATCCAAGCCGGCGGGTTTGCTCGTTTATTCTTAAGCGGAGCAAGTCCGCAACAGACGGCTTGCCCTGGACAGCCTCAGCTGCGCGGCGAGATGGCCGGCGCCTATGATGGCATGGAGCCTGTTTGCGTTGAGCGCTGAATCAGCCTCACGCAAGCAGGCTTTTTTTTAATCGCTCCGGCGTTCTCCTTATGAGAGGACATGCGCTCGCTTCTTGCCTATCAGGATTTCTTGCGCATCCTAAGTAAATTTGCGTTATATTTCTTATAGATTTTGAATTTGAAACTTCCGAACATAGGCGCTAACGTTTGTCCGGGATAAAATTTGATATCTATTTTGCTTTTAACTATAATATATGCTATATTTTTTCTGATGAATTGTTGTTTTAGCTATTCGTTAAACATAAAAGCCAAGTATCCGCTGGCTGTACGAGTCGTTGTGAGTTGGGCGCGCGGTGATGTCCGAGAGGGGCGTCGCAGCGCTGCGTGAAACAAGCTTCGAGGAAGACAGGACCATGCGGGCGGCATTCTTCGGGATCGATCTTAGCGCATGTCGCCGGGCGGCGGTGGTGTATCTGCTGGCCGGGAGTGCCCTTCAAGGCCAACCGACGCGGGTGCAGGCCGCAGATCTCGAATACTCCTCGCTACGTGGCGCGATCATGGATGACAAGCCGGCCGATGCGCCTGACTGGAGTGGTGTTTATCTTGGCGCGCAGGCCGGCTATGCCAATGCGAATGTCGATTTTGGCAGGGCGACAGGCGATCTCGTTGCCCATGTGCTCCGCGACACCATCATCGAGTCCGAGGCCGCCGTCTCTGGCTGGACGGCATTGCCTGAGCGAGACGCGCGGCGGGGCGTCTTCGGCGGATTCATTGGCTACAACAGTCAATGGGATGATGTGGTGCTGGGTATCGAAGCCAACTACAATCACACGAATATGAGTATAACGGCGCGCGATAAGCTTCAGAGAGCATTTATCGCTTCAGATCGGTACAATTATAACGTCGATCTCGATGCGCGGTCGACCGTCAAGGTGATGGATTACATGACGTTGCGCGCGCGTGCCGGCTACGCCCTTGGCTCCATCTTGCCTTATGCGATGATGGGCGTGGCGGTCGGTCGGGCAAGTATCGATCGATCCGCCTCGGTGGCCGTAACAGCCTATGATTATTCCGGCATGGGAAGGCCGGTGGCGAGCCTCGATCCCAATCCGACGACGCTGTCAGAGAAAAAGAACAATGAATTCGCCTATGGAATGGCGGCCGGGTTGGGCGTCGATATGCTTCTGACTGATGGCATCTTCCTGCGAGGTGAATATGAATACATTCGCTTCATGTCATTCTCAAAGGCGCGGGCCGATATAAATACCTTGCGCGGCGCGGTCGGTGTGAAATTCTAGACGCAGGGTGGCGCGCGCTTCAGGAGAAGCGTTGTCGGACGCGCCTTGCGACTTTCCATGAGCGCGTATTTCGATTCGCGCGCATTTCGATCCGCGACGGTGAGCGTCGCGGTTGACCGAAAACTGCGAGAAGCCCTCGTCACAATAACCCGTTGACTGGCGGCTCCATCTCCCGTATCTCCATCCGCGGGACACCTTCCCCCAACGGAAGGCGCCCATCTGTAAGGATGGACTGACATGACAGAGACGCTGCCCGCCGCGCGCCCCGCTCGGCCTCATTTTTCGTCTGGCCCCTGCGCAAAGCGCCCGGGCTGGGATGCCGGAGCCCTCGATACGAGCGTGCTCGGCCGCTCCCACCGCGCCAAGATCGGCAAGGCCAAGCTCAAGCAGGCGATCGATCTTACCCGTGAAATTCTGCAGGTTCCTGCCGACTATCGTATCGGCATCGTGCCTGCGTCCGATACCGGCGCCGTCGAGATGGCGCTGTGGTCGCTGCTCGGCGCCCGCCCCGTCGACATGCTCGCCTGGGAATCCTTCGGCGAAGGCTGGGTGACGGATGTCGTCAAGCAGCTCAAGCTCGCTGACGCCCGCGTCATCAAGGCCGGCTACGGTGAGCTTCCCGATCTGGCCGAGGTCGATACCAAGACCCGCGACGTGGTCTTCACCTGGAATGGCACGACCTCCGGCGTGCGCGTCCCGAACGCTGACTGGATCGCCGCCGACCGTGAAGGCCTGACCATCTGCGATGCCACCTCGGCAGCCTTCGCCCAGCGTCTCGATTGGCCGAAGCTCGATGTCGTCACCTTCTCCTGGCAGAAGGTTCTCGGCGGCGAGGGCGGTCACGGCATCCTCATTCTCTCGCCGCGCGCCGTCGCCCGGCTCGAGAGCTACACGCCGGCTTGGCCGATGCCGAAGATCTTCCGCATGACCAAGGGCGGCAAGATCGTCGAGGGCATCTTCCAGGGCGAGACCATCAACACCCCGTCGATGCTCTGCGTCGAGGACTATATCGATGCGCTCGAATGGGCGAAGTCGCTCGGCGGGCTCGATGCGCTGGTCGCGCGGGCTGACGCCAACGCCAAGGCGATTGCCGACTGGGTGGCAAAGACGCCGTGGGTCGCCAATCTCGCCAAGGTCGCGGAGACGCAGTCCAATACGTCCGTCTGCCTGTCGATCGTCGATGCCGACGTGGTCGCCAAGGGGCCGGAGGCCGTCGCCGCGGTCGCCAAGGGCCTTGCCGCCGCGCTCGACAAGCTCGATGTCGCCTATGACATCGGCGCCTATCGCGATGCCCCTCCCGGCCTCAGGATCTGGTGCGGCGCCACCGTCGACGCCGCCGATGTAGCTGCGTTGACCCAATGGCTCGACTGGGCCTTCGCCCAGGAAAAGGCCAAGGTCGCCTGATCTTGTGCTGAAGGCGCACTGCGCTCTTTCGTGAAGAATAAGAGCGCGCTGAGATGGCCGGGGATGGTGACGTCCCCCGGCCGCTCGAAGCAACCACGTTGTCTGATCCTCAGAGTCGCAGCGCATGCGAGACGCTCAGACGCCATCCGTTGGCCTGCGTCGTCGCTCCTGAAAGGATTTCCGATGCCCGCTCCCAAGGTTCTCATTTCCGACGCTCTGTCTCCCGCCGCCGTGCAGATCTTTCGGGATCGCGGCATCGAGGTCGATTTCCAGCCCGATCTCGGCAAGGACAAGGACAAGCTCGCCGCCATCATCGGCAACTACGATGGCCTTGCGATCCGGTCCGCCACCAAGGTCACGCCCAAGATCCTCGAAGAGGCGAAATCGCTGAAGGTCATCGGTCGCGCCGGCATCGGCGTCGACAATGTCGATATCCCGGCGGCCACCGCCAAGGGCATCATCGTGATGAACACGCCCTTCGGCAATTCGATCACCACCGCCGAGCACGCCATCGCCATGATGTTCGCGCTGGCCCGCGAGATCCCCGCCGCCGATGCCTCCACGCAGGCCGGCAAGTGGGAGAAGAACCGCTTCATGGGCGTCGAGATCACGGCCAAGACGCTCGGCATCATCGGCTGCGGCAATATCGGCTCCATCGTCGCCGAGCGGGCGATCGGCCTGAGGATGAAGGTCATCGCCTATGATCCCTTCCTGTCGCCGGAACGGGCGCTCGACCTCGGCGTCGAGAAGGTCGAGCTCGACGACCTGCTGGCCCGCGCCGATTTCATCACGCTGCACACGCCGCTGACGGAAAAGACCAAGAACGTCCTCTCCGCCGAGGCGTTGGCCAAGACCAAGAAGGGCGTACGCATCATCAACTGCGCCCGTGGCGGCCTGGTTGACGAGGCGGCCCTGCGCGCGGCGCTGGATTCGGGCCATGTCGGTGGCGCTGCCTTCGACGTGTTCGTCGAGGAGCCGGCAAAGGAAAACCCGCTGTTCGGGCACCCGAATGTGGTCTGCACGCCGCATCTGGGCGCCGCCACCACCGAAGCGCAGGAGAATGTCGCTCTCCAAGTCGCCGAGCAGATGTCCGAGTACCTGCTGCGCGGCGCCATCTCCAACGCGGTGAATTTCCCGTCCATCACCGCCGAGGAAGCGCCGAAGCTGAAGCCCTTCATCGCGCTGGCCGAGAATCTAGGCTCATTCGCGGGGCAGTTGACCGAAACCGGCATCAAGAGTGTCCACATCACCTATGAGGGCACTGTCGCCGCTCTGAAGATCAAGGCACTCACCTCGGCGGCGGTCGCCGGCCTGCTGCGGCCGATGCTGGCGGATATCAATGTTGTCTCGGCGCCGAGCGTCGCCAAGGAGCGCGGCATCGTCATCGAGGAGACGACGCGCGAGGCTCAGGGCGAGCACGACGCGCTGATCACGCTGACGGTCATCACCGAAAAGCAGGAGCGCTCCGTGGTCGGCACCGTCTTCGCCGATGGCGCGCCGCGGATCGTGGCGATCAAGGGCATCAAGGTCGATGCCGAATTCGCCCCGTCGATGATCTATGTCACGAACGAGGACAAGCCCGGCTTCATCGGCCGCTTCGCCAGCATGCTGGGCGATGCCGGCGTCAATATCGCGACCTTCGCGCTTGGCCGCGACCGGCAGGGAGGCTCGGCGATCGCGCTTGTCGAGGTGGACGGAGCCGTGCCGGACAACGTGCTGGCCAGCGTCGAGACCATCCCGGGCGTCAAGCAGGTCAAGCCGCTGAAGTTCTGAGCCGGCTGCCCCCCGAGGTGAACACAGTCAGACGCGCCTTCTTGTCAGACATCGTGTTCATGGATTCCGGGCTCCTCGCTGAGGCGAGGCCCCGGAATGACGGCGGGATTCCATCCGAACGCAGCGTGCGCCAGGGGAGGGATCATGCGCCGCATCGATCCCTAGCGCAGGCGCTCGGCGATGAGGATGCCGCCGATCACCAGCACCATGGCCGCCATCTGGTAGAAGCCGAAGGCCTCACCCAGCAGCACGATGGACAGCACGATGCCGAAGACCGGCATCAGATTGTTGAACAGGCCGGCACGGCTCGGGCCGATGAGTTGGACGGAGCGGATAAAGAAAATCTGCCCGATGAGAGACGGAAAGATCCCGATATAAAGAAGGGTGAGCCATCCGGACGAGCTCGGCCAATAGGCCTTGCCCTGGGCGATCTCGATGGCGAGCAGCGGCAGGGACGAGACGAAGGCCGCCAGCGCCATCGCTGCGAAATAGGCGGTGTCCGACACCTTCGGCCGGCTGCGCAGATGCAGCGCATAGGCTGCATAGAACGCGCAGGCGATCAGCATGAACAGGTCGCCGCGGTTGATGGTGAGATTCAACAGGGTTTGCAAGTCGCCATGCGAGGCCGTCACCATCACGCCGAGGATGGTCAGTACAAGCCCGACGGCCTGGCCGATATTGATCCGCTGGCCGAAGAACAGGATCGCTCCCATGACCACGAAGACCGGTATCGCGCTCTGGATGATCGTCATGTTGACGGCGGTGGTCTCGTAGGCCGAGACGTAGAAGAGCGCGTTGAAACCGGTGAAGGCCAGTGTCCCCATGCCGGCGATGATCGGCCAGCGGGATTTCAGCACCGGCAGATCGCGGACGATGTCCTTCCGGCTGAAGATGAGCAGAACCACGCAGACGATGGCCCAGCGCAGGCAAACGATGCTCATCGGCGAGATCTGGCCGACAGCGAATTTACTGGCTGTGACATTGCCGGCCCACATCAGCATCGTGAGCGGCAGCAGGACATAGGCTTGATTGAACAACCACTGGGTCGCGCGGCCGATCGGGGAATTCGTCTCAGGCATGTCCGCTCGACGCGCTTGTGGTCACGATCATGGAAGAGGCACTCCTAAGCGATACTCACTCATGGAAGCCAATCCACGGAGAGGGGCTGTTCGGGGCGCGACGATAGCCAAAACCGTCAGGTCAGGGTTAGCAGAGTTGGCGCAAGGCTGACATGCATAAAGACTGTCACAACGCCAGCCGGTAAGCCGCCACGTGGATTGTGAACCTGTCATGGAGCGCCCAGCGACGCTGTGGCTTGACCTCGCGGGTCTAATCGTCGAAGAGAGGCTGTAAGGACCCCGGCCTTGCGCCGGGGTTTGTCATGTGAGGGGTCGGCTATTGGCCGGCTTGAAGGATATGGCGAACGTCGTTGTAGTCGGTGCCCAGTGGGGCGATGAAGGTAAAGGCAAGATCGTCGATTGGTTGAGCGAACAGGCCGACGTGGTCGTTCGCTTCCAGGGCGGTCACAATGCCGGTCACACGCTTGTCATCGATGGCACGACCTACAAGCTTTCCCTTCTGCCGTCCGGCGTCGTCCGACCCGGCAAGCTCGGCGTCATCGGCAATGGCGTTGTTCTCGACCCGCAGGCGCTGATCTCTGAGATCTCGCGGCTGAAAGAGCAGGGGCTCGCGATCTCGCCGGAGAATCTGCGCGTCGCCGACAATGCCGCTCTGATCCTGTCGCTGCATCGCGAGCTTGATGCGCTGCGGGAGAATTCCAACAGCGGCACGAAGATTGGCACCACCCGCCGCGGCATCGGCCCGGCTTATGAAGACAAGGTGGGCCGCCGCGCGATTCGCGTGATGGATCTGGCGGATCTCGACACGCTCGAGGAAAAGATCGAGCGCCTGCTCGTCCATCACAACGCTCTGCGGCGCGGTTTTGGGCTCCCTGAGTTCAACGCGGCGGACATCTTTGCCGAACTCAAGGCTGTCGCGTCCGAGATCGTTCCCTACATGGGCGTGACGTGGATGCTGCTCGATGAGCATCGCCGCGCCGGCAAGCGCATCCTGTTCGAGGGCGCGCAGGGCGCGCTTCTCGATGTCGATCACGGCACCTATCCCTTCGTCACATCCTCGCACACCGTCGCGGGCCAGGCTGCCGCCGGCTCGGGTCTCGGCCCCAACGCCATCGGCTATGTGCTGGGCATCGCCAAGGCTTACACCACCCGCGTCGGCGGGGGGCCGTTTCCAACCGAGCAGGACAACGAGATCGGCGAAACGCTCGGCACCCGCGGCCATGAATTTGGCACCGTGACCGGGCGCAAGCGTCGCTGCGGCTGGTTCGATGCCGTCCTCGTCCGGCAGACGGTGAAGACATCCGGCATCGATGGCATTGCCCTGACCAAGCTCGACATTCTCGATGGCTTCAAGACCATCGACGTTTGCGTCGGTTACCGCCTCGAAGGCAAGGACTACGATTACCTGCCCGCCGGTCAGGCGCAGCAGGCCCGCGTCGAGCCGATCTACGAGACGATCGAGGGCTGGGAAGGCTCCACGGCAGGCGCCCGTTCCTGGGCCGACCTGCCTGCCCAGGCCATCAAATATGTCAGGCGTATCGAGGAATTGATCGGTGCTCCGGTTGCTCTTCTCTCGACCAGCCCCGAACGTGATGACACGATCCTGGTGCATAACCCCTTCGAAGGTTGACGTGACGACCGATTCGAGACATTCGACCTGAATGGCCGATTATTACACCCTGCTGCAGCGGGCAATTTCTGGTCTGCCGGAAAACACGCCCGAAACTCGCGGAGCCATCTACGAGCGGGCGCGAACCGTGCTCGTCCAGCAGTTGCGCAATGTCGAGCCGCCGCTTCCCGACGCTGACATCGATCGCGAATATGCCGCGCTCGACCTTGTTATCGCGCGCATAGAGGCGGAGGCCCGGCCACTCGAAGAGCCGGCCTGGCCGCAGGACAACTGGCCTGATCAGGAGAACCTGCACGCCTTCGAGCAAGTGCCTCAGGTGTTTGACGAGGGTGCGGCACGGACAGGCGAGGCCTCGCCACAGCAGGACGAGCAATCCGAGCCGCAACCGGCGGGAACACAGCAGCCCGATTTCAGGTCGTTGGACACGGATGCGAATGGATCGCCGGGCCGCGAGAGGCCGCGGCTGGCGCCCGTCCGGCCGAAGCGGGACTGGCGCAGCCATATGCGCACTTTTGTGGTGACAGGCGTGCTTGCCGCGGTTGTTGCGGCGATCGCGGGCGTCGCGGTCGTGCTGCGTGATCGACCCGTGGAAATTCCGCGCGAGGAAGAGCATGCCGCGCCACAGGAGCAAGGCGACGGCAAGTTCACCGAGCGGCTGGGCGGCGAGCCGGCACCCGCGGCCCCGCCGCCTGCGGCGGCGCCGGCACAAACCGCAAGCCCGCAACCGTCGCCGGCCCAGCCTCAGGTGCCGGCTCAAGCGCCTCAGGGCGGGGTTGCTGTCGCGCAGCGCGCAAGTCTTTATGAGGAATCACCGGACAATCCGCAGGCGGCCCCTATCGTGCGGGCCGGACGTACGACGTGGCGGATCGACAGCATCAACCCTGGCCAGGGCGAGCCGCTCGAAAGCGTCGTCCATGCGGATGTGGAGATTCCCGAAGCGGGCCTGACGCTTGCGCTCGTGCTCCGGCGCAACCGCGATACGACGTTGCCGGCTTCCCATACGGTTGAGCTGACATTCCGGAACACATCAGGCGATGCGACGCGCTCGGTCCGCGATGTCGGCGTGATGCAGCTGAAAGCGGACGAGGGCGGTCGCGGCACGCCTCTGGCCGGCCTGCCGGTGCCTGTCACTGAAAATATCTTCCTGATTGGCCTGTCGAATCTCAGCGCGGATATGGAGCGCAACGCATCCCTGCTGAAAAGTCAGGCCTGGATCGACCTGCCGCTTCGCTTCGCCAACGGGCGTCGCGCGGTACTGGCCTTCGAGAAGGGCGTATCGGGCGACCAGGCGATCAACGAGGCCTTCCGCCTCTGGCAATAGCCGCGCCTGGCTGTGCTTTCTTGGCTGCCGGGGCCGGACTGGCGACGCAGCCGATCTCGCCCCAAGGTTGGAGACGGCAAAAAAAATGGCCCCGGAAGGGGCCATTTTCGTTGCCGCGGCAATCAGCCGGTCTGCTGGTATTACATCGCGGGAAGAGCCGCCGGGCCGGCCATCTCAAGCTTGGCCAAGCCTTTTTTCACGGCTTCCTGCACCTTCTCGAAAGCGCGGACCTCGATCTGGCGGACGCGTTCGCGCGAGACGCCGAACTCACCGGACAGATCCTCGAGGGTGACAGGCTCGTCCTGAAGGCGGCGCGCCTCGAAGATGCGCCGCTCGCGGTCGTTGAGGACGCCGAGCGCGTCGCGCAAAGCGGAGAGGCGGTTACGCCCTTCCTCTTCGTCCGCCAGGATCGTCTCCTGGCTAGCGCTGTCATCCACAAGCCAGTCCTGCCACTCGCCTTCGCCTTCCTGGCGCAGCGGGGCGTTCAAGGACGTGTCGCCGCCGAGACGGCGGTTCATGTCGATGACGTCCTGCTCGGACACGCCGAGGCGCGTGGCGATCGTCTTGACCTGGTCGGGGCGAAGATCCCCTTCCTCGTAAGCCGAAATATGGCTCTTGGCCTTGCGCAGATTGAAGAACAGCTTCTTCTGATTGGCCGTGGTTCCCATCTTGACCAGCGACCATGAGCGAAGGATGTACTCTTGAATAGCGGCCTTGATCCACCACATCGCATAGGTCGCCAAGCGGAAGCCTTTGTCGGGCTCGAAGCGTTTGACGGCCTGCATGAGGCCAACGTTACCCTCCGATACGACTTCCGAAATCGGCAGGCCGTAGCCCCGGTAGCCCATGGCGATCTTGGCCACGAGCCGCAAATGGGATGTCACAAGCTTATGGGCCGCTTCGCGATCGTCCTGCTCGCGCCAACGTTTGGCGAGCATGAATTCCTCTTCCGGTTTCAGCATCGGAAACCGGCGGATTTCATCGAGATAGCGCGACAGGCCACCTTCGTTCAGCAGCGCGGGAAGAACCGTCGAAGCCATGAAAACCTCCTAACCAACCCCCTTTCAGGCAGGTTGTCTTAGAGCCGCCTATCTGGCCGGCTCCGTATTGTAGCATATAGGTCTCGACCTGAGCGGGCGAGGCACCTTTCTGCGTCATGGGCATATTGCAGTGCGAAGGCGCTGAATGCAGTGCGATTCCGCACATGATCTACTGTTTGGGTCTTGTTGTCGGCAAGGCCGCTACCAATCGTGCCAAATCCTCCGGCGGCGCGCTTTCAAAGCTCATGAATTCGCCTGTCGCCGGATGGGCGAAACCAAGGGTACGGGCATGCAACGCCTGCCGTCCGAGGATCTCGAGCGCGGAGCGGGCGGCGGGGCCGAGCAGGCTCTCCTTCGTCTTGAAACCCCGCCCGTAAAGCTGGTCGCCCAGCAAGGGGTGGCCGATATGAGCCATGTGGACGCGGATTTGATGGGTTCGCCCTGTTTCAAGACGACAACGGACGAAGCTTCCGATGGGTTCCATACCGCGGTCCTCATCGCCTCTGAAGACCCTATCGACTTCATAGTGGGTGATCGCGATCCGGCCTCGCCCCTCGCGGGTGACCGTCATTTTCTCGCGGTTGTGCGTGGCGCGCTCGATCGGCTGATCGATGGTGCCTCTCAGCGTGGGCAGGATGCCCCAGACAACTGCCGTATAGACGCGCTCCAGCGGCCCGGTGCGACCATGATCGGCGAACTGCGCGGACAGCGCGGCGTGGGCCTGATCGGTTTTGGCGACCACCATCACACCGGACGTGTCCTTGTCCAGTCGATGCACGATGCCGGGACGCCGCACGCCCCCAATGCCGGAAAGGCTGTCGCCGCAATGGGCCAGCAGCGCATTGACCAGCGTTCCGCTGGCATGGCCGGGCGCGGGATGTACGACGAGGCCGGCGGGCTTGTCGATGACGATGATGTGATTGTCTTCGTAGAGCACGGTCAGCGGGATCGTCTCCGGCTCCGGCTCCGCGGGGGCGGCGGGCGGCACCACCAAGGTGACCGTGGCGCCGACGGTCACCTTGTGCTTCGGATCTTCCACGACCGCCCCATCGATGCGAACCTGTCCTGCCCTGACGAGCTGTTGCAGGCGGGAGCGGGACAGGTCGGAGAAGGCGGCGGCGAGAAAGCGGTCCAGGCGATCGCCGGCGAGGTCGTCCGCCACGACAACGGTCTGGATCTGCTCGGAAGCGATATGGGCTGGGCTGGATAAAGCGTGCATCGGCAAGGGATGCCCTTGGCAAGTCCCCTTGGCAAGTCCCCTCGGCAAGTCCCCTCGGCAAGTCCCCTGAACCGGCCGTCCAAATCATCGGTCAAGGCTCCGGCAATGCTGGGCAGGGCCGCTGGACCGATATCGTCGCCGTTATTCAAGACAACCGGCACGGGAAGCGCCCTCGGGGGCGTGACCGATAGTCACTGCATACGTTGGAAGCCGCTACTGGCTCATCGTCGCGGTGGAACGTTTTCGCGCTCCGGCGTATGATGCTTAACGCAGGGTGGCAGGCGCCTTGACAGCTGATGGCCGCTAAGGCTCTTGGTTCTGAAAGGTGCTCCGCGGTCCCGGTGGGATTCGTTATCTTGAGGGAAGTTCAGGCCGGCATGAACACGCGATCGACGTGTTGCAGAGGTAATGATATGGGCGCTGGTGCTGCACCTCGGCGAGGACAGACGCGGAGGCGCGGGTGAACGACGTGCGGCTGCCGCCCTCAATTGTCTCACTACAAGGCGGCGGGTCTCCGCCCCCGAGCGCCGACAACTCGGACAAACCCTTGGTTATCGGCCTGTTTGAGGGCGACGAGCAGGATGTCCTCGCGGCTGAGTTATCGCGGTTGCGGGAGGAGCATCGTGATCTCGACATGGCGATCGGTGCCCTGGAGCATGTCGGTCCAGCCGATCAATTGCAGATCCAGCGGTTGAAGAAGCGTAAGCTTTTCCTGAAGGATCGCATCTCCTTCATCGAGGACCAGTTAACCCCGGACATCATTGCGTGATGACGGCGGCTGTAGCAAGGCTGCGCCGGCTGCGGCTACACCCGCAGAGGGCTGCGAGGCGGGCGACATGACCGCGTCGGCCCTTGCGTAGGGCCTCCGCACCCGCTATGGCGCGATTTTCAGAGGAGCGCAAACGTATGGGAAGCGCCGGCTACGGCATTCGCCCGCTTTGGAAAGGGATGATCACCCGATGAATGGGAAAGCGGGCAAGGCACCGGTTGCCGTCATCATGGGAAGCCAGTCGGACTGGGCAACCATGCGTCATGCCACAGAGACGCTGGAGGCGCTGGGCATCGTGTTCGATGCCAGGATCGTTTCAGCCCATCGCACGCCGGACAGGCTGTATGATTTCGCGAAGGGTGCGGCGGACGCCGGCTACAAGATCATCATCGCCGGTGCCGGCGGCGCGGCGCATCTGCCTGGCATGGCGGCCGCGCTGACGCATCTTCCGGTTTTCGGCGTGCCCGTGGAGTCCAAGGCCCTGTCCGGAAAGGACAGTCTGCTCTCGATCGTGCAGATGCCGGCCGGGATCCCCGTCGGGACGCTGGCGATAGGCCGCGCGGGTGCCGTGAACGCGGCCTTGCTCGCGGCTGCCGTTCTGGCCCTCGACGATGCCGAGCTGACCGCGCGCCTCAAAGCCTGGCGCGAGCGCCAGACGGCTGCGGTAGCCGATGTCCCTGAGACGACATCATGAGCGTGGAATCTTCCGCCGACAGGGCAGGGATGGGCGCGCTGCCGCCCGGCTCGACTGTCGGAATTCTCGGCGGCGGGCAACTTGGCCGCATGATGGCTATCGCGGCGGCATCCTACGGATTGAAGACGCATATCTTCGCGCCGGACGCGGATAGTCCGGCTTTCGAGGTCGCGGGCAAGCACACCGTGGCCGGTTATGAGGACGAGGCGGCTCTGGTCGCGTTCGCGGCCGCTGTTGATGTCGTCACTTACGAATTCGAGAATATCCCCGCTGAAAGCGTGGATCTTCTTCGCCGGCATGTGCCGCTTTTTCCGGATCACAAGGCCCTGGCGACCACCCAGGACCGTTTGCTCGAGAAGCGTTTCGTCGCGGCGCTCGGCATTCCGACAGCGCCATTTCGGGACATCGCCAGTAGGCAGGACCTTGTCACGGCCCTTGCCGATCTCGGCGCGCCGGCAATCCTCAAGACGCGCCGTTTCGGCTATGACGGCAAGGGGCAGGTGAAGATCGAGGTTGGGGCCGATCTCGATGCGGCTCTCGCGGCGATCGGCCATGCGCCTGCCATTCTGGAAGGGTTCGTCCCGTTCGTGCGCGAGGTGTCCGTCGTGGGCGCGCGCGACCAGGCGGGCGCCTTTGCGGCTTACGATGTGTGCGAGAACGTCCATCGGCATCACATTCTAGACATCACGACGGTGCCAAGCGCGCTCTCCGCGGAGCAGACGGCGGAGGCCATCGCGGCCGCGAAGGCTATCGCCGATGCCCTGTCCTATGTCGGGGTGTTGGCTGTCGAGATGTTCGTGCTTGAAGGCGGGGACAGCCCGATCGTCGTGAATGAGATTGCCCCGAGGGTGCACAATTCCGGTCACTGGACCATCGAGGGGGCGGTCACCTCGCAATTTGCGCAGCATATCCGCGCGGTCTGCGGCTGGCCTTTGGGCTCCACCCGTCGCAACGGCCAGGTGGAGATGCGCAATCTGATCGGCGACGATGTCGAGGCCTGGGCCGACATCGTCGCGCAACCCGGTTTGCATCTGCACCTCTATGGCAAGGCCAGCGCCCGTCCCGGCCGCAAGATGGGCCATGTCACCCGTGTCCTGCCCGAATGAGATGGGACGGTGACGGTCGATCGCGATTTGATGCCGGAATCATGGCTGCGATGGTGGACAGCCGTGATGACATCTGCTATTCGCAACCATCCTTGGTGGCGGCGCGTTTCAGCGCCGCTTTCGGCTTTTGCCAAACCTACTCAGAATACGGGATGAAGGCGTGCAGGTTCTCGTTCGCGACAACAATGTCGATCAAGCGCTGCGTGCGCTGAAAAAAAAGATGCAGCGTGAGGGCATCTTTCGTGAGATGAAGCTTCGCGGACATTACGAGAAGCCCTCCGAGAAGCGGGCCCGCGAGAAGGCTGAGGCCGTGCGTCGCGCGCGCAAGCTCATGCGCAAGCGTCTTCAGCGCGAAGGCCTGCTGCCTTCGAAGCCGAAGCCCACGCGCTGATCACTGACCGGCTCGGCGTAGCCGGTTTCGCGTCTTCGCCGACGCTCATGGTAGCAGGTGAGACTGCGCTGTTCAGACAGTAGCCCATGGCGAAGCTGAATCGTGGGATGCTAATCGCAGCCGGCGCCGCTTATGATACAGACAGTCGAGTTATGCGGCGCCCTGGAACCTCCCGGGCGCCTTTTCCGTTTGGATACCACGTCATTGTGCAGAGCTGAGCTTCGACGGGATGAAATCGCGTGGGGCAGGACGCATGTGCTGGATGCCAAGCTGATCTGCTTGTGACGCAGGTTGAGACAATCCGCCGCGAGGCGGGCCGACAATCGGCACCATCGCCATGGCAGATCGTTCTCGCGAGTGACCTGGTGCCGATAACCAATTGATATAAATAATCTTTTATGACCGGCTGTTCGTGCCCGGTAAAATGAACGGCGATCGTCCACCAGCCGACGTCTGTGAACCGCCAGCGAACTGAATACTTCAGAAACCGGATTTCGCCAGAATGATGGTTAAAGGTTAACCAGACCAGTGTTTATTGCGTCCGGTCTGGCGTCAGGTGGTGGCGGCAGAGCGGACTCGTTCGGGATGCCGGGGGATAACTGGCATCAAGGTAGGAGAATCTGTGGTGATGAATCAGCGCGCGGCGCAGGCCTCTCCTCGTCGTTCTTATGGCACGGCGGGATATCGCTTCTGGGTTGGCGCTCGAATCGTTGCGGCGGCGGGCCTGATGAGTGGTCTGGTGGCCTGTGAGACGGTGGCTCCGCAATCGGCCAGGGTCGCTGAGCTCGTGAAGGACAACTCCGCCGCCACGTCGACGAATATCGCGTCGCTGACGGACGTCATCAAGGCAAACCCCAATGATCCCGGGGCTTACAACACCCGCGGCGCGGCCTATGCCCGCACCGGGCAATTCTCGGATGCCATCGCTGATTTCTCGCAGGCGGTGAAACTCAATCCCAATTATGCGCCAGCCTATACGAATCGCGCGCTGGCTTATCGCCAGACCGGGCGCGACCAGCAGGCGCTGAGCGATTTCGACCGCGCTATCGCATCTGACCCGAATTATGCGCCTGCCTATGTCGGGCGTGCCAATCTGCTACGTGTCCAGGGCCGCTTCGATCAGGCTCAGGCCGATCTGAGCCGGGCGATCCAGATCAACCCTGAATCCGCCGAATCCTTCCACGCCCGCGCGCTCGTCTACCAGCGCCAGGGCCAGAACCAACTGGCGATCAAGGACTTCGACGCCGCTCTCGACCGCAATCCCTTCGTCGCGGCGCCCTATACGGGACGAGGCCAGAGCCTGCTCGCGGTCGGCCAGTACGACAAGGCGGTCGAGGACTTCAACGCCTCGCTCAATGTCGACAATCACAATGCCGACGCATGGGCTGGTCGCGGCATGGCTTACGAGCGCCTCGGCAAGAAGAACGAAGCGATCGAATCCTATCAGCGCGCGATCTCGGTGGACCCCAATAACGATCTCGCCAAGCAGGGCCTCCGTCGTCTTCAGAGTGGAGGCGGGCTCTTCGGCTAGCCACACGCGTCCGTCTGCCGTGGATTTTCTCCGGTTGAACGAGGCGAGCCAATTCACCGACGGGATGGTGCCGGATGATGCCATCCTGACACAGATCTGATCCAGAGCCACTCAGGGGTTGAGCGAGCACCCGCACGCCACAAGGTCTGTGCGCCTATCGCGCGCGCTTGAGAGCCCAATCTCGCCAAGCCCCTCTCGCCAAGCCCCTCATGCCGCCGGCACACCGGCCGATGATCCGTTCGCGCCATGCCGCCATGCCCCGCTCATGGCAGAGGCTGCGCCAGAGCGTGTAGCCGATCGCCGTCCAGAACGACAGGCTGGCGACTGCGGTCGCAATCGATTGTGCAAATTGCATGGCAACCCTACCTGCTATCGGGCGCCCCCCAACAGGCACACTCTATTCTCTCGCCCCCCTGGCGGAGTGACAGCGGCGTTGCATTGCGTTTCAGTGCGTTGCAATGGCACGGGCGTGTCCGTGCCCGCACCCTCGTAAGGTGTGTTTCCCAACAAAAAGGGCGCCCAACCGGGCGCCCCGCTATTCCGGGAGCTCAAACTCCCGATGTCCCTTCAAGCCCCTGCGGCTTGGATGTGTTCAATCCTCGTCCTCGTCATCGCGGGGCCGCAACTGCTTGAGCTTCGCGAAAACGCTGTCAGCGTCGATCGCGTCATCCTCTTCCTTCTTTGGACGGCTCATGTCGCTGAACGGATCAATCGTGTCTTCATGGAGTGGCGCGGTGGTTTCCTCCGGCGATAGCAAGGTCTGACCGGCGTCCATCTGGGCGGGGCGATCCTTCGCCGAACGCGCGACCTCGAAATCAAGATCGATCTGGGAGCAAAGCCCGAGGGTGACCGGATCCATGGGCGCGAGGCTCGCCGCGTTCCAGTGGGTGCGTTCGCGGATCTGCTGGATGGTCGTCTTGGTGGTGCCGATCAGCCGCATGATCTGCGCATCCTTCAATTCAGGATGATTGCGCAGCAGCCACAGGATGGCATTGGGACGGTCCTGGCGCCGCGAAACGGGCGTGTAACGCGGACCCTTCTTGCGCTTCTGCTCCGGCAGCTTGACCTTGGGCGCGGCCATGCGCAGGACGTGGTTTTCGTCCTTTTCGGCACGGCTGATTTCCTCGCGGCTCAACTGGCCCGTGCTTGTCGGGTCGAGACCCTTGATGCCGATCGCGACTTCGCCGTCGGCGATGCCCTTCACCTCGAGCGGGTGCAATTTGCAGAACTCGGCGATCTGCTCAAAGGTCAATGCCGTGTTCTCGACCAACCAGACGGCGGTCGCTTTCGGCATCAGGGGGCCCGTGGACATAGGGAGCTCCTTAAAGGTCTTATTCGCGGCATCGTCTTCACGACGACGCCTGTGAGGTCAAGCGCCAGAACCTATTTGGCAACGGAGGGCACTTGCCGCGCCCGCACAGCCAACTTGGCTCCAAGTTATTGATCTGGAGCGATTTCTTGTGAATCTGATGATACCATCCGGTTCACAAGCGCTCTAGGTAAACCTTCCGCGGGCTTCCGGCCAGGCTAACCGGCCAGGGCGGGACGTCACCACCGATGAAGGGGAACTGGCGGAATATAGGCGTTGCAACGGTCGCTGGCAAATGGCGAACCGCGAGAAAGCGATGTCGGGTGCGGTAAAAGTATCTCCAAGCCGGCGCCCCTTTGCCTTCGACACCTTCATTGCCATATCGGGGTAAGTGTTCCATGAACGATGGGCGCATCCCGCGATGGCAGCATGAGGAGAATTGCCGATGGTTGGCCTCTTCGATGATGAAGCCCCCCGACCCGTGACCCCGCATGTTCTCGGTCAGGACCTCAGCACCTTGTCGCTCCATGAACTGACCGAACGTATCGCGCTGCTTCGGGCGGAAATCGAGCGCCTGATGGCGGCGCAGACCGCGAAGGAGGCCTCACGGGCCCAGGCGGACGCCGTGTTCCGCTCCTGAACGGGCTGACGGTCGCATTTGTATCTTTTTGACGCGGGCGTCTGGCCATGGCGGTCAGGCAACGGTCCATTAAGGTTTCCAATATATGACTAGGGTGTCCATTTCCTGGACGCTGAGTGGCCCTGTCCACTCTTTTTGACGCCTCCCTGCTTCGACCTTCAGCCGCCCAAAGGGCGGCTTCTTTTTGGACCCTGCGCGCACGGCGCCAAACCCTGTCCCGCCGTGCCGATGCCATGCGCGGCGTTTTCGGCAATCCCGCCGGGCGGTGTCAAAATCGGCCGCCTTGCGCGCGCGGAGATCGCATCGCTGTCGTCATCTGGCCAGCATACTCTCTGTCTCGCGGCTTGGGCTTGCGGCTGATCATGAGTGCTTCACACCACCAGTGGGTCGCTCCGGCCGCCCGTGCTTGGCGTTGTCCTTGCGATACCGAACCCAGGCGGGAGTCGATGTTTCATTACGAGACGTCGGCGTCCGGCCGGAGCCGGAAGGGTGAGGTATGGCAAGCGTAGACATGACTCGGCAGGCGACGGCGCCGATTCCATTCGGCGTGCATTTCGTTGCTTCGGAGCAGTTTCGCCGCTTGTTCCGTGAAGGCATGGCCCTGATCGAGGAGACGGCCGCCTACCTGGAAGGGGCGGGGCGCGCGGAGGCCCGCGCATTGCGCCGACAGGCCGCCCTGGCCTATGCGACGGAAAGCATGCGCCTCACGACGCGCCTGATGCAGATGGCATCCTGGCTGCTGTTGCACCGCGCGGTCGCGGATGGCGAGATCAGCATGCGTGAGGCGCGCAGCGAGAAATCCAAGGTTCGGCTCGCCAACGCCGAGCCGAACGAGGTTCTCTTGATGGACGATGCGCTCCCGCCACGGCTTTGTGAGTTGCTGGCGCGCGCACAGCGTCTCTTCACCCGCATCAAGCATCTTGAGCACGTGCTCGCCACAGGCGACGACGACGTCGTTTTCGTCGCGACGCAGGCGCCTTTGACTCAAGTCAAACGCCTACAATCAGTTTTGCTTTAGTTAAACAAGGTTGGGGGGCCGGCTTGCTGCTTCTCGAAGCCAGCGAGCCGGAATTGCTGGAGCCCCGCGAGGTCTAAAGCCATGTGGGGCTCCAGCGCACTGCATCATCTGCGACAAACACGAAACGGCGGCTGGAAATATCCAGCCGCCGTTTCGTGTTCCTAGTCTCCGTGCGCGGCAAGTCCCTCGCAGGGTGCAGGCGCTATATGCCGCTCAACCTGTCAGAGGGCTGGAATTGAGCTGCGCGAGGCCGCGCCGGTATGAACCGGCGCAGGCATCACCAGCTCACTTCTTGCCGAAGCTCAGGCCGGCGAAGCGGTTGTTGAAGCGCGACAGGCGACCACCGCGATCGAGCAGCTGCTGCGTGCCGCCGGTCCAGGCCGGATGAGTCAGATTGTCGATATCGAGGTTGAGGTTGTCACCCTCTTTGCCATAAGTCGAACGCGTGACGTAGGTGGAACCGTCGGTCTGCGTGACCTTGATGAAATGGTAGGTGGGGTGAATGTCGGCCTTCATGGCAAATTCCTTTCGAAGTCACCGCAAGCGGCGGCAACCACGCACATCGTCGGCAGGTTGTCTCAGGGTCGCGACCCTATAGCGCAGCGCCAAGCGAAGGACAAGCGGACAAAAGGAAGCAAATTCGGAGGATTGATGATGGCACGCCGATCGGCAAGCCAGATGGACGATCTTGGAAGCGAAACCAGGCCCCGGGCACCGCTGAGCGCGCTCCGGCCTCTGCTGCCGTTTGCCCTGCGCTATCGCGGCCTCATCGCCGCCGCCTGCCTCGCCCTGCTCATGGCGTCCGCCGCCACGCTCGCCTTGCCGCTTGCCGTGCGCCGCGTGATCGACCATGGCTTCTCGACCGATGGCGCCGGCATGATCGACAGCTATTTTGCCGTGCTCGTCGTCGTGGTCGGTGTTCTCGCGCTCGCCAGCGCCACGCGCTATTATTTCGTGACGACGCTCGGCGAGCGGGTGGTCGCGGATCTGCGTTCAGCCGTCTTCCGGCATCTCACGCATCTCGATGCCGGCTTCTACGACCGGACCAAGAGCGGCGAGATCACCTCGCGGTTGACCGCCGACACCACGATGATCAAGGCCGCCTTCGGTGCCAGCGCTTCGGTCGCCCTGCGCAATCTCGTGCTGTTCCTCGGCGCTGCGACGATGATGCTGATCACCAGCCCGCGCCTGTCGAGCCTGGTGCTCATCGTCATCCCGATCATCGTCATTCCGCTGGTGGCGTCCGGCCGGGGTGTCAGGCGGCGCTCCCGGATCGCCCAGGACAAGCTCGCGGCGGTCTCCGCCTATGCCGTGGAGGCCATTGGTGCCGTGCGCATCATGCAGGCCTTCAACGCCGAGGATGCGACCGCGTCGCGTTTCAGCCGGGCGGCGGAAGAGACTTTCGAGGCCGCCCGGGCTTCGGTGACCGCGCGCGCGATACTGACCGCCATTGCCCTGTTCCTCGTGTCCGCGAGCGTCGTCGCCGTGCTCTGGTATGGCGCCCAGGACGTGCTCGCCGGCCGCATGACCGCCGGGCGCCTGTCGCAGTTCGTGATCTACGCCGTGCTGGCGGCCTCATCGCTCGGTGAGCTCAGCCAAGTGTGGGGTGAGGTTTCCCAGGCCGCAGGTGCCGCTGGGCGGCTCGCCGAGCTTCTGGCAACCAAGCCCGCCGTCACGGTCCCGGCGCGGCCTGTGGCACTGCCTGAGCCGCCTCTGGGCACCGTTGCGTTCGAGACGGTGCGGTTCGCCTATCCGACCCGGCCGGAGACGCCGTCAGTCGATGGCCTCAGCTTCGAGATCCGTCGGGGTGAGCGAGTGGCCCTCGTTGGTCCTTCAGGGGCCGGCAAGAGCACGGTGATCCAGCTTTTGCTGCGCGCCTACGATCCCCAGGCGGGGATTGTGCGCGTCGATGGCGTCGACATCGCGACGGCCGATCCCGCGGCCGTGCGCCGGCGCATCGCCTTCGTGCCGCAGGACCCGGTCGTCTTCGGCACCAGCGTGATCGACAACATCCGCTACGGGCGTCCCGACGCGAGCGAGGCCGAGGCGCGGCAGGCGGCCGCTTTCGCCGCCGCCGACGGTTTCATCCAGGCGCTGCCGCAGGGCTATGAGACCCTTGTCGGCGAACGGGGCGTCACCTTGTCCGGCGGCCAGCGCCAGCGCATCGCCATCGCCCGGGCGGTGCTCAAGGACGCGCCTATCCTGGTGCTCGACGAGGCGACCTCGGCGCTCGATGCCGAAAGCGAGCAGCTCGTCCAGACCGCGCTCGACCGCCTGATGGAAGGGCGCACGACCCTCGTGGTGGCGCACCGTCTGGCGACCGTGCTCTCGGCGGATCGCATCCTCGTCATCGATGAGGGACGCATCGTGGAGGAAGGCACGCATCAAAGCCTTGTCGCGCGGGGCGGCCTCTACGCGCGGCTCGCGCGTCTGCAGTTCAGCCATGCCACGCCCGAGCGGGTGGCCGTCGTGGCTGGCGGAGCGGGCCTCACCGTTCCGTAAGCTTCAGCTCGATGCGGCGATTGCGGCGGTAGGCGTCGTCGTTGTCGCCCAGTTCGATCGGCTGGTATTCGCCGAAGCCGGCGGCGAGCAGCCGCTGCGGCGGCACGCCCTTGCTGACGAAATATTGCACCACGGCGATGGCGCGCGCGGCGGAGAGGGCCCAGTTGCTCTTGAACTCGCCGAAGCCCGACAGCGGGCGCTTGTCGGTGTGGCCGTCCACGCGGATGATCCAGGGGATATCCGCCGGGATCTCCTTGTCGAGATCGACCAGCGCGGTCGCCACCTTGTCGAGCTCGGCCGCGCCCGCGGGCAGAAGAGCGGCGGAGCCGGCGTCGAAAAAGACCTCGGACTGGAAGACGAAGCGATCACCGACGACGCGGATGTCTGGCCGCTCACCCAGGATCTGCCGCAGGCGACCAAAGAAATCCGAGCGGAAGCGGGCAAGCTCCTGGACACGCTGCGCCAGCGCGACATTGAGGCGACTGCCGAGATCGGCAACGCGCGCCTGGCTTTCCTTGTCGCGCGCCTCGGAGGCCGCGAGGGCGTCCTCCAGCGCCGCGAGCTGGCGCCGCAACGCGGCGAGTTGCTGGTTGAGCAGCTCGACCTGCGTCAGCGCCCGGGCCGAGATGGCCTTTTCCTTGTCGATTTCCGCGGTCAGCTGGCCGATGCGGGTGTTCGCAGCGGTGCTGGTGGCCGAGCCCGAGCTCAGGAGGCCCTGCAGGCGCAGCCTGTCGGCCTCGGCGGTCTGCAGGGTGGATTGCAACGCGGCAAGATTGTCCTCGGCATCCTGGCGGTTGGCGCGCTCAAGGGCGAGCAGTTCGTTCAGCTCCAGGATCTGGCGGTTGAGGCGCTGCAGGGCGGTGTCACGCCCCGAGATTTCCTGGGACAGGAAAAACTGCCCCAGCACGAAGACCGTCAGGATGAAGATGATCGACAGCACCAGTGTCGACAGGGCATCGACGAAGCCCGGCCAGTAGTCGAGCCGGCGCTCGGAGCGGCGGGCGCGGGACAGGGCCATGTCAGCGGATCCGCTCGTCGACGAGGCGCTCCAGCAGCCGCTTCAGCTCGCGCTGCTGGCCGGCCTGGGATTCCACCCAGTCGCGGATCATCTGCTGTTCGGACCGCATGTGCTGCACGAGGCCCTGGACGCCTTCCGCGAGATTGGCCATGGCATGGGTGGCGGCGCGACCGCCCTGGCCGTCGTTGATCACCGTGGCGAGCTTTTCGAGCGCGGCCGCGACGTCCTGGTCGGAGCCGCCGAGCGCCGGTGGCAGCCTGCCGGACATGGGGTTGGGGTTATCGACCACATGGGCGGACAGCCAGTCCTCGAGTTCCGTGTAGAAGCGCCCCTGCGCCTGGCCGAGCTGCAGGTCGAGGAAGCCGAGGACGAGGGAGCCGGCGAGGCCGAACAGCGAGGACGAGAAGGAGATGCCCATGCCGGCGAGCGGCGCGGCGAGCCCGCTCTTCAGTTCCTCGAACAGGACACCGGCTTCCGCACCCGTGCGCATGGAGGAGATGACGTTGCCCACCGAACTGACCGTCTCGAGAAGGCCCCAGAAGGTGCCAAGCAGGCCGAGGAAGACGAGGAGGCCTGCGAGATAGCGCAGGTTCTCGCGGTTCTCGTCGAGGCGCGCGCCGATCGATTCGAGGATCGCGCGGAAAGTGTGGGTGCTGACGCCCCGCGATGAGTTCTTGTTGCCGAACAGCTTCGCCGTCGGGCCGAGCAGGCTCGGCGGCGAATCAAGGGTCGCGTTCGGGTTCGAGCGGCGCAGCTCATTGACCCAGCGGACCGAGCGGAACAGGCGGATCACCTGGCGGAAGGCCAGGATGATGCCGATGAGGAGAGCGCCGATAATGAGGCCGTTGAGCCCCGGGTTCGTCATGAACGCCGTTGTGATCTGCCGGTGCAGCACAAAGGCCAGGAAGCCGACGAGCACGATGAACACGAGCATGCGGATCACATGGATCCGGGGAGGGGTCAGCTTCAGGGAGTCATCGGCAACCATGCATCCACCCGCGTGCTCACGGCAATCAAGAGACGTGGCTGCATGTTCGCTGGCGCGGCGTTCGCAATCAAGCCTTTACGGCGGGGAGCCCGCGCCATCCCGAGGGCTTTATGCATCCGGGTCTTGAGCGTGCTATTTTTGTATGCCTTGTTTTGAAAGGTTTGAAGGCCCGGATGGGACACCCGCTTGCGGGAGGCCTCAAAGGCTCTCCCGTCTTGAGCCGGCGGGGTTGCCTCAGGCGGCGGGCTGGGGAGCGCGCGCGGTCTTGAGAACCTCGAGCAATTCGCGGTGCAGGGCTTCGTTGCCGCAGGCGATATGGCCCTTCGCGACGGGATCGGAGCCGCCGTCGGCGTCGCTCGCGAAGGCGCCCGCCTCGCGCAGGATGGCGAGGCCCGCGGCCATGTCCCAGCTCTTGAGGCCGCGCCCGAAGAAGGCATCGAAGCGGCCGCAGGCGACATAGGCGATATCAAGGGCGGCCGCTCCGTAGGAGCGCAGGCCGGCGGCGCGTGCGCTCATGGTCGCGATCTCGCGAAGCGTGGTGGCCTGGGTGCGCTCGCCGAGATGCGGAATATCGCAGCCGACGACCGACGCGCTCAGCTCCCGCCGCGCGGCGACGCGTACCCGGCGGTTGTTGAGAAATGCGCCCTTGCCCTTCTCGGCGATGAACATCTCGTCCTTGATGGGGTCATAGATGATGCCGGCAACCATCTGCCCGTCACGCTCAAGGCCGACGGAGATGCAGAAATGCGGAATGCCGTGCAGGAAGTTGGTGGTGCCGTCCAGCGGGTCGATATGCCAGCGATGCGAGGTATCGCTGCCCTCGACGATCCCGCTTTCCTCCATGACAAGGCCATAGCCGGGGCGGGCCTTCTCCAGGGCCTCGCGAAGGATTGTTTCCGCCTTGCGATCGGCATTGGAGACGAAATCACCCGGTCCCTTGATGGAGACCTGGAGGGCTTCGACTTCGCCAAAATCGCGTTTGAGAGAACGCGAGGCCTTAATGACGGCCTCCGACATGACGGTGATGAGCGGGGAGCGAATCATTGCTTGGGTTCTGCCTTCGCGCCGTTTCGTGACGCCATCGGTAAACTTGAATATCGGTAAACTTGGATTGTGTTCCGGAGGTCGTGTCCAAGGACCGCCAGCCGGACAGGCTGGCACGCGGACACTAAACCAGAGAATTGATCCGGTGAACCGGTCTCGGCGGCTCGGCCGCAAGAGGGCGGCCAAGTCCAATGAGATCGGTGGCAATATCGATGCTGCTGTGTGCCTGCCCGCTGGCCGCCCGTCAAGGCTGCAGATTGGCGGAGAGATCGGCGTTGCGCTGGCGCGCCAGCCCCTCCGCCTTGATCCTCTCGGCGGAGGACAGGTCCTTCAGCTGGTCGTCGAGCCATCTGTCGGCGAGACCCTGCTGCGTCGCCATGAGGTTCCAGGCGGCCGACTCAACACGGTTTTTCGCGACGCCCCGGCCGGTTGCCAGGAGACGCGCGTAACGGTTCTGCGCGATGGCGTTGCCGCGTCCGGCCGCCAGCGCGAAGAGTTGCGCGGCCCGTTTCTCATCCGCCTTAACGCCCTCGCCGTTGAACAGCATGATCGCATACTCGACCTGGGCGCTGATGTTGTCGTTCGCCGCGGCGCGCGCCATCCATTGCGCGGCCTCGGTATCGTTCTTCGGCAAGCCGCGTCCCTGCTTGGTCAGCACGGCGAGCGCATATTGGGCATCACCGATTTCGGCCTGCGAGGCGGTGCGCAGCAGGTCGATCGCGCGCTTCAGGTCCTCCGGCTTGCCGGTGCTGATCAACGCGACGGCGAGATTGTAGGCGGCCGGTCCCTGGCCGGCCTTGGCGGCCTTCTCGAGATAACCGAGGGCGGCCATCTCGTCCTTCGGTACGCCGCGTCCCGCCAGCACCATCATCGCCAGCGCGAAGGACGCGTTGGGATCGCCCTGGGCATCCGCCAGCTTGTACCACTCGGCCGCTTTCGTGAAATCGCGGCGTATGCCGAGGCCCTGGTTGGTGAGTTCACCGAGCAGGGTCAGGGCGGCGGCGTCGCGCGGGTTGCGGTCCGCCCGCTGCTTCGCCTCGTCATAGGCGCGGCGGTAAAGGCCGCGCTGGTAGGCGCCGTAGGCAGCATCCGCATTGGGATCGGGCAAGCTCGGTAGCGTCGGGATCGCCGACTGGGATGGCTGGCCGAAACCGGGTTGGGCAGGACTCCCGAAGGGGCTGTCCAGCGATCCGGACCCGTCGAAGTTCGGCATCACCGTCGAGGGGAGCTGGCGTGGACGGGCTGGCTGGGCATTGCCGCCGCCGGTCGATCCGGATGACGCGGCCGGCAGAGAGGGCGAGTTGGAGGGCGCGCGGGAGGGCGGCTGCGTTCGCTCCTGGGCAATGGCTTCCACCGCCACCGATGCGATGGTGGTCATTACCAGCCCGCCGAGGATCAGCGCCCGCGGCGTCATGGTTCTTCCGGAGCGTTGGCGGCTATGCTGGCAAGGGCCTCGGTGACGGCGGCGGCTGGTCCGGCCGGATTCGTCCAGACCGCGTCACCGAGCGCGACGAATTCGACGCCGACGGCAGCCAGCGGGCCGACATCGCCGAGCGTTTCGGCGTAGGCCACACAAGGCGTCGCGAAGATCGACGCCCACCAGCCGGCGCGCTCAAGGGTCTCGGAGGCCGGGGGCACGCTGCCGTCGGGGCGCGGTTCGCCGAACATCACATAGTCCACCTCGGCCTCTCCGGCCTGCATGGCGGCATGGCGGCTCTTGAGGCCGCCCGCGCCCAGCATGCGCTCAGGCCGAAGCTGCGAGATCGCGTCGCCGAGCACATCCTCCGGATCGTCCGCGTTGCGGATATCGAGATGCGCACCGTCCGCCCCGCCGCGCGCGGCAACGCCCGGGGAGGCCGCGACAATCAGCGCGGCTCCAGCGTCCTGCGCGATCGGCGCAAGTTCCTTGACGATGTTGATGGCAGCGCGTTCGTCACTCGCATCGAGGCGCAGCAGCACGGCGGCAATGTCGCCGGCGGCGCAAGCAGCCTTCAACATGGGCGCGAAGGCCTCGGGGGCGGTGACTGCGGGGCTGACGAGATAAAGACGGCAGAAGGGTTTGGTCATTCACTCACTCGATGCCGCCAAAACGCGGCGATGCTCCGCTGACAGAGCGGAGCATAACGTGATTCTGCCGTTGATGATGGCGCGAGAGTGGCCGCCATCCCTCACGATCGGCTGATGTTCAGCCGGTCGCCAGCCGAACTTCAGCTGATCTTGGGCGCGAGCTCGCCCTTGTCGTAGCGCTTGGCCATGGCGGCCAGCGACAGCGGCTTGATCTTGCCGGCCTGGCCCGCCGTGCCGAACTCCTCGAAGCGCTGCTTGCAGAGCTTCGTCATGGCCTCCATGGCGGGCTTCAGGTATTTGCGCGGGTCGAACTCGCCCTTGTTCTCGCTCAGCACCTTGCGAATCTGGCCGGTCATGGCCATGCGGTTGTCCGTGTCGATGTTGATCTTGCGGACGCCGTGCTTGATGCCGCGCTGGATCTCTTCCACCGGAACGCCCCAGGTCTGGGGCATCTCGCCGCCGTAGGCATTGATGATGTCCTGCAGATCCTGCGGCACCGAGGAGGAGCCGTGCATGACGAGATGCGTGTCCGGCAGGCGCCGGTGGATTTCCTCGATGACGTGCATGGCGAGGATGGCGCCGTCGGGCTTGCGTGTGAACTTATAGGCGCCGTGCGAGGTGCCCATGGCGATGGCGAGCGCGTCGACCTGGGTCTCCTTGACGAACTTCACCGCTTCTTCCG
Organism: Chelatococcus sp. HY11; assembly: GCF_018398335.1. Taxonomy (NCBI): domain Bacteria; kingdom Pseudomonadati; phylum Pseudomonadota; class Alphaproteobacteria; order Hyphomicrobiales; family Chelatococcaceae; genus Chelatococcus; species Chelatococcus sp. HY11. The sequence goes on from NZ_JAHBRX010000001.1 coordinate 3,904,246, forward strand.
GGTCGGTCAGCAGCTGGTCGTGGCCGATCTCGCCCTCGACGCCGTGGCCGTCCTCCTGCTCGCCGCCGCCATGTTCCAGGGAGCCGAGCACGCCGAGCTCACCCTCGACCGACACGCCACCCCAATGGGCCATCTCCACCACCTTGCGAGTGATGCCGACGTTATAGTCCCAGTCGGCGGCGGTCTTGCCGTCGGCCTTGAGCGAGCCGTCCATCATCACGGAGGTGAAGCCGTACTGGATGGCGGTGGCGCAGGTCGCTTCGTTGTTGCCGTGGTCGAGATGCATGCACAGCGGGATGTGTGGGTAAAGTTCCGCCAGGCCCTCGATCAGCTTCGCGAGGACGAGGTCGTTGGCATAGGAGCGCGCGCCGCGGCTCGCCTGGATGATCACAGGGGCATCGGCCGCATCGGCCGCCGCCATGATGGCGAGGCCCTGCTCCATGTTGTTGATGTTGAAGGCGGGAACGCCATAGCCGTTTTCCGCGGCATGATCGAGCAACTGGCGCAGGGTAATGCGAGACACGTGTTAGATCTCCTATGCGACGGTGGCCAGCGGCCACTAGGGGATGGGAGCGACAGGGCCGGTTGGCCCGAATTGCGGATCAGGACACTTTCAGCGCGCTGACACCCGGCAGATCCTTCCCCTCGAGCCATTCGAGGAAAGCGCCGCCGGCCGTGGACACGTAGGTGAAATCGTCGCCAACGCCTGCATGGTTCAGGGCCGCGACGGTGTCGCCGCCACCGGCGATCGACACGAGCTTGCCCTGCTTCGTCCGCTCGGCGGCATGCCGGGCGGCAACGACGGTGCCATGGTCGAAGGGGTTGAGCTCGAAGGCACCGAGCGGGCCATTCCAGACGATCGTCGCGGCATCGTCGATCGCGGATTTGATCCGTTCGATCGATTGCGGGCCGACATCGAGAATCATGCCGTCGGTCGGCACGGCGTCGAAACCATAGGCATGGTGCGGCGCATTCGCCTTGAACTCATAGGCGACGAGACCGTCCACCGGCAGGATGATGGCGCAGTTCTTTTCCTGCGCGACCGAGAGGATGCGGCGAGCGGTATCGGCGAGATCCTTCTCGGCGAGCGACTTGCCGATATTGACGCCCTCGGCATGCAGGAAGGTGTTCGCCATGCCGCCCCCGATCACGAGGGCATCGACCTTGGCGACCAGGTTCTCCAGGAGATCGAGCTTCGTCGACACCTTGGCGCCGCCGACGATGGCGACGACCGGGCGCGCGGGCTTCTCCAGGCCCTTGCGCAGCGCGTCGAGCTCGGCCTGCATGCTGCGGCCGACATAGGCCGGGAGGACGTGGGCCAGCCCCTCGGTCGAGGCATGGGCGCGATGGGCCGCCGAGAAGGCGTCATTGACATAGATGTCGCCGAGCTTGGCGAGCTCGGCCACGAAGGCCTTGTCGTTCTTTTCCTCGCCGGCGTGGAAGCGGGTGTTCTCGAGGAGAAGGACGCCGCCGTCGGCAAGCTTGGCGACCGCCTGAGCGGCCGCCTCACCGATGCAGTCCTCAGCGAAGGCGACCGGCTTGCCCAGCGCCGCCGCCACTGCCTTTACCACTGGCTTCAGGCTGTCCTTCGGTTCGCGCTTGCCCTTCGGGCGGCCGAAATGGGCGAGCAGAATGACCTTGCCGCCACGGTCGGCAATCTCACGCAGCGTGGGCACCACCCGCTCGATGCGCGTGGCATCTGTGACCTTGCCATCCTCCATGGGGACGTTGATGTCGACGCGTACAAGGACGCGCTGCCCCTTCACCGGCGCTTCGTCGAGGGTGCGGAACGAGCTCATAGGCCAAGGCCTCCTGCGTAGCGGAGAAGGATAACGGCGAGCACGGCGCCGCCGATGGCGGCCAGTGCTGCGACGACGATGAGTGTGCCGTAGCCGGGAAGCCGGCTGACGCGATAGTCGACGGCCGCGACATCCTCCTGGCGCGCCAGGGAGCCGGTGATCCCGGTCGATTTTTCGATCTGCGCCTCAAGCCGCAGCATCAGGGCTTCGGAGCGTGCGAACTTTTCCTCGATGCGGGCGGCCTTCTCCTCGATGCGGGCCAACTGGTCGAGGCCAGGACGCTGGCTCGCCGGGACGGCTTGCTGAGGTGGCTGCGACTGGGCGGGCTGCGGGGGCGGAGCGGGACGCGGAGCCGGCTGGGGTGCGGGAGCAGCCCGCGTCTCGGCTGCGGGTTGAGGCGGCGGCGGTGCCGGGCGCGTCTCGGGTTGTGGTGCCGCCGGTGGGGGCGGCGCGGCCTCCGCCTCGGGCGTCGACAGGCTGGGTTCGATACGTCCACTCGTCCGGGGGTCGCTCATGGCATCCATCCAGTTGCGAGAAGAGGTGGCGGACTGGGGGGAATCCGCCGGCTGTTCGCGATCATGACACGCCCGCCAGAGCCTTCCCTTGCCGTGGCGCGCGCGCTTCTGTCTCAGAACGCAAAAGGCACCGGCTTTGCCGATGCCCTTCTACAAAACTGCTGTCTCAGATGAGCTTCGCCATTGCAACCGCGGTATCGGACATGCGGTTGGAGAAGCCCCACTCGTTGTCGTACCAGGACATCACGCGCACCAGCTTTCCATCGAGCACCTTCGTCTGGTCGAGGGCGAAGGTCGAGGAATGCGGATCGTGATTGAAGTCGATCGAGACATTCGGCGCGGTGGTATAGGCAAGAATGCCCTTCAGCGGGCCATCAGCGGCGGCCTTGAGGGCGGAATTCACCGCGTCCTTCGTCGTCGCCCGGCTCGGCACGAACTTGAAGTCGATGACCGAGACATTCGGCGTCGGGACGCGGATCGACGTGCCATCCAGCTTGCCGGCGAGCTGCGGCAGCACGAGGCCCACCGCCTTGGCGGCGCCGGTCGAGGTCGGGATCATCGACATCGCAGCAGCGCGGGCCCGGTAGAGGTCCTTGTGCATGGTGTCGAGCGTGGGCTGGTCGCCGGTATAGGCGTGAACCGTCGTCATGAAACCCTGCTCGATGCCGAAGGCCTCGTCCAGCACCTTGGCCACCGGCGCGAGGCAGTTGGTGGTGCAGGACGCGTTGGAAACGACGAGGTGATCCTTGGTGAGCTTGTCGTGGTTGACGCCATAAACGACCGTGAGGTCGGCGCCATCGGCCGGAGCCGAGACCAGGACGCGCTTGGCGCCGGCGGCGAGATGCGCGGCGGCCTTCTCGCGGCTCGTGAAGATGCCCGTGCATTCCAGCGCGATGTCGACACCGAGGTCCTTATGCGGCAGCTCGGCCGGATTGCGGACCGCCGTGACCTTGATCGGCCCACGTCCGACATTGATGCTGTCGCCGTCGACCGTCACCTGATGCGGAAAGCGACCATGCACCGAGTCGAAACGCAGCAGATGGGCATTCGTCTCGACCGGGCCGAGATCGTTGATCGCCACGACTTCGATGTCCGTGCGTCCGCTTTCCACGATGGCGCGCAGCACATTGCGCCCGATCCGCCCGAACCCATTGATCGCGACCCGAACCGCCATAACCTCACTCCTCCGCTGGGCATCCCCAGGGGGATGCCTTTCCGTATCCAATGATACTGACCGTCGTCAGCCGTTGTGGCGCGCGGTCACACGTTCCACAACGCTTTCAGCCGTAATGCCGAAATAAGCGTAAAGATCCTTGTAAGGCCCGCTGGCGCCGAAGCTCGCCATGCCCACGAAGATGCCGTCATGGCCGATGACGGCGTCCCAGCCGAAGCGAACCGCGGCCTCTACGGCCACCTTGATGGGCGCATCGCCGATCACGGCCTTCTGCACGTCTTCCGGCTGTTCGAGGAACAGCTCCAGCGACGGTACGGAGACCACGCGGGCATGGATGCCCTTCTCGGCGAGCTTGGCCTGCGCCGCGACGGCGATCTCGACCTCCGAGCCCGAGGCGAACAGCGTCGCGATGGCCTTCCCGCCCGCCGGCGACAGCTCATAGGCGCCGGTCGCGCAGAGGTTGCTCTCGACGGCTTCCTTGCGCAGCAGAGGCAGGTTCTGGCGCGTCAATGCCAAGACGGTCGGGCCGTCCTTGCGGGTGAGGGCGAGCTGCCAGGCTTCGGCGGTCTCGACCGCGTCCGCCGGGCGGAACACGCGCATGTTCGGCATGGCGCGGAGCGCCGCCAGATGCTCCACCGGCTGGTGGGTCGGGCCATCCTCGCCAAGACCGATGGAGTCGTGGGTCATGACATAGACCACGCTCGTTCCCATCAGCGCCGCGAGGCGCATGGCTGGGCGGGCATAGTCGGTGAAGACCATGAAGGTCGCGCCGGCCGGCAGGAAGCCGCCATGCAGGGCGATGCCGTTCATGGCCGCGGCCATGCCGAATTCACGGATGCCGTAGTGGATGTAGCGGCCGCTGAAATCTGCGGCATTGATGGCTTTCGCCGTCTTGGTGCGGGTGTTGTTCGACGGCGTAAGGTCGGCCGAGCCGATCGCCAGTTCCGGCAGGAGCGGCACGACGGCCTCGAGAACGAGCTCGCTCGCCTTGCGGGTGGCGATGGCCGGGGCCTCGGCGATGAGTTTGCCCTTGAGCGCCGAGATCGCGGGACCGAGCGCCTTCGGGCGCTCGCCGACGAGGCGGCGGACGAAATCGTCCCGGGTGTTTTGCGGCGCGGCGGCGAGGCGACGCTGCCATTCCTCACGCGCGGCGCGTCCGCGTTCGCCGATGGCCCGCCAGGCGCTGGCGATATCGGTGGGGATCTCGAACGGGCCGTATTCCCATTTCAGGGCGGCCTTGGCGCCGGCCAGTTCCTCGGCGCCGAGGGCTTCACCATGGGCCTTGGATGTCCCGGCCTTCGTCGGAGCGCCGTAACCGATGGTCGTGCGGCAAGCGATCATCACGGGCCGGTCGGCCGTGCGCGCGTTGGCGATGGCGGCTGCGACCGCCTGGGGATCATGCCCGTCGACGCGGGAGGCGAGCCAGCCGGCCGCCTCGAAGCGCTTCACCTGGTCGACGGTGTCGGCAAGCGATAGCGGGCCGTCGATGGAAATGCCGTTGTCGTCATAGAGGACGATGAGCCGGGAGAGCTTGAGATGACCAGCGAGAGCGATGGCCTCGTGGCTGACGCCTTCCATCAGATCGCCGTCGGAGGCGATCACATAGGTGTAGTGGTCGACGAGGTCTTCGCCGAATTCAGCGGCGAGCATGCGCTCGGCCATTGCCATGCCGATCGCGGTAGCGAGCCCCTGGCCGAGCGGACCGGTGGTCGTCTCGACGCCTGCCGTCACGAAATTCTCGGGATGGCCCGGCGTCTTCGAATGCAGCTGGCGGAAGCGCTTGATCTCGTCGAGGGAGACGCTTTCGTAACCGGTCAGGTGCAGCAGCGAATACAGCAGCATCGAGCCATGGCCGGCTGACAGCACGAAACGGTCGCGATCAGGCCAGTGCGGATCGGCGGCATCGAACTTCAGGAAGCGCGAAAACAGGACCGTCGCGACGTCGGCCATGCCCATGGGCAGGCCGGGGTGGCCGGACTTGGCCTTCTCCACGCCATCCATGGAAAGGGCGCGGAGTGCATTGGCCAGACGGTCGTGTTCTACCTGGGATGTCATTGTTTCGCCTGCACGCGTTCGGAGGTCACTGCGATCGCGAAAAATCGCGCGATGGACGTGAGGCGCCGGAACGCCTGGCACGTTGGGGCTTGATAGCAGTAGATATGGGCAAGTCAAAGAGGCTCATTGACGTTCTATCTCGCACCCGGCACCCTGTCGCGCAGAATTGGCAGGGATATGGCAGAGATTCGGGTGCGCTCCGTGTTGCGCCGCGATACCGGCTGAGAGGATCCACGCACCCTGCCGCTGATGCTTGTATCAAGGCCAGGGAGGGCGATCGACATGACGCTTGCTGAGGCGCTGAAGCGACTCGAGGCGGCCATCGGGACGCTGGAGGCCGCCACCATGCGTCGTTTGGAGACCGAACGTCGCCGGGGCGATCTCGAGACCGAGCTGTCGCTGATGCAGGATGATCGGGCGCGCATGGCTGTCGAACTCGACGGCACGCTGGCGCGTCTCAACAATCTAGAGGCCGTCACGGAAGACGTCGACAAGCGGCTCGCCCGCGCGACGAGCGTCGTCGGCTCCATTCTCTCCGAGGCCGGGCGGCGCTAGGTCTTCGTCAGCGGCCTCGGGCGCGGCATGTCTATGGTCTCGGCAAGAGGGTATTGGGACGAGAGGCCTGCACGGGCGGCGGACCGTGCATTTGTGGAGTATGTCCTTGAAGGTTAGAATGGGTTCCGCTTCATGGTCTCGGGGCGGGGAGGGCTGAATGGCAGAGGTCAATGTCAGCATCGCCGGGCGCAACTATCGCATGGCCTGCGGGCCCGGCGAAGAAGAGCATATCTCCGCGTTGGCAGGGGTGCTCGACGGACGCATCCTCGAACTGAGGCAGTCCTTCGGCGAGATCGGCGACATGCGTCTCCATGTCATGGCGGCGCTCACGATTGCGGACGAATTGTCCGAGGCCAAGCGTGGTCTCGCCAATCTCGAAGCGGAGGTCGCGAAGCTCAAGGAGGCGGTCGGGGCTGGCGACGCGCGCGTCGGTACCATGGAGGCCGAGCTCACCGAGGCGGTCGCATCAGCCGCCCAGCGCATCGAGCGCATCGCCCGCGAGCTCAATACGCCGCAGCAGAACGGGTAACGGGTCCCGTTTTACCCCTCCCTGGCGGGGAGAGGTCGCGCCGGAGGCGCGGGTGAGGGACTTCGACCCTTTCTCCCCTCACCCTGTCCCTCTCCCGCCGGGAGAGGGGACGCAAATGACGGGCGATCCGCGGTTTGACGTCCTGACTTTCGCTGCCTCACGTCATTTCTGATCGCGCTGGGCTCTAGCATTCCGCGCGGGGGGCGATTATCTTCGTTCATGCGGGGCTATGGGGTGCGTCAGGAGACATATTCCCCGGGGCCTTACGATCTCCTAGGGAGCTGTCCCTGGCCGGGTCCGTGGACCTGGGCATACGGCGCCCACCTACTTATGTAGGTTCCCGGGATCGTCACTCCAACGGCCTTCGTGGCTCCGCGCTTCTTTCAACAGGTCGAGCCTTTGAACGATCGTCCGATCGGGGCGCGCAAGTCCGATCTTCGCGCCGCCATCCTCGCTGCCCGTAAAATTTTCGCCTCTTCCAACGGCACCGCCGCCGGCATGGCCCTCGCCGGTCCGGTGCTGGAGCTGCCGATTTTCGCGCAGGAAGGCGCGGTCGTCGGCGGTTACTGGCCGATCAGGGGAGAGGCCGATCCGAGGCCTTTGCTGATGGCGCTCGGCATGAGGCGTATCCCGACCGCCCTGCCGGTGGTCGTGGAGGACGACCTTTCCTTCCATCTGTGGAGGGATGGCGAGGTGCTCGTGCCAGCCGGGCTCGGCACTTTCGGTCCCGACACCACGGCTCCCGTCGTCCGTCCGTCGATCCTTCTTGTTCCCCTCGTCGCCTTCGACCGCAGAGGCTACAGGCTCGGCTATGGCCGTGGCTTCTACGACCGGGTGGTGGCGCGGCTGAAGGCGGCGGGGCCGCTGGCGACCATCGGTCTCGCCTATGCCATGCAGGAAGTGCCGGCCGTGCCGACCGAGCCCCATGACCAGCCGCTCGACTACGTCGCCACCGAGCATGGGGTTCTCGTCACGGGGGCGCCGCCGCCCGGGCGTGACGGCAGGTGACGCGCGGTTCACTTCCCTTTGAACGGCTTTCCGCCCTGACAGGTGCCGCTTGCGTCGCCGCGCTGAAGCCTGCAAGAGGTGATGGATCGATCGCGGTTTTTCGAGGCTCCCATGCGCCTGCTGTTTCTTGGAGATGTCGTCGGGCGTCCTGGGCGTTCCGCAGTCACGCGCCTTCTGCCTGGTCTCAGACAGGCCTGGGCGCTCGATTGCGTGATCATCAACGGCGAGAATGCCGCCGGCGGCTTCGGGCTCACGGAGGCGATCTGCGACGACCTGCTGGGTGCCGGCGCTGACGTCGTCACGCTGGGCAACCATTCCTTCGATCAGCGCGAAGCCCTCGTTTTCATCGAAAGGCAGCCGCGCCTGCTGCGCCCGGTGAATTTTCCGCCGGGCACGCCCGGTCGGGGCGTCACCATGGTGGAGACCGCTACGGGAGCCCGGGTGCTCGTGGCCAATGTCATGGGGCGGCTGTTCATGGACGCGCTCGACGATCCCTTCGCGGCGATGGAGCGGGCGGTCGGCGAATGTCCCCTCGGCCTCGGCGCGGACGCGATCGTTGTGGATGTCCACGCCGAGGCGACCAGTGAGAAGCAGGCCATGGGCCATTTTCTCGACGGACGGGTCAGCATCGTCGTGGGCACCCATACCCATGTGCCGACGGCCGACGCGCGTATCCTGCCGGGCGGCACGGCTTACCAGTCCGACGCCGGCATGTGCGGGGACTACCAGTCCATCCTCGGCATGCAGCACGAGGAGGCGGTCCGCCGCTTCGTGCAGAAAACGCCCGGCGCGCGGCTCGAGCCCGCGACGGGAGAGGGGACGCTCACGGGCCTTGCCGTCGAGACCGACGACCGGACGGGCCTCGCGGTGAAAGTCTCGGCCGTGTCGATTGGCCCGCATCTGGCCGAGATCCGTCCGGCTTTCTGGGAGAAGGCCTGACCCGGAGGGCGCCATAGCCGGAGGGCTTAATAACCCCGCGTGATGTCGAAGGTGTTCGGCAAGGGGCGTCCTTCGCGCAGGGCCTTCATGTTCGTGAAGAGCACGTCGAGCGTGTTCGCCATGTAACGCGCGGGATCATCGGCCGACATATGCGGCGTGATCACCACATCGGGTGTCGTCCAGATGCGGGCGTCCCGCGGCAGCGGCTCCGTGACGAAGACGTCCAACACAGCGCCGGCGAGCGCGCCCGTGTCGAGGGCATCGCAGAGCGCCGGCTCGTCCACCAGCTGTCCGCGTCCGATATTCACCAATCCGGCATGGCGTGGCAGCAGCGCGAGCCGACGCCGGTCGAGGATGTTGCGGGTGGCCGGCGTCAGCGGGCAGGCCAGCACGAGATAGTCCGTCTCCGGCAGGACGCTGTCGACATCGCTGGTGGCGACCACACGGTCGCAGGCAGGGTGCGGCGTGGCGCTGGTGCGCACCCCAGTCACATGCATGCCGAAGGCCTTGCCATGGTGGGCGGCGGCCCCGCCAAGGGCGCCGAGGCCGACCACGGTCAGGCGTCCGTCGCGCAGAAGCCGGCCGGCTTGCCGGTTCCAGCGCGCCTCGCCCTGGGCCGCGACGAAGGCGGGAATGCGGTTCGCCAGCATCAGCAGGGCCATGATTGCGTACTCGCCGGCCTTGTCGGCATGGGTGCCGCTGTTGGTCAGCAGGGTTACGCCGGGCGGCAACCAATCGAAGGGGGCGAGCGAATCAAGGCCGGCATTGCCGCACATGACGTATTTCAGCTTCGGTGCCTCAACAGGAAACAGGTCCGGAATGCTGCGGTTGTGGCTGAGCAGCAGTTCCGCATCCGCGATGGCGCCGGCGTAGTCGTCCAGCGTATTGCCATAGGTGACCTGGTAAGCCGCGCCATCCTCGCCGTTGCGGGCCAGCGCGGCCGCCCAAAGGGCCTCATCGACGGTATAGGTTGAATTGAGGGTCGCGGTGTTCTGGATATGGATGCGCATGCTGGACCTTCAGTGGGCTGAAAAGCGGACACCCGGGCGGGCAAGGCCGCCGCCGATGCCGAGAACGGTGCCGTCGGCCCGCCAGCAGGCGGCTCCCGTCATGGAGCCGTCGGGATGGAAGGCGATGGCATTTATGCCGCCGGCGACGCGCCCCACGCGCGTGACGCGATGGCCACGGCGGGAGAGCTCGGCCTGCGCCGCCTCGCTGATACCGCGCTCGACTTCGAGATCCCACCCTTGCGTCCATACGCGAGGGGCTTCCACCGCCTCCTGCAAGCCCATCCCATGGTCGATGAGATTGATCAGCGCCTGCATGGCCGAGCCGAAGATGCGCAACCCGCCGGGAAGGCCGAGCGCATAGGCGACGCGCCCATCCCTGAGCGCCATCATCGGTGCCTGCGAGGTGAAGACGCGCTTGCCGGGGGCGATCGACAGCGCCTTGCCGGGGTGTGGATCGAAATTGAACATGTAGTTATTGGCGATCATGCCCGTGCCGGGCACCATGACCCGCGCGCCGAAGACGGAATTGATGGTCTGCGTGGCGGCGACCACGTTGCCCTCGCTGTCCGCGATCGTGACATGGGTGGTGTTGGGTGATTCAGGCGGCATGAGGCTGCGGCCGGCGGAAATGCCCGGCAGCCAATCCCTGGCCTGATCGATCGATAAGGCAGCCCGTCGCTCGGCCGCATAGGCGGGATCGATGAGGCGAGCGACCGGCACTTCGACGAAGGCCGGATCCGCCGTGGCGACGGCGCGATCGGCGAAGGCGATCTTCAGCACTTCAGCGAGGAGATGCGCGTTGTCCGCCGTGCCGAAACCCAGCGCGCCGATGTCGTAGCCCTCAAGAATATTGAGCATCTGCGCGATATGCACACCGGCCGAGGAGGGCGGCGGCGGCCCGACGATCTCGAAGCCACGGTAATGGCTGCGAACGACATCGCGGGTGACAGTTGCATAGTCGGCGAGGTCCGAGACCGCGAGGGAGCCGCCGCCGCTGGAGGTGGCCGTTGCCAGCGCCGCGCCAAGCGGGCCGCGGTAAAGCGCGTCGGACCCCTCATCCGCAATAGCCTGGAGCGTGGCCGCGTAGTCGCCCTGAATGAGGCGGTCGCCCGTCTCAAGGGCGTGGCCGCCGGGCAGATAGAGCCGGGCGAGACCATTGTCGCGCGCGAGGTCGGCGGCGGTGTCGGTGATGCAGTCGACGAGATAGGGCGTGACGGCGAAGCCGCGTGCGGCGAGCTGGATCGCCGGAGCCATGACATCGCCGAGCGGCAGCCTGCCGAACCGCTTAAGGGCTTCGCACCAGCCGGCCAGCGCTCCAGGCACGGCGACCGCCGCATCACCCGTCTCATTCCGCCGGCCGACGGTGATCTGATAATCGGGCAGCACATCCGACACCGTCTCGTACATGCCGGCATGGGCGGCCGCAGGCGCGGTCGACAGAGCATCGATGACGCGATGCGATCCGTCAGCCTGGCGGATATGGAGCAGTCCGCCGCCGAGCACACCGACCATCATCGGCTCCACCACGGTGAGGGCGAAGAGCGCGGCTACCGTGGCGTCGATCGCGTTGCCGCCGGAGAGCAGCATCTGGCTCGCCGCCTGCGATGCCAGGGGGTGGTTGGTGACGACCATTCCCTTTGTCGCGTGAACCGGCGTCTTCTCGCATGCAAACGCCGGGGACAAGGCGGGCACACCGGAGGACGCAGCATTGACGGTCATGACGTGATGTCCTCCTGGCCGGGACCGGCCGCTGATCGGTTCCGTTCGCGGTTGGGGCCATGGCGCAGGCCCGTCGGCGGGGTCGCACTCTGTCGCGAAATGTCGCGTCCGACAACCGTCTTCCCTTGGACAGCTTTCCCGCACCGAGCCAAGCAGTGACCGCGCCTTGATTGTATTCGCGACGCGGCGTATGGAAAATTGTTACCCGCCGATGGCGAAGTCGACGACTCACTCGAGAAATTTGGCCGCGCGTGCTCTTCTTTTCCCAGTCGTTCCTCTTCGTCTTTCTGCCGATCGTGCTGGCCGGCGCGTTGTTTCTCTCCCGTATCCGGGGCGCCCTGTTCGTGGTGCCGTGGCTCGCCGTCGCCTCGGTGGTGTTCTATGTGCAGGACGGCTGGCGCCACGCCGTCCTCCTGGCCCTGTCCATCGTCGTCAACTGGATCGTGGGGGCCGGCCTCATGCGGGCGCGGGACAATCCCCGCGTGGCGCGCATGATCTTCCTTGCCGGAGTGGCCTTCGACGTCGGCCTGCTGGCGGTGTTCAAGTACCTCGATTTCCTCATTCGCACTGCGAATGATCTCACCGGCTGGCATGGCGCGGCCTTTGAAATAGCGCTGCCGGTCGGTATCTCCTTCTATACATTCACGCAGATCGCCTACATTTCAGATGTCTATCTCAAGCGTCACGATCACGAGCCGTTCATCCCTTATGTCCTCTTCGTGACCTTCTTCCCGCATCTGATCGCCGGCCCCATCATCCACCACAAGGAGATGATGCCGCAGTTTCACGCGCGCCGGCGGATCTCGCTGTTTTCCGATGAAATGGCGCAAGGCTGGCTTCTGTTCGCGATCGGGTTGTTCAAGAAGCTCGTCGTCGCCGACACGCTCGCCCTGTTCGCCGATCGCGGGTTCGCTGACAAGGCGGAGCTCGGCGTGGGCGATGCGTGGCTCGCGAGCCTCGCTTATACCTTCCAGCTCTATTTCGACTTCTCGGGCTATGCCGACATGGCGGTAGGGCTCGCGTTGATGTTCGGCATCCTTCTGCCGTTCAACTTCAATTCGCCCTACAAGGCGCTCAATATCCAGGATTTCTGGCGCCGCTGGCATATGACGCTGTCACGCTGGCTGAGGGACTATCTCTATATTCCACTCGGCGGCAACCGCGGCACCGAGGCCCGGACGCTGGGCAATCTCTTCATCGTCTTCCTGGTCGGCGGCCTCTGGCATGGCGCGGCCTGGACCTTCGTGATCTGGGGCGCCATGCATGGCGCCGCCATCGTCGTCCACCGGCTTTGGGTGCAAGCCGGGATGCGGATGATGCCGGCGCTCGCGTTGCCACTGACCTTCCTGTTCGTCAATGTCGCCTGGGTGCCGTTTCGCGCGCCGGATGGCGCAACGGCGGCCGGAATCCTGTCCGCGATGGCCGGCCGCGCGCAATCAACCGACGTCATGACGCTGTTCGCCATGGATTGGCACTGGCTTGTCGCCCTGCTCGCGCTGTGCGTGGGAATAGTCTGGAGCATGCCCAATTCCCAGACGATCGTCCTTGGCGGGCGCTGGCGCATAGGCTGGGTGAGCGGCGTGGCGACGGGCCTCGCGATCTTCCTCGCGCTCATCCGCGCGGGCGGTGGCGAAACGTCGCCGTTCCTGTACTTCAATTTCTAGGGGCGGCCGACGATGTCCCGAAGCCGCAACGGCCAATTCCTCATGGCGGGTGTCGTCACCTTCGTGGTGCTCGCCGTTGCGAGCTTCCTTGTTTTCGATCGCCTGCTCGTCCTGCCGGCGCGTGATCCCCCGCTGTCTGTGAGGCAGGTCCTGTTTGAGCAGACGACCGGTCCGCGGATCATCATCGATGCGGGATCCAACGCCTATGTCGGGCTTGATCCGGAAATTCTTGAACGCAGGTTCGGTCACCAGACCGTGCTGCTGGCCGACCATGCCGGCTATCCGCTCGATATGAAGCTCTCTCGCCTGGAGAAGTATCTCCATCAGGGCGATGTCCTTATCTTGCCGCTCGAGTGGAACTATTACGTCGGCCACTTCAGTGATCGGACGTTCACGGACAATGTTTTCACGGCGCTCAAGCATTATTATCGCGCGCTCCCCTTTTGGGAGCGAGCCCGTTTCTTTTTCACGGGCATGAAATTTTCCTCCGTATTCAAATATGTACGGTCCCTCGTTCTCGGCGAGGTGGCGCGGCCGAGCTCTCGGGCCATTGTTTCCGAATGGTATGCCCAGTTGAAGCATTCGCCCTTTGGCGCGGCGCTCAATGATGGTCCGGTGCCGCGCTATGTCGGTTTTTTCGACTGTCGCAGCATGTTGCTGTTCGGAGAGAAGAACGGGGCGCCCGACCTGGAGAGGCTGGCGGACCGGCTCGCCGCGATCGCCCGCGCGCGGCAGGTGAAGATTGCGCTGACCTGGCCGGTGGTGATCGGCAAGGATTGTTACGATGCCTATGAGCGGGATTTTCGTCCCGCCGAAAATGCGCTCCGGGCCGCGATGGGACGCGTCGGCATCCCCATCCTGGGCAATCCGCGCGACTACTACTTCGCCGATGAGCGCTATATGCTCGACACATATTATCATCCCATCGCCGAGGGCGCGCGTATCCGTACGCGCCGTTTGGCCGAGCAGGTCGCGGAGGCGGGAATTCTGGCGTCTCAGGCTGTATCGGCCGCCGAGCTCGCGCAGCAGCGCCTGGAGGCGGTCGATGCCGCGATTGCCGGCGTGGCCTATCGCGGGCTTGTGCCGGCCAGCAACGGCACGCATGTGATCGATCAGACGGCTGTCGAGAACAACATGCTGTTCGGCCGTGGATGGTCCCAGCCCGAAGCCAACAGCTTCATCTGGTCGGACGGACTGGAATCGGTTTTGGCCATCCGTTTGCCGGAGCGCCGCTGCCGGCTGACGCTGAATCATTTTCTCCATGGCGAGCAACGGGACAGCGAGGTGCGGCTTGTTCCCTCGCGGACCTGGCAATCGGCATCCGAACCGATCGAGGTGCCGGCGGCGGCAAGGGGCGTAGCGCTCCTCCAGCTGCGTCACTGGGATGTGAAATCGCCGCTTGAACTTGGCCAGGGTACAGACCCGCGGCTTTTGAAGTTCAATCTGCAATCATTCACGGTCGACTGCGAAGGCTGACAGAAGGCGGGCGCATGAGGATGCGCCCGCCGTGCAGCTGTCAGCACTGCTGATAGCGGCGACCGCGATACCAGTAGTAATCGCAACGGGGTGTGGTCGCGTTGCCCACAATTGCACCGCCGACACCGCCGATAGCCGCCCCAGCCAGAGCACCGCCAGCGGTTCCTGTCGCGAGGCCGCCCACAAGCGCGCCCGCGCCGCCGCCGATGAGGGCGCCACCGACCGTGCGGTCCGTTGGGTTGTTGGGGTTGCAAGCTGCGAGACCAAGCGCCATAGCGCCGACGGCCAATAGCTTCTTCATAAGACTGACTTCCTCCATGGATGCTGCATGACTGAGCATACTGTCCCGTTTTAGGCTAACCGGGCGCGATAATAAACCGCGCTTGCTGCGGCGGGCGCCGCCGCCTTCGTCTTACATGAAGCGGTGGGGGTCTTGGCCGGGCACGGCGGCTTCTCGTCCAGCAGGTTCCCCGCAGTGGATGTTGCAATGAAAAAAAGCCTCTGTTCCAGCTCATGGCCTGAGCATCAGGCGATCCTGGGATGGTATTTCCTGTCGTCAGCAATAGACATCGTGTGCACTACTTGCAAGTTTTACGTTATTCCATGGATAACATACTGCATAGAAACACGTTTATAATTCATCTTCTGGGCAATAGATCGGCAAAATAACAAGAGAATGAGTAATTGTTTTTGATATGAATGGTTGTAATCGGCTGGCGTGAATATATAATATGGTGCGAGCACAATTTTCTTAGATTGTAGCCATGCCAGTGATATTGCTGTAGTGACGGTTCGCCCTAAGTATTGGCGCTAACAGTAAAATCAAAATGACATATCTGGAGTGGCGAGCGTGGAGTAAGGAGAGGATGGAAGAGAGAGCAAGAGGCCCCAAGGTGGGCGCGTCGATCGCGCCTTGTGCAAGCCGTATCGAAAACGTTGCTGTTCAGGACTTTTCGATCGATCAGTTGTCGCCCGTCGATCAGGATAACGACGATCAGGAGCCCGGGCACGTGGCCCATCTGGAACTCGTGCGTATTGTGGAGCGTGTCTATCGACGCTATCTCGATCTTCTGCGCAATGATCTGACTCGGCTGGGCGTCGACGACGTGAGTCCGTCACAGGTGATGATGCTCTTCACGATCGGTGGGGACGATCTGTCGGTGCGTGACCTCATCGATCGCGGGCATTATCTCGGTTCAAACGCGTCCTATAACCTCAAGCGGCTTGTGGAATGCGGTTATGTCGAGCGCAGCGCATCCCCACGTGACAAGCGGGCTGCCCGTATCCGGCTGTCCGATGAGGGGCGGCATCTGTGCGATCTCATCCGCAAGATCGATGACGGCTATCATCGTCTGGCGGTGAGGGATGACGAGCAGACGCGCGAATTTGCTGTCACCTTCACGACGTTACAGAGGCTAGAGCATATCTGGACCAATGCTGCGCGCTATGGTGAGGCGCGGCTCGTCTGAAGATGTCGGGACCTGCGATGAAACCCTCGATGGCGCAGGTCCCCGTTGCCTCAGGCCTGCGCCTGCTGGGCCCTGATGGCGTCGGCCTTCTCAAAGGCGCGGATGACGGCTGGCCTTTCGGCGATTGTTTTGAACCAACGCTCCACGTTGGGGAAATCCTGGAGACGTTGTCCATGGCGCTCATGGGGGACGACCCAGGGATAGCAGGCCATGTCAGCGATCGAATAGTCGCCGGCAAGAAATGGCCTGTCGGTGAGGCGTTTATCCATCACGCCATAAAGGCGGGCGGTTTCCTTGACATAACGCTCGATGGCGTAGGGTATCTTTTCAGGAGCCACGTTGCTGAAGTGATGGTTCTGGCCGGCCATGGGGCCGAGACCGCCCATCTGCCAGAACAGCCATTGCAAGACTTCGGAGCGACCGCGAATCTCGGAGGGGATGAAGCGATGAATTTTCTCCGCGAGATAAAGCAGAATCGCGCCGGATTCGAATAGAGAGACCGGCGCCCCACCGTCGGCCGGTTCGTGATCTACGATGGCTGGGATCCGATTATTCGGCGCGATCTTGAGGAAGTCTGGGCTGAACTGCTCACCCTTGCCGATATTCACCGGATAGATTCGATAAGGCAGGCCTGCTTCCTCAAGGAAAATCGTTATCTTGTGGCCGTTCGGGGTGGTCCAGTAGTAAACATCGATCATATCAGGCTCGCTCAAAACCATCGTCGGGCTCGGATGGTGCTCCATCCCTCTGCCAGACGATGCACTATTCTAAGCGAGCTTCCAAATTAGCGGGCATCCGGCCAAGGTGGGCCCGCCATCCCCGGATAGCGGGCCGTCGGGCCGATGCAAGGCAAGGGCGACGTAATGTCGAACGGCCGTGGGAGACCTTTAGTCAGTCTTCGAGCTCGCCGATATGGTTCTGCGCATAGAGTTGCTCACCGAGTTGCTTGATGAGCTCAAGCTGCGTCTCCAGAAAGTCGATATGACCCTCTTCGTCTGTCATGAGCTCAATGAAGAGATCGCGTGACGGATAGTCTTTCTGCGTCTCGCAATAGGCCGCAGCTTCCTGGTATAGCGCGCGAGCACCGACCTCCGCGGCCAGATCGCATTCGATGACTTCCTTGACGGTCTGGCCGATCTGCAAAGGGTCCAGAACCTGGAGATTGGGGTGCCCATCAAGGAAAAGGATGCGATCGACGAACTTGTCGGCATGCACCATCTCCTCGATCGACTCCGCGCGCCACTTCTTGGCCATGGCCTTGTAGCCCCAGTTATCGAGCATGCGATAATGCAGCCAGTACTGGTTGATCGCGGTCAGTTCGCTACGCAATCCGCGATTGAGGTATTCTATGACCTTTGCGTCGCCCTTCATGGCATCCAACTCCCGTGGCCTGGAATTTCAATTTAGAATAATTATAAACTTGGATTTGAAAGATCAAGCCCATGACCACTCGAGAAGCGCGTTTTCCCACGGGGGCGTGGCACCGCAGGGCAACCCCGGATCGGATTGTCGTAGAATTCCCTTTAGCCTGACCGCAGACTTGGCCGTCTCTTCAAGGGGAGGACGCGGCGGCGCGCGCCGTGGAGCTGGGGGCATCGCATTTCGCGGGGCGCTCGCGACAAGCCCTTCAGTTCAGGCGGTGGACTGGCTCAAGCTTGCTGCCGTCGTGCTTGTGACGCGGCTTTATTCGGCCGCGACAAGGGTGGCCCGTTCGGGCTGATCGACCTCGCGATGAGCCATCTCATGCCCATGGGCATGCTCATGAGGGACATGGTCGTGCTGACCATGCATGGCGCTCGGACAAATCGCGCAACCAACCGGGCAGGCAGCGGCACGGGCGTCGGAGAGGATGCGGCGCACGGTCACGAGGCACCGGCCGCAATCGGGGCTGCAGCCGAGACAACGATACGCCTGCGCGGGGCTGCGCGGCTTCGTCGGATCCTCGTCTGCCAATGTGCTGCGTATATCAGCATCGGTCACGACGTTGCAGTGGCAGACGATCATTACCGGTCCAGTTTAGAATAATTCAAAAAAACCTTTTATATCAAGAACTTAACGTGCACAGCCGAAAATTCAAGGCCTTTCCCTGCGACAGAATCGCCCCTTTTGCGGACAATCGGCGCGGAAGTGGTATTGAGGTCCGCGGAGTTGGAGCATCCCTTTGCGCATCCCTGCCGACGCGTTATGCCGGGAGGGACATGATGGCAGGCAGGCTATGATCCGGATTAATGATCGCATCGAGCTCGACGAGCGGGAGATCGAGGAAAGTTTCGTCAGGGCCGCTGGTCCGGGCGGGCAGAATGTCAATAAGGTCTCGACGGCCGTTCAGCTGAGGTTCGACATCCGGCGCTCGCCCTCGCTTCCCAATGATGTCGCGATCCGCATGATGAAGCTGGCCGGCAGCCGGGTGACCAATGATGGCGTGATCGTGATCACGGCACAGGCCCATCGCAGTCAGCAGCGCAATCGCGAGGAGGCCCTCGAACGGTTGATCGCGCTCATCCGGCAGGCGACCCATGTCGACAAGCCGCGCCGCGCCACCCGCCCGACGCTCGCCTCCAAGGTGAGGCGGCTCGATAGCAAGAGCCGGCGCGGCGCCATCAAGGGATTGCGCGGCCGCAAACCGGGGGAGGAGTAAGGGCCTGCGAGAATATGCGCGATAGCCCGGACGGTTTTCATCCGGGCGCCTCGCGGGGTGCAGTATCTTGCTCGTTTTTCTGGAATTATGGTTGTTTGGATCCCCTTCCCGAGCGGCTTCGCCGCTCGCCGGGGATGACACAGCTCACGCCGGGTCAGGGCTCTCTATGTCGTCAAGTTAGGTGCGACCGCTCCATCCATGTCGTCCCCGGCGTCGCGCAGCGACGGGAAGGGATCCAGCGGCTGGGCCAGGATGTGTGGCCTGACAGGTTTCGGGAAAAAGCAGGGCGGTGTTGATCTCTCGCCGTTGCGGGGAAGTTGGCGTCGCGTTGAGCGAAGCCGCGGCCGGGCTTCAAGCTTTCGGCGGATAGAGATGGGTCTCGCCCTGATAGTCCGTGACGTCGTAGCTTTCTGGGTCGAGGCTCTCGCACAGATATCCAGGGCCGATCGGAACCTTGCCGTGGCCGCCGGGAATGTCGAGCACGTAGGTCGGTTGGCAAATGCCTGAGACATGCCCGCGCAAGGCGCGCATCAACGCCTGGCCCTCGGTGATGGTGGTGCGCAGATGGCTGGTGCCGGGCGCGAGATCACCGTGGTGCAGGTAGTAGGGTTTGACGCGGCTCTCGACGAGGGCGCGC
Source organism: Chelatococcus sp. HY11 (assembly GCF_018398335.1). NCBI lineage: Bacteria > Pseudomonadati > Pseudomonadota > Alphaproteobacteria > Hyphomicrobiales > Chelatococcaceae > Chelatococcus > Chelatococcus sp. HY11. Next base: position 3,923,433 of record NZ_JAHBRX010000001.1, read on the forward strand.
AGCAGATCGGCCAGCGCTTCGGGCGTGTCGTTGATGCCCTTCAGGAGCACGGACTGGCTGAGCATCGGGATGCCGGCATCGACCAGCCGCGCGCAAGCCGCGCGGGCGGCGGGCGTCAGTTCCCGCGCGTGGTTGGCGTGGAGCACCACATAGCTTGCCTTGCCCTCAGCCTTGAGTGCCTCCACCAGCGTCGGCGTGATCCGCTCGGGATCGACGACGGGCAGGCGCGTGTGCCAGCGGATGACCTTCACATGGTCGATGGCGGCGAGGCCGGCGACCGACTCGGCGATACGGCGGGGCGAGACGACCAGCGGGTCGCCCCCGGTGATCACCACCTCCCAGATCGCCGGCGTCTGACGGATATAGGCGAGGGCGGCTGCCATCTCGTCCGGCGTCAGCATCTTGGCGCCCGGGCCCACCATCTCGCGGCGGAAGCAGAAGCGGCAATAGACGGCGCAGACATGCACCAGCTTGAGCAGGACACGATCGGGATAGCGATGCACGATGCCCGGGGCGGCCGCATGGGGCTCGTCGCCGATCGGGTCGTCGATTTCCCCGGGCCGGCGGTCGAGTTCGGCCGGATCGGGAATGAACTGCCGGGCGATGGGATCGTCAGGGTCGGCGGCATCGATCAGGTCCGCCATCGCCGGGGTGACCGCGACGGCATAACGAGCGGCGACGGCATCGAGCGCGGCGATCCGCTCGGGCGCGACTAGACCACCCGCCGCTAGCTCGGCGGGGCGGGTCATCTGGCGCGTCGGCCGTGCCTGCGCGGCGCCGGGCGAAAAGGGTTTGACCGGTGAATTCATCAGGAGCGGTTGTGCCCCTTCAGGGCATGGGTGTCCAGAGCACGTCCTCGATGCGACGCGCGCCGACCGCCAGCATCACCAGCCGGTCGAGGCCGAGCGCGATGCCGCTGGCCGGGGGCATCGCCGCCAGCGCCGCCAGGAAATCCTCGTCGAGCGGATAACGCTCGCCATAGATGCGCTCCTTCTCGTCCATGTCGTGAATGAAGCGGTTGCGCTGTTCCTCGGCGTCGGTCAGTTCGCCAAACGCATTGGCCAGCTCCACACCGCAGACATAGAGCTCGAAGCGCTCGGCGAAGCGTGGGTCGTCGGGCTTGCGGCGGGCGAGTGCGGCCTCGCTCTCGGGATAGTCGTAGAGAATGGTGGCGCGCCCCAGTCCAAGCCGTGGTTCGACACGCTCGCTGATGACGCGGCTGAAGATATCGCTCCAGCCGTCGTCCTGCGCGACGCGCAGCCCCTTCGCCCGAGCAGCGGCTGCGAAGGCATCACGGGCGCCGGCCGGATCAGCCCCGGGCAAAATGGCGGCGAGATCGATGCCGGCGTGTCGCGAGAACGCCTCCACGACCGAGAGGCGCTCCGGGCTCGCGTGCGGATCGGCGGTCAGGTCGCGATAGCGGAAGATGTCGGTTGTGGCGGCCTTGGCGGCGAGTGCGAGAATGTCGGCGCAATCGGCCATCAGGCTTTCATAGCCCGCCCCGGCACGGTACCATTCCAGCATCGTGAATTCTGGATGATGCAGGGGGCTGCGCTCCCGGTTGCGGAAGACGCGGGCGAGGTCGAAGATGCGCGTCTCGCCGGCGGCCAGCAGCTTCTTGCAGGCGAATTCCGGTGATGTATGGAGGTAAAGCGGCGTATCGCCCTGGTCCAGGCCGACGAGCATGGTGCGAAAGGCGTGCAGATGCGTTTCGTTGCCCGGTGAGGTTTGAAGAATTCCGGCTTCAACCTCGACGAAATCCTGCGCCGCGAAGTGTTCGCGCAGGGCACGGATGATCGCCTGGCGCGCGAGAAGGGCGGGACGACGGCGGTTGTGCTGTTCACGGGACCACCAGGGTGACGGCGAGGCCGACGGCAACATAGGCATTTTGAACGGATCCGGAGCGTTTTTTCGGTGCGGGATATGGCGCTTGCCGTCAAGATCGGTATTGTGCACCGAAATTTAGCGGCATTGGTGGCCTGATGGCGCGCCGATGTCTTTAGCCATTCGATGAATCAAGGACGACCACCGTGAAGGTTATCGCGAGCTCCGTGCGCAAAGGCAATATTCTCGAGGTGGACGGAGCGCTGTATGCCGTGCTCTCGGCCGAGAGCTTCTTTCCCGGCAAGGGAACGCCGACCACTCAGATCGACATGCGTCGCCTCTCCGACGGGGTGAAAACCTCGCAGCGCTATCGTACGACAGAGCAGGTCGAGCGCGCCTATGTCGAGGATCGCGAGCACACCTATCTCTATCAGGACGGCGCCGACTATGTCTTCATGAACCCCGAGAGCTTCGAGCAGATCACCGTTCCGGCTGATGTGATCGGCGATCAGGCCGTGTATCTGCAGGAAGGAATGGCCTGTATGGTCTCGATCCATGAGGGCGTGGCTGTTTCCATCGAGCTGCCGCAGCGCGTGGTGCTCGAGGTGGTGGAAACCGAGCCGACGGTGAAGGGGCAGACCGCTTCCTCATCCTACAAGCCGGCTCAGATGTCGAACGGCATCCGCGTGATGGTGCCGCCGCATATCTCCACCGGCACGCGCATCGTCGTGATGACCGCCGACAACTCCTATGTCGAGCGCGCCAAGGACTGAGGCTCGTCTGACTGAGGCGCATCTGTCGGCTGAAGCGGCGGGGCAGGTGCTGCCGCTTCGATCAGGCCCCAGATCTCCGTTTCCTGGCTGCGTCCCCGCAGGAGCGTGTTGCCGATACGATTGAGCTGGCTCAAGGTCGGCGGGACGGCGCCACCATCGCAGTTGCGCGCGGCTTCGAGCGCTTCCTGGCTGACAATGAGAGCCGCGCCATGGGTTCTGCATAGCACCTGGAGGCGGCTCGCGGCATTGACCGTGTCGCCCACGACGGTAATGGCGAGCGCCTGCTCGCCTCCGATGTCGCCGAGCATCACATCCCCCTTGTGAATGCCAATTCCCATTGCGACTTCAGGCAGGCCGCGCCCGACCCTGTTCCTGTTGATCCCTTCAAGTGCTTCCAGCATTGCAAATCCGCAGGCAAGCGCCCGTCGCGCGTCGTCACCGCGCGGCTCGGGCATCCCGAACACCGCCATAAGCCCATCGCCCAGGAAGCGATCGAGCGTGCCGTGATGGTCGAAGATGACCTTGGCCATCGCCTTGTGGAAGTCGCGCAGCAGCTCCATCGTTTCCTCGGGGCCGGCCGCTTCCGAGAGGGTGGTGAAGCTGCGGATGTCGCAGAAAAGTACAGTGGCCGGCAGCTTGCGCGGCTTCGCGAACGGTCGGCCGAGGCGTGCCACGAGTTCCACCATGTTGGGCGAGAAATGGCGCGCGAGATTGATTCGCTCGGCCGCGCTGCGGCGGCTCTCCGCCACGGTTGCATAGAGCACGAATTGCGTCGAGGTGACGGTGAGAATGTAGAGCTGCGCCAGGAGCAGGAGGATCGGCAGATCGAAGTTGGAATCGCCGTCGTGGCTGCCGACCACCATCAGGGTCAGACTGGCGGTCGTCAGAACGATCGCGCAGAAGAGCCGCGGCCGGGTCGAAAAGGCTGCGGCCGCGAGCGCGGGGCCGATCAGCAGCAGCATGGCCGCGTTCTCGACCATGGCAGGCAGATTGACAAAAAGTGCGGCGAACGCCGTGACGATCGTCAGGCCCCAGAGCGTCAGGACGGTTACTGGCGGACGCTCCCAACGGCCGGGCTGGCTCCAGGCGATCAAGGCTGGCGTCACCATGACGCAGCTCGCCAGGTCGCCGATGAGCCAGGGAATGAAGCTGCCTATAAAATCGGAGGCTCCGCTCAGAGGCTCGATTCCCCGCAGGGCCAGTGACCCGCGCAATATCGTGGTGCCGACCAGCGCACTGCCTAAGGCGAAAGCCTCGCAGCCCGCCGCCAGAAGAATCACCATGCTGCGCGGGTGACTGAACGGATCTTTCGGGCCATCCCAGTTTTGGGAGAAGAGCCTGCACATCGCGGCGCCGAATATGGCGCCGGTCACCGCCGCGCTGATGAGCAATACCTCTGTCAGGAAAAAGCCGAAAGTCGGCTGATTCTTCTGCAGGGTGGTTATGATCGCGGCGAGAAGGCCTCCGGTGATCGTTGGTCCGAGGCCCATGACGAGGTTGGCGCGACCGTAACGCAGGATGAGGTAAAGCGCGATACCGCCTGCCGGCCACAACACCGTGATGTCGTTGGCGATGGCCCCGTAGTTATGTGCCAGGACGGCAAGCACACAGTATAGCGCCGTCCAAACCAGAAAACCGACCACGATTGCTCCCCGCCACAGCTGGCGAAAACTACCCCTTTTCGCCGCAACAGCCTATCGGAAAGGAGCAGGCCGCAAGCGGCACATGTCTCCACCGGCAGATCGGAGAAATCGACCTCAAAGGGGTGTCCGGCAAAACGCAGGATCCGCCGATGGCCTGTATGAAGCTATGTGGTGGCGCACATGAACAGGATATTGCTGGCTGCAGAGTAAAAAAGAACCCGGATGGACAGGCCATCCGGGTTTGCCAAGTCTCGGGCGGAGATTAAGTCTCGGGCGGAGAAAGGTTTAGTCATAAACGGACAGCCGTGGTCATCCCGCGTCCACGATGCCGCGAGGTTTACCAGCTTGGGAGTATGGAACCCTTGAAGGTCTTTTCGATGAAGCTCTTCACTTCGGGAGTGTGGTAGCTGTCGACAAGTATCTTCACCCACGGCTTGTCCTTATCGACGCTGCGGACCGCGATGACGTTCACGTAGGGACCTTTCGCGTCTTCGGTGAGGATGATCGCCGAGGGATCGATACCGGCCGAGGTCGCATAATTGGTGTTGATCGACGCCGCCGCCACGTCATCCAAGGTGCGTGGGGTCTGAGCCGCCTCGATTTCCAGGAACTTTAGCTTCTTCGGATTGTCGATGATGTCGAGCGGGCTGGGCTTGAAGCCGACGCCTTCCTTCAGCTTGATCAGTCCCTTGGCCTGGAGCAGCAGCAGGCTGCGCCCGCCATTGGTCGGGTCGTTCTGGATAGCGACGGTGGAGCCTTCGGGGATGTCGTTCCAGGACTTGTATTTCTTGGAATAGATGCTGAGGGGGAACGTCACGGTGGATGCGACATTCTCGATCTTGAAGCCACGATCGGCTTTCTGGTTGTCGAGGAACGGCTCGTGCTGGAACGAGTTGGCCTGGATGTCGCCGGAATCGAGCGCCTGATTGGGCACGACATAGTCGGAGAATTCGACGATCTCGATGGTGACGCCCTGCTTGGCGGCAATGGGCTTCACCGCTTCCAGGATCTGCGCATGCGGGCCCGGCGTCACGCCGATCTTGATCGTTTCCGCTTGGGCGGACAGGGATGTCGCCGCGAATGTGAGGCTTGCCGCGACGGCGAGGGTTAAGAACGAGAGTTTCATGGCAGTCTCCGTGGACAGATATTCTTCAGGATCAGGCACGCGTGATCAGCCGTGGCGCACGCGCTTGTTCAGCTTGCGCGACAGGGCGTCGCCGAGGCTTTGGATGCCCTGCACGAGAAGGATGAGGACGAGAACGACAGCGGCCATCACATCCGGCATGAAGCGCTGGTAGCCATAGCGGATGCCGAGATCCCCCAGGCCGCCACCGCCAACCACGCCGACGATGGCGGAGAAGCCGATCAGGCTGACGATGGCGAGCGTCAGGCCTAGCACGATTCCGGGCAAAGCCTCGGGCACCAGCACCTTGGCGAGAATCTGCACCGGGCTCGCGCCCATGGCGCGCGCCGCCTCGATCAGCCCCTGATCGACCTCGCGAATTGAGCCTTCGACGAGGCGGGCGATGAATGGGGTGGCGGCCACCGCGAGGGGGACGATGGCCGCCGTGGTGCCGATCGACGTGCCCGCGACAAGGCGGGTGAACGGGATGATCGACACGGTGAGAATGATGAAGGGTGTCGAGCGCGCAGCATTCACGATGATGCCAAGGACACTGTTGGCGACGGGCGCCGACAGCAGCTCGCCGCGCTTGCTCGTGGCCAGGAAAACGCCGAGCGGCAGGCCAATGAGGGTGCCGATCGCGGTGGCGGCTGCGACCATGTAGAGCGTATCAAGTGTTGACGCGGCGATCAGGCGGATGATTTCAGGCGACATCGCTCTGTCCCCCCTTGTTCTGCGTGGCGTCCACCGGGGCTTGATCGGCGCCGAGGGCGATGAAGCCCAGCGTTTCGACATCCAGGCCGCGCGCCGTGAGGAAGGCGGTGATGCGTTGCAGCAGGCTGGCGTCGTTGGGCACGGCGACGATCAGCGTGCCGAACGGCCGTCCGGAAATGGCGTCCACCGTGCCGCCGAGGATATTGACGTCGATCGCGAAGTTGCGGGTGATCTGCGACAGCACGGGGTCGGTGGCGTGCGAGCCCCTGAAGATGACGCGCAGGACGGCCTGGCTGGAGGGAGCCGCCTCGGTGGTCAGGCGCGCGGCGACATAGGCGGGGAGGGCACGGCCGCTTTCGGCGGCCAGGAAGGTCCGTGTCGTCGGGTGCTGCGGCCTGGTGAACAGGTCGAATACGTCTCCCTTCTCGACGATGCGGCCCTTGTCGATAACCGCCACGTCACGGGCGATGCCCCGGATCACGGCCATTTCGTGGGTGATCAGGAGAATGGTGAGCTTCAGCTCGGCATTGATCGTCGCGAGCAGGTCGAGGATCGAGCGGGTGGTCTCGGGATCGAGCGCGGAGGTCGCCTCATCCGAAAGCAGCACCTTGGGCCGCGTCGCCAGCGCCCGCGCGATGCCGACGCGCTGCTTCTGGCCGCCGGAAAGCTCGGCGGGATAGCGATCGCGCTTGTCGGCGAGGCCCACGAGCTCGATGAGGGGGCCGACCCGCTGCCTGATCTCTTCGCGGCTGGCGCCGGCGATCTCGAGCGGCAGGGCGACATTGTCGTAGACGGTGCGGGAGGACAAGAGATTGAAGTGCTGGAAAATCATGCCGATCGAACGCCTGAGCTGTCTCAGGTCTTTCTCGGCCAAGCGCGCGACGTCGGTGCCATCGACCAGGACACGACCCGCTGTCGGCTTCTCCAGGCCGTTGACGAGGCGGATCAACGTGGACTTGCCGGCGCCGCTGCGCCCTATGACGCCCAGAATTGAGCCGCGCCGCACGGTGAGATCGATGTCCTCGAGGGCGGCGACCGCGGTCTGCCGCCCTCGGGCGGCGAATGTCTTGGCGACGCCCTCGAAACGCACGACGGCATCGTCAGCGGCCAAGGGCGGCTGGGCTGCGTCCTGCGGATGAAATGGAAGAGCGTTCACGGTTGATCTCGTTTCTCATAGGATTTGCGGCAGAATAACATGCGCCGCCCTACAATGATTGCTTGTGCTGCGAAAGTATAAGCGCGCGATGCTGCCACGATTATGCTTGATGGGCCGGTTGTGGGGAGGGCCGCCACGTCGGGTTGCTTCGTCGCCGAACAGGGCCTTTGACGCGGCGGTCCTCAACGCAGCCCGGATCAGTCGATACGGTGCGGGACGTTGCGCCGTCCGACCCCGTTGAGATGGCGCTGCGCTGCCTTCTGGGCAGCCCACGGATCGGCAAAGACCTGACCGTTCAGGCTGTAGAAGGGACGCGCGGACGCATGGAAGCGATAACCATGGGTATCGCGCGCAACGATGCCAGCCGGCCGGCCGGCGACCTCGATGAGATAGCTGTCGTACATGATGTTTATGCGCCGGTGCTGTGGCGCCTCTCTTGCTCGGATTGTCCGGAATGACTGGTCAGATGCGCTGGTTGCGACAGCACATGCCTGCGACGTCACATCGACACGGACACATTCGGGAGGAGCAGAGGGCATGACCGGCTGCGCGCGGAGCCTGGCTCGACGGCGAGTGGTGCGAGAAAGAAAGTGCCATGCGCATCTCCTGCATTGACCGGAGCCACGAAGACACTTCGTGGCGCTTTAGCGTTTGGTGACGCGGCGCAAGCTGCTTTCAAATTCCCGCGGTGGACCAGATTTCGCCGATCCGACGGCTCCATACATAAGGCCCTTCTGGTGAAAGTCAACAGTTTATGTAGAATTATATTTTTCACATGCACTAAATGTATTTAATTGTTCGGCACAAGTTGGCGGCTCGCGCGTTCGATAATGTGAACTGATGGTCCGGAGGGCTTGAGGAAGAAGGGTTGTCACCGCTCATTTTGACGTATAATTTATGTGAAATTATTAATTCCACAAATTCTATATTGATTATGTAGAAATATGCGTAAACAATGCGGTCAAACTGGTTCCATCGAGCCGGATGATTGAGGAGGCCGCCATGGTGACGAATACATTCAAGCTGTCGCGCCGGTTTGTCGTGGCGCTCGCGGCGCTCGGTGCCGCGTCCGCGGCCTTGCCGGTTGCGCCAGCGCGTGCGGAGACGGTGCTGCTCAACGTCTCCTATGATCCGACGCGGGAGCTTTATCGCGAGCTCAACGCCGCGTTCATAGCGGACTACGAGAAGAAGGCAGGCGAGAAGCTGACAGTCCGGGTCTCGCACGGCGGTTCCGGTTCGCAGGCGCGGACGGTGATCGACGGGCTCGACGCCGACGTCGTCACGCTCGCGCTGGCCGCCGATATCGATGCGATCGCCAATCGCACGGATCTCATTCCGAAGGATTGGCAGAAGCGCCTTCCCAACAATTCCTCGCCCTATACCTCGACCATCGTTTTCCTGGTGCGCAAGGGGAACCCGAAGGGCATCAAGGATTGGGATGATCTGATCAAGCCCGGCGTGCAGGTGATCACGCCCAACCCGAAGACCTCGGGTGGCGCGCGCTGGAATTATCTGGCGGCCTGGGGCTTCGAGCTTGGCCGGACCAAGAGCGATGAGAAGGCGAAGGAATTCGTCGCGGCCCTGTTCAGGAACGTGCCTGTCCTCGATACGGGCGCGCGCGGCTCGACGATCACCTTCGCCCAGCGTGAGCTCGGCGATGTGCTGCTCGCATGGGAAAACGAGGCGTTTCTCGCTTCCGCCGAGTTCGGCGCCGACAAATTCGACATCGTCGTGCCGTCAATTTCGATCCTGGCCGAGCCGCCTGTCACGCTTGTGGACGGCAACGTCGACAAGAAGGGCACTCGCAAGCAGGCAGAGGCCTATCTGAACTTCCTTTATACGCCCGAAGCGCAGGCGATCATCGCCAAGCACAAGTATCGGCCGTCGAAGCGGGAGTTCGCGCGCAAGGAGGATCTCGCGGCTTTGCCAGCTATCAAGCTCATCACGATCGACGATGTCTTTGGGGGCTGGACGAAGGTGCAGAAGGAACATTTCGACAACGGCGGCATCTTTGATCAGATCGTGAAGGTCAAGCGATGAGCCAAGCGATGACGTCGGCCGGGGCTCGCAGTCCATCGTTTCGCCACTGGCGGGCGCCGAGCGCGCTTCCCGGCTTTGGCATCGCTTTTGGCTATACGCTCATCTATCTGGCGTTGATCGTCCTCATACCGATGGCGGGGCTCGCGCTCAAGTCAGCCTCGCTCGGCATAGCTGGGATCGTCGACATCATCACCGAGGAGCGGACGCTCGCGGCGCTCAGGACGAGCTTCGGCGTGTCGCTCGCAGCCGCCGGCTTCGGCAGCGTGTTCGGTCTCGCTATCGCCTGGGTTTTGACCCGTTACCATTTCCCCGGTCGCCGGCTGATCGATGCGATGGTGGACCTGCCCTTCGCGCTCCCCACAGCTGTCGCCGGCATCGCGCTCGGCGCCATTTACGCGCCGAACGGCTGGGTGGGTGCGCAGCTGGCGCCTTTCGGAATCAAGGTGGCCTTCACGCCGCTCGGCATCTTCGTCGCACTCGTCTTTGTCAGTCTCCCCTTTGCGGTGCGCACGGTTCAGCCGTTGATCGAGGAGATCGACAGGGAGCTTGAGGAAGCTTCCGCGACGCTCGGCGCCAGCCGTTTGCAAACGGTGTGGCGCGTGCTGTTGCCGCCGCTCGTGCCGGCGGTGCTCACGGGATTCGCGTTGGGCTTCGCGCGGGCCGTCGGCGAATACGGCTCGGTCATCTTCATCGCGGGCAACCTGCCTTACGTGTCCGAGATCGCCCCGCTCCTCATCGTCATCAAGCTCGAGGAATTCGACTATGCCGGCGCGACGGCGATCGCGCTAATCATGCTCGTGATCTCTTTTTCGAGCCTGCTCGTCATCAACCTCATTCAGGCCTGGAGCCGGCGGAGGTTCGGGCATGTCTAGCGCGACCAAGTCCCGTTTCATCGTCCCGGCGACATTGGGGAGGCACCCATGGCAAGCGTGACGCTGTCCACGGGGAGCGTGGCGAGGCCGCATGCGGCCAGGCGCGTCGCGACGACGGAGGCGCCGATAGCCCGCTGGCTGCTCATCGCGGGCACGCTGTGCTTTCTCGCGTTGTTCCTGCTGCTGCCTCTGCTCGCGGTTTTTTCGCAGGCATTCGCGGCCGGCGTCGGCACCTATTGGGCCGCGCTGCGCGAGCCCGATGCGCTGGCCGCCATTCGCCTGACACTTCTGGTGGCCGCGATCGCCGTGCCCCTCAATCTCGTCTTCGGTATCGCGGCGTCCTGGGCCATCACCAAATTCGAGTTTCGTGGCAAGAGCTTCCTCATCACGCTCATCGACCTGCCGTTCTCGGTCTCTCCCGTGGTCGCAGGCCTGATCTATGTGCTCCTTTTCGGAGCTCAGGGCTTTCTCGGGCCCTATCTCAAATCACAAGGCTTGCAGATCATCTTTGCGGTTCCGGGTATCGTTCTCGCCACCGTCTTCGTGACTTTTCCCTTCGTGGCGCGCGAACTCATTCCCCTCATGCAGCAACAGGGCACAAGCGACGAAGAGGCGGCGCTGACGCTGGGCGCTTCCGGCTTCACGGCCTTCCGCACGGTGACGCTGCCGAACATCCGCTGGGCGCTTCTCTACGGCGTGCTGCTTTGCAACGCGCGGGCGATGGGGGAATTTGGCGCCGTTTCGGTGGTATCCGGCCGCATTCGGGGACTTACCAACACCATGCCGCTGCAGGTGGAGATTCTCTACAATGAATATAACATCGTCGCGGCCTTCGCCGTTGCTTCGCTCCTCGCTCTCCTCGCCCTTGTCACTCTCGCAGGGAAATCAATTCTCGAATGGCGATATGGTAACAGCCTCGACACCCAGCACTAAGGCGGGGCATCCGCCCGCGGGGATCCGCGTTGTCGGGATAGCCAAGGATTTCGGAGGGGACGCGGCGCTTCGAGGCGTCGACCTCGACATCGCGCCGGGCGAGCTCGTCGCCCTGCTCGGGCCGTCCGGTTCGGGCAAGACGACGCTGCTGCGCATCATCGCCGGGCTGGAAGATGCCAGTGCAGGCCAGGTGTTCTTCGGGCATGACGACGCCACGCGCCTCTCGGTGCAGGAGCGCCGCGTCGGCTTTGTCTTCCAGCACTATGCGCTGTTTCGGCACATGACGGTGTTCGACAATGTCGCCTATGGCCTGAAGGTGCGGCCGCGCGCGGAGCGGCCCTCCAAGGCCGAGATCCGTGAGCGGGTGCTCTCGCTGATCGACCTCGTACAGCTTGGCGGCCTGGAGCGCCGCTATCCCTCCCAGCTCTCGGGCGGGCAACGGCAGCGTGTCGCGCTGGCGCGGGCGCTGGCGGTGGAGCCGCGCGTGCTCCTGCTCGACGAGCCCTTTGGCGCCCTCGATGCCAAGGTGCGCAAGGATCTGCGCCGCTGGCTGCGTGAGATCCATGATCGAACCGGCCATACCACTGTTTTCGTGACTCACGACCAGGATGAGGCGATGGAGCTTGCCGACCGGGTCGCCATCCTCAACAAAGGGCGGCTGGAGCAGGTCGGTTCCGCCGATGAGGTCTACGAAAACCCCGCGTCTGCTTTCGTGATGTCCTTCGTGGGGGACACCGTCAGCCTCCCGGTGGCCGTGCGCGCTGGCCGCATCTTCTTTGGCGACGCGCCGCTGGAAGCGGACGTGGCTGACGCGCCGGAAGGGCCGGCCGCCCTGTATCTGCGACCGTCGAACCTGGCCTTGACCCGGTGCGACGAGGGCGGGGTGCTCGGCGGGACCGTCGTGGCGGTTCGTCGCACGGCGAATGGCCGTCGTGCCGAGGTTCTGACGGATGTCGGCGCGGCATCGGTCGAGGTCGAGCTGCCCAGCGGCAAGCTGCTCGCACCCGGCGAACGCGTTGGCCTGCATATCCTGAAGGCGCGCCTGTTTCCGACCGCCTAGCGTTAGTTGAACGTCAGGAACGGCCTGCCGCGACGCCGGGAAGGGGGGATGATCCCTCCCGTGAGGGGAGGGATCGGAGCGACGAGGATCCAGCGCACGGCGTTCCTTAAAATACGTCTAAAATTTGTATTTTTATTATTATTTACGCGTGTTATCGTAATTTATAAATTTTACGGTCATTCGGTGTTGATTTGCCTCGCTTGCGCTTCTTTCCCGTATCCTATGACGTTGCCGGCAAGGCCGTGGTCGTGGCTGGCGGCGCGGAGCCCGCGCTCGCGAAGTTGCGCCTCCTCGTGCGGAGCGAGGCGCGGCTTACGCTTGTGTCGCCGAATATCGACGGTGAACTGGCTGCCTTCGCCCATGAGCATGGCATCCCGCATGTGGCCCGTGACCTGACGCTGGCGGATGTGGATGGCGCCGCGCTTCTCTTCGTGGCGACCGATGACGAGGCGCAGGACGCGGCTCTGGCGGCGTTGGGGCGGCAGGCCGGCGTGCCCGTGAATGTGGTCGACCGGCCGCATCTGTCCGACTTCGCGGTGCCGGCGATCGTCGATCGCGCTCCCGTGGCGGTGGCGATCTCGACCGATGGCTATGCGCCGGTACTCGCCCAGCGCGTGCGTGCGGCCATCGAAATGCTGCTGCCGCCCGAGTTCGGCAGGCTCGGCGAGCTTGCCGCCTCCCTGCGCGGTGCCGTCATTGCCTCCCTTGGCACCGCGCGCCATCGCCGGCGTTTCTGGGCCCGTCTGTTCGATGGCCGCAGCGCCGACCTCGCCTTGTCCGGCGATCTGGCCGGCGCCCGTCGCGCCGCGCTGTCCGTGCTGGGCGAGAGCTTTACGGCCAATGAAGGCGTGGTCTGGCTGATCGGCGCGGGCCCCGGCGCGACGGATCTGCTCACCTTGAGGGCGCAGCGCCTGCTCCAGCAGGCTGACGTGATCGTCCATGATCGCCTCGTGCCCGCCGAGGTCGTCGAGATGGGCCGCCGCGACGCCGAGCGTATTTCCGTCGGCAAGGCCAAGGGGCACCATTCCGTTCCCCAGCATGAGATTGACGCGCTCCTCGTGCGGCTCGCCCGCGAGGGCAAGCAGGTTGCTCGCCTCAAGGCTGGCGACCCCCTGGTGTTCGGCCGGGCGGGTGAGGAACTGGCCGCGCTCCGCACCGCAGGTATCCGCCATGAGATCGTGCCCGGCGTCACATCGGCGCTGGCGGCAGCCGCGGATGCCGGTGTTCCGCTGACGCTGCGGGGCGTTTCGTCCGCGCTCGCCTTCGCGACCGGCCACGGCGCCGATGGCGCGGAGCCGGCGGGTTGGGCCGAGGTTGCGAGAACGGGTGGCACGATTGCCGTCTACATGGGCGCCAGTGTGGCCGGCGATGTGGGTCGGCGGCTCGAGGCCGAGGGGGTTTTCCCTGCGACCCCCGTGGTGGCCGTCGAGAATGCGGGACGCACCGAGCGCCGCATCTTCTCCGGCACATTGGCCGAGCTCGGGGCGCTCGCCACACGTAACGACGTCAAAGGCCCGGTCATGATCCTCGTCGGCGATGCGGTGAACCACGGGGCAGGCGCGGGTGAGCGGTTTGCCGCCGAGGCCTGGTGTCCGGCCGGCGTGACATCCCGCGTTTCCCAGAAATCCCTTATCTCCCAGAACGTGTAATGCCATGAAGCGCGATGCCAAGAAGGCCGGTCCCAAGGTGGTCACGGCCAATGCCCTCGATACCGGATGGGTCGTTTTTCTGAAGGCGGACGGCGGCTGGTCGCGCGATATCCGCGAGGCGGCCGTGGCGGATGATGCCGAGGCGGAAGCAGCCCTCAATGCGCGTGGGCTGGAGGCGGCCCAGCATAACATCGTGGTCGAGCCCTATCTGGTCGAGGTGAGGGACGTGGATGGTGGCCGCGTGCCGGTTCTCCTGCGGGAGGTCATTCGCGCAGCGGGCGGCCCGACAGCCAGCACGTTGCACCGTATCGCCGAAGGCGCGGTGGTCTGAGGCTGCCGGATCAAGTCCGTCTGTTGCGGATAGGCTCCGCTCGGAAACAGACGAGCAAGGAATTGAACGATGTATCGTTATGATGAATTCGACCGTCAGTTCGTGACCGAGCGCGTCGAGGAATTCCGCGATCAAGTCGCCCGGCGCCTGAGCGGTGAGTTGACGGAAGACGAGTTCAAGCCGCTCAGGCTGATGAATGGGCTCTACCTGCAACTCCACGCCTACATGCTGCGGATCGCCATCCCCTACGGCACCCTGACCCCGCGGCAATTGCGACGGCTTGCCGATATCGGCCGCCGCTATGATCGCGGCTATGGCCATTTCACGACCCGGCAGAACCTGCAGTTCCACTGGATCAACTTGAAGGATGTGCCGGATGTGCTGAGCGCGCTGGCCGAGGTGGAGATGCATGCCATCCAGACCTCGGGCAACTGCATCCGCAATGTCTCGGCGGATCATTTCGCGGGCGCTGCGGCCGATGAGGTGGCGGATCCGCGTGTCTATGCCGAGATCCTGCGCCAGTGGTCCTCTCTGCACCCGGAATTCACCTATCTGCCGCGCAAGTTCAAGATCGCGGTATCCGCCGCGCCGGACGATCGCGCGGCGATCCAGATCCACGACATCGGCCTGGAGGTGAGGCGGAACGACGCCGGCGAGATCGGCTTCGGCGTCTATGTCGGTGGGGGGCTGGGGCGCTCGCCCTTCATCGCCAAGAAGCTGCGCGACTTCCTGCCGGAGGCGGAGCTGCTCAGCTACTGCGAGGCGATCCTGCGCGTCTACAACCTGTTCGGCCGCCGCGACAACAAATACAAGGCGCGGGTCAAGATCCTCCTGCACGAGGCCGGCACGGAGGAAATCTCCCGCCAGGTCGAGGCAGAATATGAGGCCATCCGCGCGCAGGGGCGGCTGACGCTGCCGCAAACCGAGATCGACCGCATCCGCGCCTATTTCGCGCCGCCGAAGCTCGATGATCTGCCGGCGCGATCTGCGCGCCTGGACGAGGCCGCGGCTTCCGACCAGG